>NZ_JBFRYC010000007.1:0-171628 GCF_040892615.1 Thioclava arctica
AGTGAAGCTGACACTCATATCATCGGACCGAAATCCTAATGAGCCGATATGCTACGGTTAAACGTCGAAATCGACCAAACCGCCCACATATCTCTTCAGATAAATAGCAATGTCAAAGAGCGTGAGGCCAAAAAGAACCGGAAGCGCTTATCTTTAAGCGCAGCCCGCCCTCAAACCTCGAATTCTTGGTGCCATCCGTTCCAGCGCTGCTGGTCTTTCTGGCGTCCCGTGCGGCGTTGTGTGCCGCTTCGGTGAGGGGACTTCTACGGTTAGTGCCCAAACTCCGCAACCACTTTTTTCACTTCGGGCGCATTTTTTTCTCACCCCCTTTATTTCATTGGTGAAAAATCAGGCGTCTAGCACGGACACGCCGTCAGTGCAGCGCTGCGAAAAGCCGATCGGCGCCGCCTCCCCCAGGGGAAAGCGATTCATCTGCGGGTTTTCGGTGAGTCTTGGGGGCGTTTTGAGCGCGCAATCGGGCGATTCCAAAGCGACTCGCGCGTGCAAGGGTCGTGATATCAGGGAAACGCCTTAGTCATGCCACTCAAAGGCGAGTCGGCCCGACTTAGCCGCGCAGAATCATTCCGCGCGCACGCCAGATCGCGGGCATCAACAGCGCCACATAGATTACGACGATAATCACCATCAGCAGCCAGATCTTGGTGAACACCATGCCCACCGCAATCACCGTTCCGATCAGGGCAAATCCGACAGCCCCCCGCGGGATGCGCAAGGCTTTGGGCGAGAACGTCTTGATCCGCGAGATCATCAGCGTGCCCACCAGCCCGAGCCAAATCGCCACCAGAGCCGGCACAGCGCGCGCGTCCCCGAGATCGGCGAAGGTGACAAACATCGGCAAAAGCGCAAGCCCCGCCCCCGCAGGCGCGGGCACCCCGGTGAAATGACGCATCGATTCGGGCTCGGCGCGCATCACATTGAACCGCGCGAGGCGCAAACAGGCGGCCCCGGTATAGATCAGCACGAAAATCCAACCAAACGCATGGGTCTCTCCCAGCGCGAACCGATACACCAACAGACTGGGCGCGACGCCAAAGCACAGGAAGTCAGACAGGCTGTCGAGTTCCGCCCCAAAATCAGAGGTCGCGTGCAGACGGCGCGCAATCAGCCCGTCCAAGCCATCAATCAGCCCTGCGAGCAGGATCAGCACCACAGCGAATTCGAACCGGTCATCCATCGTAAAGCGGATCGCGGTCAGACCAAGACCCATCCCCGCAATCGTGACCAGATTGGGCACAAGCTGCAAAAACGGCATCCGGTCTTTTTCATGCGGCTCCATTCTGCGCTCCCCTGCCCTGTTGCTTAGCGAACGCCGCCTTGGCGCTGCGGTTCCGTGCCGTCGAGATCGGCGATCACGGTTTCGCCTGCACACATCGTTTGACCAATGCACACCAGCGGCGTCACCCCTTCGGGCAGATAGATATCAAGACGCGAGCCAAAGCGGATCAGGCCAAAGCGCTCACCGCTCATCAGATTCTGGCCCTCTTTGGACCAGCACAGGATGCGCCGCGCCACGAGTCCCGCGATCTGCACCACGCCATATTGCCGCCCATCGGGCAGCGTGACGGCCAGCCCGTTGCGCTCATTATCCGAGCTTGCCTTGTCCAGCGCGGCATTGAAGAACTTGCCAGGGCGATAGGCGATTTTCGAAATCCGCCCCGCTGCGGGCAGCCGGTTCACATGGCAGTTGAACACCGACATGAACACCGAGATCCGCATCATCGGCTGATCGCCCAAGCCCAGCTCGACCGGCGGCACGGCGGGTTCAAGCAATGAGACAACCCCATCCGCAGGCGAGACCATCAGCCCCTCGCGCGTGGGTGTCACCCGATCCGGATCGCGGAAGAAATAGTAACACCACACCGTCAGCCCGACACCGATCCAGCCCAGCGGCTCCCATAGCAGGAACAGCACAAGGGTGATGCCCGCAAAAATGGCGACGAATTTGCGCCCCTCGGGATGCATCGGTTTCACAAAGGTGGAGAGCATAGAGACGGACATGGGGCCTCGCATAAGGTGTTTGCCCCCGTTGCTTAGCCTATGCGGTCGGGCTTGGAAATCCCGTCCATTCGGCTTTGACACATCACGACCGCGCGTGCCCTGCGCATCTGGTGCCCCGCGTTGCCGAGAAGTCGGCTATGTTTAGCACGTGCCGGGGCGCAGGATTGGCCCCGGCACGGCCTGTTCAGGCGTCGGGATTCCCGTTGAGGGGCGAAGACGCAGCGGGGGTCGCGAGGGCCGTCGCGCCCGCGCCACCAAAGCCGCCGACATTCATCATCGTGATGCGGTCGATCTTTTCGGCCGGGCGCATCATCGCCTCAAGGGTCGCGGAAAACGTCCATGCCTGCTCGCAATGACTCTGGCGAGGAAATACCGCTTGGGATGGTAGATCTGTTGCAATAGTGCCCCCTCGCCAGCGCGCCGTTGAGGGGAACACTATTTGACCAAACTCACGCTAAAACTGCGTGCACAAACAGCTATAATTCGACGAAGACTGGGCAAAGCCGTGGCGTTGCAGACGAAACCAGTGACAAGACCAGCCTGATCTGTTGGCAACAGGGCGCGCGTGTCTTGAACGGGATGGGCCGCGCCAAAGGCGCACCCCTGCCTTTAGCGGATTTTCAGTGTCGCCAGTCCGATCAGCGCCAAGATCAGCGAAATGATCCAGAACCGAATGACTATCTGGGGCTCGGACCAGCCCTTTTTCTCAAAATGATGATGGATCGGGGCCATCAGGAACACCCGTTTTCCGGTGCGTTTGAAATAAGCGACTTGAATGATCACCGACAGCGCCTCGACGACGAACAGCCCGCCCACGATGCCAAGGACGATCTCATGCTGGGTGCACACCGCGATCGCGCCCAAGGCACCGCCCAGCGCAAGACTGCCCGTGTCGCCCATGAACACCGCCGCGGGGGGCGCGTTATACCACAAGAACCCAAGCCCGCCGCCCATCAGCGCCGCCGTGAAGATCGCCAATTCCCCCGTGCCGGGCACGAATTGCACGCCCAGATATTCGGTGAAATCGGTGCGCCCGACGACATAGGCAATCGCGCCCAGCGTGCCCGCAGCGATCATCACCGGCATGATCGCCAGCCCATCCAGACCATCCGTCAGGTTCACCGCATTGGCTGACCCGACAATCACGAACATCGCGAAGGGGATGTAGAAATACCCCAGATTGAGCACAACACTTTTGAGGAAGGGCACCTCGACATGACCTGCCAGCTCTGCCGGGTGCAAATACCAGGTGGCCAGCGAGGCGATCAGGGCGAGCAGAAACCCAAGCCCGAGGCGAATCTTACCACTGACACCTTTGGTATTTTGCTTGGAAACCTTGGCGTAATCATCGGCAAAACCAATCGCCGCGTAGCCATAGGTCACCAGCAGGACAACCCAGATATAGCCATTGCTCAGGCGCGCCCAAAGCAGGGTCGAGACCAACAGCGCCGACAGGATCAGGATACCCCCCATCGTGGGCGTGCCTGCCTTGGCAATATGCCCCTCGGGGCCGTCATCGCGAATGGGCTGGCCCTTGCCCTGACGCATCCGCAAGGTGCGGATCAGCCAAGGGCCAAAGATAAAGCCAAACAGCAATGCGGTGAAAAACGCCCCGCCCGCGCGGAAGGTGATATAACGAAACAGGTTAAACGCGCCGCCGCCATCGGACAGATCGGTGAGCCAGTAAAGCATTACTCTTTCCCCCTATGCGCATCGCGCGCGCCGGGCTGGCGCAGTTTCTTCAAAGCCTCGACCACAAGGCTCACCTTTGAGCCTTTGGACCCTTTCACCAACACCACATCGCCGGGATCGACAAGGTGGCGCGCGCGCGCAGCCAATGCTGCGGCGGTCTCAAAATACTCGCCCCGTTTGGCGCGCGGCAGCACATCGCGCAGCGCCGCCATGCGCGGCCCCGCCAGATGCACCACATCGACGCGCGCCATCGCAGGATGTTCCGCAAGGGCTGCGTGCATCGCCCGCTCGTCGGGGCCAAGTTCCAGCATATCGCCCAAGAACGCGATCCGGCGACCCTTGGCGGTGCGCCCGACCCCATCGCGCGGCGTGCTGCCGGCCAGCACCTCAAGGGCGGCCACCATCGAGGCTGGATTGGCGTTGAACGCGTCATCAAACAGATCAAAGCTTTCGCGCTCATCCACGATATCCATATAGATCCGCTGGCGCTGGCCTCGACCCGCCGGGGGCTCCCAAGCGCCGAGATCCATCGCAGCGACCGTTGGATCGCAGCCCGCGGCCTCGGCCAATGCCAAGACGCCAAGGGCGTTAGAGGCAAAATGCGTGCCCGGCGTCATCACCTTGAACAGCATCGGCTTGCCCGCGCGCTCGGCCTGCACCACCGTGGCATCGCCCGCGATATGGGCGCTGATCAGGTGATAATCAGAGCCCGGCGCGGTGCCAAAGGTCACGATCGTTGCAGCCCCCGCTGCGCCTGCGCGCAAAATATCGCTGACCTCAAGTCCGGTGGGGATCACGGCAGTGCCGCCGGACTCCAGCCCCTCAAAGATCGAGGCCTTTTCGCGCGCAATCCCGGCCAGATCGTCAAAAGCCTCAAGATGGGCGGGGGCAATGGTGGTGATCATCGCGGCATGCGGGCGCGCCATTTTCGCCAGCGGCGCGATCTCGCCGGGGTTGGACATGCCGATCTCGATCACCGCGAAATCGGCGTCTTGCGGCAAGCGCGCCAGCGTGATCGGCACGCCCCAGTGGTTATTGAAACTCGCCTCGGCGGCGTGAACGGTGCCATGCGCCGACAGCACTGCGCGCAGCATTTCCTTGCTCGAGGTTTTGCCAACCGAGCCCGTCACCGCCAACACGCGCGCCCGCGCGCGCGCCCGGCCCGCGCGGCCCAGATCTTGCAGCGCGTCCAGCACATCGGGCACGACCAGCAACGCATCGTCTTGCGAACAGCCCTCGGGGATACGCGAAACCAACGCCCCCGCCGCCCCCGCATCCAACGCCGCGCGCACGAAATCATGCCCATCGCGCGCGTCTTTTAGCGCCACGAACAAATCGCCGGGGCGGATCGTGCGAGTGTCGATGGAAATGCCCGTGGCGGCAAAGCGTTGCGTGGCGCGCCCTTGGGTCGCCGCCGCCGCATCCTCAGAGGTCCAGAGCACCGACATCAGATTTTCCCATCCAGAGCGGCCACCGCAAGGCTCGCCTGTTCGACATCATCAAACGGGTAGACATCGCTGCCAATGACCTGCCCGCTTTCATGGCCCTTGCCCATCACAAGCAGCGCATCTCCGGGTTGCAGCGCATCCACGCCGCGCAAGATTGCCTCGGCGCGATCACCCACTTCCATCGCCTCGGGCGCGCCCAGCATCACGGCGGCGCGGATCACGGCGGGGTCTTCCGAGCGCGGGTTGTCATCGGTCACGATCACCAGATCGGCATTCTCATGCGCCGCCTGCCCCATCAGCGGGCGCTTCGTGGCATCACGATCGCCCCCCGCCCCGACAATCGCAATCAGGCGGCCCATCACATGCGGGCGCAGCGCGGATAGCGCGGTTTTCACCGCATCGGGCGTATGGGCATAATCGACGAAGACGGTGGCGCCGTTTTCGCGCGTCGCGGCCAGTTGCATGCGCCCGCGCACGGTGGTCAGGCGCGGCAAGGTGGCGAACACCTCTTCGGCCTCGGCCCCGCACGCAATGGCAAGGGCGGCGGCGCTAAGCACGTTCATCGCCTGAAATCCGCCAATCAGCGGCAGGCGGGTCATCTGCGTCCAGCCCTGCCAGGCAAAGCGCACATCCTGCCCCGTCGCGTCATAGCGCTGCCCGAGAATCTGCATCTCGCAATCATCACCAGTGCCGATCCCGATCAGTTCCTGACCGCGCGCGACGATGTATTTCGCCAACTCGCGCCCCTTGGGATCGTCGAGATTGATCACCGCCGCGCCATCCTCGGGCAGAACGCGGGTGAACAGCCCGGCCTTGGCAGCGAAATAGTCATCAAAACTGGCGTGATAATCGAGGTGATCTTGCGTGAAATTCGTGAACGCCGCCGCCGTCAGCGTCACCCCGTCAAGGCGGCGCTGCGCGAGACCATGCGAGGAGGCCTCCATCGCGGCATGGGTCACACCCGTTTCCGCCATATCGCTGAGCAATCGGTGCAGGGTGATGGGTTCAGGCGTGGTATGGGGCGAGGGTGCGGTATAGCTGCCCTCAACGCCCGTGGTGCCGATATTGGAGGCCTCAAGCCCCAGTTCTTGCCAGATCTGGCGGGTAAATGTGGCCACGCTGGTCTTGCCATTGGTGCCCGTCACCGCGACCACCGTCTCGGGCTGGCGGCCAAACCAAAGCGCCGCCGCAAAGGCCAGCGCCTGACGCGGGTCTTCGGTCACGACAATGGCGACATCGGTGCCCGCAAGTGCTGCGCGCGCCACGCCTTCGCCTGCGCGGTCGGTCAAGACAGCGCCCGCCCCCATACGCAGCGCATAGGGCACAAATTCAGCGCCGTGCATATTGCTTCCGGGAAGGGCTGCGAACAGATGGCCGGGCTTGACCTGACGGCTATCCACCGACAGCCCCGAGACCGGACGGTCCGGCCCGTTCAACGGCGTCAGCCCCAACTCGCTTAGCATCTTGGTGCCTGCGGCCATATCGTTTTATTCCTCACTCAGCCCGCAGTTCTTATCATGGCCCGGTCTGCCAAGGTCAAGGCGGCGGGACGCACTGGGCACGGCTCTGTGTGCGACCGTGTGCCCGGCTTAGTCGGCTTTCACCAGCGAGATCCCGTCCAGCACATCGGGGGTCGTCGGTTCCGGGCGCAGACCCATCAGGGGCGCGACGCGGCGGATCACCTCGGCGGCGACGGGCACAGCCGTCCAGCCTGCGGTGCGCCGCGGGGTCTTGCCCGAGGTATCAGAGGGTTCGTCCAGCGTCAGCACCAGCACATATTTCGGGTTCGTGACCGGGAATACTCCGGCGAAGGTCGAGATCACCTTCTTGTCGTAATAGCCCCCTTGCGGGTCGGGCTTGTCGGCGGTGCCGGTCTTGGCGGCGACCTGATAGCCCGCGACATCGCCATAGCTGGCCGTGCCCCGAGTCACCACGGCGCGCATCATCGCCAGCACTTTGCGCGCCACGTCCGGCGCAACGACCTGCGCCCCCTCAGGAGCGCCGAATTGCTGTTTCACCTCTTTGCGCGGACCGCCTTTCGCAATCAGCGTGGGCAGCACCCGCTTGCCACCATTGGCAATCGTGGCATAGGCAGCGGCGAGATGCAGCGGGCTGTCGGACAGGCCGTGACCATAGCCGATCGTCATCGAAGACATCTCAGACCACTTACTCGGCACGATCGGACGCCCCGTGGGGGCCTCGATCAGCTCGACCGGGGTCGGCTCAAGCAGGCCCAGCTTACCCAAAAACGCCTTTTGCGCTGCGGGACCGATCTTTTGCACGATATGAGCGGTGCCGATATTGGACGATTCCACAAGGATATCGGTGACCGAAAGCTGCTTGCCGTAATTGTGGAAGTCATGGATCGTAAAGCCGCCAAAGCGGAACGGCTTGGTGTCGATCATCGTGTTTGGCGTCACCAACCCTTCGCCCAAAGCCTGCGCCACAGCGAAGATCTTGAAGGTCGAGCCAAGTTCATACACGCCCTGCACAGCGCGATTGAACAGCGGGCTGTCCGAAGGGTCGCCCTTGAGCAGCGGCGCGGGACGATCATTGGGGTCGAAATCGGGCAGGCTCGTCATCGCGACGATCTCTCCGGTCTTGACCTTCATCAGCACGGCCGTCGCGCCCTTGGCATGCATCAGCTTCATGCCACCTGCCAGCACATCTTCCAGTGCGGTTTGCACCGTCAGGTCAATCGACAGGCGCAGCGGCTTGCCGCCATTGGCCGGGTCGCGCAGCCAGCTATCATAGTCTTTCTCAATCCCCGCGACGCCCAGAATCTCGGCCGAATTGACCCCCTGAGCGCCATAGCGCGCGCCGCCCAGAATATGGGCCGCCAAATGACCGTTGGGATAAAGGCGCATCTCGCGCGGGCCAAACAGCAGCCCCGGATCGCCGATGTCATGCACCGCTTGCATCTGCTCGGGCGAGATCTGCTTTTTGATCCAGACGAATTTGCGCCCGCCCGTGAAATCCTTGATCAACCGGTCGCGGTTGAGATCGGGGAAAATCTTGACCAGCTTGTCGATTGTGCCCATCGGATCAATCATCAGCGGCGGCTGGGCATAGAGCGCATGCGTCAGCAAGTTGGTCGCCAGAACGCGGCCCTTATCATCCACAATATTGGCGCGCTGCGCGGAGATCGCCACACGCGGACCATCGGTTTGGGGCTCTTCGGGGCGCGCGGCGGCAAACGACCCCATCCGCAGACCCACCGTCAGAAACGCCGCCAGAAACAGCACCGACATCACCAAAAGACGCCCCTCGGCGCGCTGGCGGGCATCATCGCGCGTGACTTCGCCGCGCAGACGGCGGTTTTCGCGCTCGATCGCATCGGTATTTTCGCCTTTGGCGCGCGCGTTCAGGATGCGAGCAAGCGGGCGAAGCGGCGTGCGCATCAGCGATCCTCCTGCGGGGCGCTGCTGACCTCGATCGGGGCCGAGATCGGCTCCATCTGCGGGGTCGGATAGGCGATTTCGGCCACGGTGCCGAATTGCTCGGGCGTCATCGGCAGCAGTTTGAGCGCGGTGAAATTCAGATTAACAAGTTCGCGTAACCGCTTGGGGCGGTTCAAATAAGCCCATTCGGCATTGAGCACCGACAGCCCCTCGTTCAACGACGCAATTTCACGGTTGAGATCGCGCAGATTATCGACGCGATCCTGCGTGTCGTAATTGACGTGATAGGCCCAGAACGCAAGCGCCATGACCCCCAAAGCCGTAGCAAGATAAGCAAGATGTCTCAACGGCGGCGTCCTTTCTTCGATCCGACGACCAGCCCGGGCAGGCCCAACTGGCTGCGGTCGGTGGCGATGGCGGGTGCATCGGTGCGCCGCGCCACGCGCAGCCGTGCCGAGCGCGCACGCGGGTTGATCGCCAGCTCTTCATCATCGGGGCCATCGCCCTTGACGGTAATCTCGAATGCGGGAACGCGGGTGTCGCCCATCGGGGCATGGCGCGAACCGCCGCCCCCGGTCGAAGCGCGCGCCGCCATAAACCGTTTGACCACCCGATCTTCGAGCGAGTGAAAGCTGACCACGGCGAGTTGCCCGCCGGGTTTGAGCGCACGTTCTGCGGCCTCCAGCCCCGCGATCAGCTGGCCAAATTCGTCATTCACCGCGATGCGGATCGCCTGAAAGCTGCGCGTGGCGGGGTGACTTTGACCGGGCTTGGGGCGCGGCAGGCAAGATTCGATCACCTGCACAAGCTTCGCTGTGGTCTCAAACGGGGTGCCTTGGCGCGCGGCCACAATCGCCTTGGCGATGCGGCGCGAGGCGCGTTCTTCGCCATATTGGAACAGGATATCGGCCAGCTCGGCCTCATCCAGACTATTGACCAGATCGGCGGCCGAGGGGCCCTCTTGCGACATCCGCATATCGAGCGGGCCGTTGCGCATGAAGGAAAACCCGCGCTCGGCCTGATCGAGCTGCATCGAGGAGACGCCCAGATCCAGAACGATCCCATCGAGCGGCACATCGCTATAGCGGTCCATGTCAGAAAATGTGCCTTCGACCAGCTCCAGCCGGTCGCCATATTCATCGCGCCAGCTTTGCGCCATCTTGAACACGGCGGGATCGCGATCAACGCCGATCACCTTATCCGCGCCTGCCTCAAGCAGACCGCGCGTGTAGCCCCCTGCCCCGAAAGTGCCATCCATCCAGGTTCCCGAGACCGGCGCAACCGCCTTGAGCAGCGCGCGCAACAGCACGGGAACATGGGGGGGCGCGGTTGGTTTGGCGTCCCGATCCGACATCGCTCACTCCGCGTATAGCAAGCTGAGGGGGTCGAAATCTTCACCCTGCTCTTCGACCCAAGTCTCGGTCTGTGCCGCGTCAACGGCGTCGAAGGTTTCGGGTTTCCAGATTTCAAAGGTCTCACCGACCCCGGTGAATTTCGCCTCGCCCTCCAGCGCAATCTTCGTGCGCAGCGCGGCGGGCAATACCAGACGCCCATCCGGGTCAACCTCGGTCGGGTGCGATTTCGACAGCACGAGACGTTGCAGCATCACGCGGTTTTTCGACCCGCGCGGCATCGCGGCGATATCCGCGGCCAAAGTCTCAAAGGCTGTTTGGGTGTAGACTTGCAGCATTTTCTGGCTGTCAGAGCCGAACACGATAACCATGCGCGGGCGGTCTACATTGGGGCGCTGGGGGTCGCCCTCTTCGAGCTCACGACGAAACAGGGCGGGAATCGACACGCGACCCTTGCTGTCCACCTTGAAGGTGTATTCGCCTATGAACATGCCCGCCAAACCGCGCGCTCCTTAACCTGTCCCTGACCCGAAGGCCCCGAATGGAAAACGGCGGACTGAGCTGCTGCCACTGCTCAATCCGCCGCCCTCGTCCCATCACTGGGTATGTCCGACTACACGCGCCACCTGGGGGGATGTCTGCTCGCCCGCGCGCCGGATCTCTTTGTTTTCGTGAAGCGAGAGCCTGTATGAAACCTGCATTTCGCCGTGAGGTCTTAGTGCCTCGTTTGTTTTCGCTTCCGATGAACAAGGGATGCCACGGGAATTCATGGCACGCAACAAAAAACTTGCTCTTTTTGACCTAGATGTTGCGGCGGAGTCGCCTTAAAAACAAAGTTTAGTAGGTGAATTCTACTAACTGTTGACGCCACGTCGGCGAATAACACCACATATAGATAAAAATTAGTTCCAAATTTTTTCCGATTTTTCCCCATAAAATCCCAGAATGCGCCCCGATCCCCCCGGATCACCCCCTCAGAGCCAAACATCACACCCCATCACGCAACCGTGATTCGGCCATATTCAACGTGATAAGCGCGTGACTCCTCCGAATCTCGGCGCGAAATGACGTCACGGACCGAAAACACCCCCGTGACTTCCCATATACTGTGCCATGAATTCCCATGCCTCACCCAAACGCCGCGTCAGATAGAAAAACGGCGCCCCAAAAGGACGCCGCTTTCCCTCTCTATATGATACCCTTTTCGCGGTCAGATCAGCCCTTGAGCGATCAAGCCCTGCGCCAATACAGCGTAACTCTGCGCAGCCGGCCCCTCCCCCGAAGCGATCGGCGTACCCGAATCTCCGGCCAATCGCACCTCAAGGTCGAGCGGCAACGCGCCAAGGAAGGGCAGATCCAGCCGCGCCGCCTCGGCAGCAACCCCACCATGGCCAAACAGATGCGCCTCATGCCCGCAATTGGGACAGATATAGGTAGACATGTTTTCGATCAGTCCGACGATGGGGGCCTTGAGGCGGCGGAACATGTCGATTGCCTTCTTGGCATCCAACAGCGCCACGTCCTGCGGGGTGGATACGATGATCGCGCCGTCCAGCGTGGTTTTCTGACACAAGCTAAGCTGCACGTCCCCTGTCCCGGGCGGCAGGTCGATCAACAGCACGTCCAGCGGGCCATATTCGTCCCATTTCACCTGAAACAGCATCTGTTGCAGCGCGCCCATCAACATCGGACCGCGCCAGATCACCGCCTCATCCTCTTTCAGCATCAAGCCGATCGACATCAAGGTGACGCCATGGGCCTGCAACGGCAGGATCGTCTGGCCATCGGGAGAGGCGGGGCGCTTCGTGGCGCCCATCATGCGTGGCTGCGAGGGGCCATAGATATCGGCATCCAACAGCCCGACCTTCTTGCCCGCGCGCGCCAGCGCGACGGCAAGGTTTGAGGAGACGGTGGATTTCCCCACCCCCCCCTTACCCGAGCCAATCGCGAGAATCGTTTTCACGCCGGGTACTTTTTGCGGCCCCGATTGCGGCTTGGCATGACCGCCAATCGCGGGGCCTTTTTGCTGTTGCGCCGTGTTGCCAAGCCCGCGCGGCGGGCCTGCGGGCACAACGACCGTCACGCTAATAATACCGGGCAGCGCGCGCACAGCCGCCTCGAGCGCGGGACGCATCGCCTCCAGTTCGGGCTGCGCCGCCCCTTCCAGCACGAATCGCACCGTGCCGTCCTGCACCGCCAACGCGCGCACCAGATCGCGACTCACCACATCGCCACCGCCAGGCAAAGCCACCCCTTGCAGCG
Organism: Thioclava arctica; assembly: GCF_040892615.1. Classification (NCBI taxonomy): domain Bacteria; kingdom Pseudomonadati; phylum Pseudomonadota; class Alphaproteobacteria; order Rhodobacterales; family Paracoccaceae; genus Thioclava; species Thioclava arctica. The sequence goes on from NZ_JBFRYC010000007.1 coordinate 12,175, forward strand.
CCGACAGCACCTCTTCTTTGCCCAAAGCCATGCAAATTTCTCCTTGCTCATTTTCCGGGCGCAGATGTCTTGCTGACCCGTTTCGCGCCGACTGTGGCGTTTTTGCCTCGGGGTTCAAGGGGCGAACCTATCTGAAAGGTCAGGAAACCCACCGCCAAAACTGAAGCTGCGCACATATCTTGCCGAAATGGCCCCGAAATGGGTCAGAATCGGTTATGCATTTTCTGCATAGCGGCATTGCCCACCTCCGCCATTGTGCAATCGCAGCATTCACCTCATCTTAAGGCCAACGCGATAGAAAACGCATCGTAACAGACACGGGCCTCAAGACGGAAAATCCGCACGGGCCCAGTAGGAAAGAGTGAGGCTAAAGCAATGGCACTCGTACAAGACATTCGTATCTCTGAACATGGCCTAAGCGGCGTCATGACCAAAATTTCCGAGGCGCTGGCACGTCGTAAAGTGTACCGCCAGACGTTGAGCGAACTGCGTTCGCTGAATGGGCGTGAGCTGGACGATCTGGGGCTGCATGCCTCGATGATCACCCGCGTGGCCTATGAGGCCGCATACGGTAAGTAATTGAATTCCTGAGCCTCTCCTCCTCCTCCCTGAGGCTCGGAAATCGGCGACACCCTCTCTCCTCCTCCCTGAGGGTGTCGCCACAAAGATACCGGCCCGACTTGGCGCGATGCCTTGATGCCGGAACGAGCTGCTCGGTTCCCTCTCCTCCTCCCTGGGAATCGCGCTGAGAAGGCGGCGAGCTCTCTCCTCCTCCCTGAGGTCGCCGCCTATTCTTCAGCGGGCAAACTGCGACAGGCTGTCGCATGCTGCAGCGCAGCACTTGAACACCGGAGCAAATGCTCCACTTTAATACGAAAGGCCCTCTCCTCCTCCCTGGGCCGATCGTTTCGGCGGCACCCTCTCTCCTCCTCCCTGAGGGTGTCGCCACAAGGAATACCGAGGGTCCTCTCCTCCTCCCTGGACCCGAGGCTGCGATGTCACTCCTCTCCTCCTCCCTGGAGTGGCGTCGATCATACCGAAGGGTCTCTCCTCCTCCCTGAGACCCGAGGTAGCTAAAGACGGCGGCACCCTCCTCCTCCCTGGGTGCCGCCGTTTTTTTGTGTCTGGAGCTGCGTTAGGGGTGCTGCCCCCGTCGCCGGATGGCGACATGTGCAAACAAAAAGGGGCGCTGCCCCCGGCCTGCGGCCTCCCCCGGAGTATTTCTTGCTAGATGAAGGGGGCTTGCGCGTGCCCGGCCGGGCGGGCAGGTAGTCTGCAAGGAGTTTGCCGATGCTGTCTTATCAACACGCCTATCACGCGGGAAATCTGGCCGATGTGCACAAGCATGCGCTATTGGCTTGCGCGCTTGACTATCTGACGCGCAAGGACAAGCCGCTGAGCTATATCGAGACCCATGCCGGGCGCGGGTTGTATGCGCTGGATGGGGCGGAAGCCGTGAAAACCGGCGAGGCGGCGGCGGGGATTGCGCGGATTGCCGATCTGGACTGGTTTGCGCCCGAGCACCCCTATGCGCGCGCGCTGGAAACGGTGCGCGCGGCGCATGGTGCGCAGGCCTATCCCGGTTCGCCGCTGATCGCGCAAGCGCTGTTGCGGCGCAGCGATACGCTGCATCTGTGCGAATTGCATCCGCAGGAATATGAGGCCCTGCGCGAGGCGATCGGGCGCAGGCGCGCGATCTTGCATAAGGCGGATGGGTTGGAGATGGCGATTTCGCTGAGCCCACCAACGCCACGGCGCGGATTGATGTTGATTGATCCCTCTTATGAGGTGAAATCCGATTATGATGCGATCCCGCGTGTCATGGCGCAGGTCTCAAAAAAGTGGAACGTTGGGGTGATCGCGCTTTGGTATCCGCGTCTGGCCTCGGGGATGCAACGCGCGATGGTGGCAAATTTGGCCGCGAATTTCCCCGATGCGTTGAGCCATGAGGTCGATTTTCCACCGGCGCGGGACGGACATGGCATGATTGGCTCGGGGATGTTCGTGATCAATCCGCCTTGGGGATTGGCGGATGAGGCCAAGCGGTTATCGACGCTGTTTGCCGCGCTCTAACGTGCCTATTCAGTCAGAGATTGGAGCCATGCAAACAGCGCATAGCTGATCCAGCATGGACAATCCCCCTGCGGCGCGCAATTTTTCCGCGAAACGGCTGCATGCAATGGCATACGGCTGCCACAAGGTCAGAAAGAGGACGCGCCTTGTCCAACAACCCGCGCCTGCGCCACCCCAAATTTCGCGAAAAGCTTATGAGCGCCGAGGATGCAGCGATGCTGATCGCGCCCGGTGCGGTGATCGGCATGAGCGGGTTTACCGGTTCGGGCTATCCCAAGGCCGTCCCCCAGGCGCTCGCCAAACGGATCGAGGGCGAGCACGCCGCAGGACGCCCATTCAAGGTGTCGATCTGGACGGGCGCTTCGACGGGGCCCGAATTGGACGGCGCGCTGGCAAAGGCAGATGGCATCGAATTTCGCCTGCCCTACAACTCTGACCCGATCGCGCGCGAGCGTATCAACAAGGGCCAGATGCAATATTTCGACATGCATCTCAGCCAAGTCGCGCCGATGGCGTGGATGGGTTTCCTTGGCAAGCTTGATACAGCGGTGATCGAGATTTCGGGCGTCACCGAGGATGGCGCACTGATCCCGTCGTCTTCGATCGGCAACAACATGACGTGGCTGGAGCAGGCCGATCAAGTCATCCTTGAGGTCAATAGCTGGCAGTCCGAGGCGCTCAACGGGATGCATGACATCTATTACGGCACCGCCCTGCCCCCCAATCGCGTGCCGATCCCGCTGATCAAGCCCGATGACCGGATCGGGCAAATGCATTTTCGCGTGGATCCCGACAAGATCGTGGCGGTGGTTGAGACGGACGGACCAGATCGCAACGCCCCCTTTAGCCCACCCGATGCGGTGGCCGAAGCGATTGCTGCGAACATCATCGACTTCCTCGCCAATGAGGTGAAACTGGGCCGCATTCCACGTGGTCTGTTGCCGCTGCAATCGGGTGTGGGCAATGTTGCCAATGCGGTGATGGCGGGTTTGATCGAGGCTCCCTTTGACCAGATGACCGCCTTTACCGAGGTCATTCAGGACGGCATGCTGGACATGATCGAGGCAGGCAAGCTGCGCATGGCCAGCGCCACGGCGTTTTCGCTATCGCCAGAAAAAGCGCAGTATTTCAACGATAACGCGCAGGCCTTTCGCGATAAGCTGATTTTGCGCCCGCAAGAGATCAGCAATCATCCGGAACTGGTGCGTCGCCTTGGCTGCATCGCGATGAATGGGATGATCGAGGCTGATATTTACGGCAATGTGAATTCCACGCAGATCATGGGATCGCGCATTCAGAACGGCATTGGCGGCTCGGGCGATTTCGCGCGCAACGGCTATGTGTCGATCTTCATGACACCCTCGGTGGCGAAGGGTGGCAAGATTTCTGCGATCGTGCCGATGGCCGCGCATGTCGATCATATCGCGCAAGACGTGCAGGTGATCGTGACCGAACAGGGGCTGGCCGATCTGCGCGGTCTCTCGCCGCGTCAGCGCGCCGAAAAGATCATCACCAACTGCGCCCACCCCGCCTATCGCGACATGTTGCGTGACTATTATGAGCGCGCCAAGAAAGGTTCGTTCGGGGGGCACGCGCCCAATCTGCTGGGAGAGGCGCTGAGCTGGCACGAACGCTTCGTGCAAAGCGGCTCAATGCTACCCGATTAATCCGTTTTGCGGGTCAGATAGGCTTCGAACGCCGCCAAAGTGCGGCTGGAAACGTGGTGCTCGATGCCCTCGGCATCGAGTTCGGCGACCTCGTCGGGCACGCCCACGGCACGCAGCAGCGCCACGACCACCCGGTGACGCGCGCGCACGCTTTCGGCCATCGCCTCGCCTTCTTCGGTCAAAAACACCCCGCGATAGGGGCGCGATACCGCCAGCCCCTCGCGCTTGAGCCGCGCCACCGCCTTGGTTGCCGTGGGATGCGCCACGCCCAGACGCGCCGCCAAATCGGTGATGCGCGCCTCGCCGAATTCCGCCGCGAGATCCGAGATCATCTCAACGTAATCTTCCGTCAGCGCCCGCGAGGCGGCCTGTCTGGCACGGTCAAAGCCCTTGGTCTGGGTCGGATCTGTCTCGGTCATCGGCAAGCCTTTCGGGGCCTGTTTCGTAGCGTGCTGGCGCTGCCCTGCCAAGGGAAACTTGTATCTGGGTGACACTCTTTCAGCATTGAAATTAGCCCCTTGATAAAATTGTAGCCAAGGCTACATTCCGCAAGACTTTTGTTTTTGATCGCCCCGACAGAAAGCCCCCCCATGAGCACACACGGCCTTTCAGACCGCACCCGCCTCAAGATGTCAGATGTTCTGGCCGGGCGCAGACGTGGCGGTTTGCTGTTGTTCTTTGGCCCTGCGGTGATTGCATCGGTCGCCTATATGGACCCCGGCAATTACGCGACCAATATCGAGGCAGGCGCGGGCTATGGCTATGGGCTGCTTTGGGTGGTGGTTGTAGCGAATATGATCGCGATGCTGTTTCAGGCGCTTTCGGCCCGCGTCGGGATCGTGTCGGGGATGAACCTGGCCGAGCTGTCGCGCGAACATTTCCCCCGTCCGGCTGTAATCGCGATGTGGATCGTGTCGGAAATCGCCGCGATGGCCACCGATCTGGCAGAGTTCTTGGGCGGTGCGCTGGGGCTGTCGCTGCTATTTGGCTGGCCGCTGATCTGGGGCATGGGGGTGACGGCCATCGTGACCTACGCGATCTTGATGTTCGAACGCGGCGGCTTTCGCCCGATGGAGTTGGTGATCGGCGCTTTGGTGATGATCATTGGGGCGAGCTACCTGATCGAGATGTTCATCGCCCCCGTCGATTGGGCTGGCGTTCTGATGGGGATTGGCACGCCCGATCTGCCCGATGCGCGAGCGCTGACCATCGCGGTGGGCATCATCGGCGCGACCGTCATGCCACATGCGATTTTCCTGCATTCCGGGCTGACCCAACATCGCGCCGTCACCAAGGATCCGTCTGAAAAGAAACGCATTGTGCGCTTTTCCAACATTGAGGTGATCATCGCGCTCGCGCTGGCGGGAATGGTGAATATGGCGATGGTGATCATGGCGGCCTCGGCCTTTCATCAAGGCCATTCCGACGTCGCCGAGATCGAGACCGCCTATCACACGCTGACGCCGCTTTTGGGCGGGGCGGCGGCGGCGGCGTTTCTGGTGTCGCTGATCGCCTCGGGCGTGTCGAGCTCGGTGGTGGGTACAATGGCGGGCCAGATGATCATGCAAGGTTTTATTCGCCGCCAAATTCCGGTCTGGTTGCGCCGCGCAATCACCATGCTGCCCGCCTTTGTCGTGGTGGCGATGGGCGTGAACACGACCGAGGCGCTGGTGATGAGCCAAGTGGTTCTGTCGATCGCCCTGCCCGTGCCGATGGTCGCGCTGATCTTGTTTGCGCGTCGGCGCGATGTGATGGGCGAGTTTGTCGTGCAGGGCCCGGTTTTGTGGCTGGCCGGATTGGGCGCGGGCTTGGTTTTGGCGCTGAACTTCGTGCTTTTGTGGCAGATGGCAGGGTTTGCTGTGCCGGGGCTTTCCAGCTAATATTTGCCGATAACCATTTGACAACTATAATCGTTTACAGTGACGGCTCCCTTCGTAGGAACCCGTCTGATGTCTATGATCATCTACGCCATTGATGAACAGTTTGCCGTATCCACGGGCAGCAACGTCAACTCGTCGGCGGGCATGTCTACCTTCGATTATCCACCAAACTCATCAAAGGATTTGGTGATTGAATCGCATCCCGGTGATCCAACGCCGTTCGTTTTCTCACCGGGTGACACCTATACGGTCAGCTTTGCTGGACATGGCGGCACAACGATATCAGACGCCACGGTGCTGCGATCAGATTACATCGACTATGACGGGGATCAGGGCCACGCTATCGTCTTTGAAGGGCTCGATGGAAACGGCGACCTTACGCAAGTGGCTTGGTCGCCGGATTTCAATCTGGAAGACTGGTATTGGTACAACTTCCATGCGGGCAATCCACCGGGATTTTACACCACGGACCAATCCGCAACGACCGAATATCAAGCCCCCTGTTTTGAGGCCAGCACTTTGATTGCGACGCCAGATGGCCTGCGCCGCGCCGATACGTTTAGCGCGGGGGACTGGGTGGTGACACATGATGGCGGCCCGCGTCAGATCCGCTGGGTGTCGCGCCGCCGCGTGCGCGCGATGGGACGGGGCGCCCCGATCTGGTTTGAGCGCGGCGTTCTCGGCAATCATCTGCCCCTTGAATTAAGCCGCCAGCATCGCGTTTTATTGCAAACCCCGCTGGCGCAGGCCGCCTATGGTCAAGATCAGGTGCTGGTGCCCGCATTGGCCCTGGTCAACGGCGCAACCGTGCGTCCCGCGCCCCGCGCGCAGGTCATGTATGTGCATCTTCTGCTGGATGATCATGCCCTTGTCACGGCGTCCGGTGCACTTTGTGAAACCCTGTTGATGGGCGAAATGACGGCGCGCATCTTACCCGATCCACAAGCTCCGGGCCTTACCCCGGCGCTTGCAAGCCTGTCGCAAACGCCCTGTCGCCCGATCTTGAAGCTGCGTCCAGCGGCAGAGCTATGGCGCGCCATGCAAGCCGCGCGCCCGATTGCGCGTGCAGTGCTTGGAAAACGCGGCAAAACCCATGCCAAGGCGTTTATCTTTCACCCCACGCCCGGACAGAATTGCCGCCTGTCAACCGAGTTCGCCGATCAAAATGGCACGTCATCAGCGCTGTCGGCAGGCACCACGAAAGACGCCAGAAGATGCTTTTCGCCTGCCTTGTCAAACTCGACCACCAGCTTGCCACCCTCGGACCCCATCACCTCGCCATAGCCGAATTTCTTGTGAAAGACGCGATCGCCAATGTCGAACGCGGCAGCCTCTTCGGCGTCGATGATCACAGGTTTGCCGCGTGGCTTGGGCGAACTGTAGACGGTGCCACCGCGCGCAGTCGATTGCTGCAAACGCCGCCAGCCCGGTGAGTTATAGACATCGGCACGCGCGGCGCGGTCCGCCATCGCCGGGCTTGCGGCCACGTCGCTACCAAAACCGCCGCCCATACCGCCGCCATACAGGCCCGGCGGGGTCAGCACATCGACATGACGACCGGGCAATTCATCGATGAAGCGCGAGGGCATCTGGCTTTGCCATTGACCATAAACGCGCCGGTTGCCTGCGAAGGAAATCGTACATAGCTGCTCGGCGCGGGTAATGCCGACATAGGCAAGGCGGCGTTCCTCTTCGAGGCCCTTCTGCCCGCTTTCATCCATCGAGCGCTGCGAGGGAAACAGCCCGTCCTCCCAGCCCGGCAGAAAGACCACGGGAAATTCCAGCCCCTTGGCGCCATGCAGCGTCATGATCGAGATTTTATCGTCATTCTCTTGCTTATCATTATCCATGATCAGCGAGACATGTTCGAGAAATCCCTGAAGGTTTTCAAACTGTTCCAGCGCCTTGATCAGTTCCTTGAGGTTCTCCAGACGGCCCGGCGCCTCGGGCGTCTTGTCGTTGAGCCACATCTCGCTATAGCCCGATTCCTCAAGGATTGCTTCGGCCAGACGGACATGGGACAAGTCATTGGCCGGTGCCACGCCCGCGGCATCGGGCTCGATCAACTGATCATCATCCAGCGCCGCCGTGCTGGCCGTCGCGGGCGATGCGGCCCGAATTTCGCCATGCCAGCGGGTGACATTCTCCACGAACAGGCGCAACTGCCCCACCGCCTTGCCCGACAGCGCGCCCTCTTGCAGCAGCAATTTGGCCCCATCAAGCAGGCTCAGCCCGTTCTCGCGTGCCGCGATCTGAATGCGACTTTGCGCCTTGTCGCCAAGACCGCGCTTGGGCGTGTTGATCACGCGCTCAAAGGCCAGATCATCTTCGGGACTGATCGCAAGACGGAAATAGGCCATTGCATCGCGAATCTCGAGGCGTTCATAAAACCGCGGCCCGCCGATCACGCGATAGGGCAGACCAATGGTCAAAAACCGATCCTCAAAGGCGCGCATCTGATGGGAGGCGCGCACCAAAATCGCCTGATCGTTCAAGCTCACCGGGGCGTTGCCGCGCGTGCCGCGTTGAATGGCCTCGGCCTCTTCCCCGATCCAGCGCGCCTCTTCCTCGCCATCCCAATGGCCGATCAGACGCACCTTGTCGCCGCCCTCGGCCTGCGTCCACAGCTCTTTGCCCAGACGGCCCGCATTCTGCGCGATCAACCCCGAGGCAGCGGCCAGAATATGCTCGGTGGAGCGGTAATTCTGCTCAAGCCGAATGACGGTCGCGCCGGGAAAATCCTTTTCGAACCGCAGGATATTGCCCACTTCCGCGCCGCGCCAGCCATAGATCGACTGGTCGTCATCGCCCACGCAACAGATATTGCGATGCCCCTGCGCCAGCAGCCGCAGCCACAGATATTGCGCGACGTTGGTATCTTGATACTCATCGACGAGGATGTATTTGAACCAGCGCTGATACTGTTCGAGCACGTCCGGGTAGGTCTGAAAAATCGTGACCATATGCAGCAGCAGATCGCCGAAATCGACCGCGTTGAGCGTTTTCAGCCGGGCTTGATAGCTGTCATACAGCTCTGAGCCGCGATTGTTGAACGCCGCCGTTTCGCGCCCCTTCACCTTTTCAGGGGTGAGCGCGCGGTTCTTCCAGCCGTCGATCAGCCCGGCCAACTGGCGCGCGGGCCAGCGTTTTTCGTCAATATCGGCGGCGAGAATGAGCTGCTTGAGCAGTCGGATCTGGTCATCGGTATCCAGAATCGAGAAATTTGACTTCAACCCGACCAGTTCAGCGTGGCGGCGCAGCAATTTCACGCAGACCGAGTGGAACGTGCCAAGCCAAGGCATCCCCTCCCCGCCCGTGCCCAAAAGCGCGCCGACACGTTCCTTCATCTCGCGCGCAGCCTTGTTGGTAAAGGTCACGGCCAGAATTTCATTGGGACGCGCGCGGCCCGTGTTAAGCAGATGCGCGATTCGGCAGGTCAGCGCGCGGGTCTTGCCCGTGCCCGCCCCCGCCAGCATCAAGACCGGGCCATCCAGCGCCTCGACCGCGGCACGTTGTTCGGTGTTCAGCCCATCCAGATAGGGCGTGCCGCGCGCCGACATGGCACGTTGCGACAGGCTCATCGCGCCTTCATAGGGATCATCATCAAAAGCCTCGGTCATAGCGGCAATCTAGCGTTTGCGCGCGCCAAGGCCAAGCCCATGTTCGGCATCTGTTCGCAATTTTCTTTGCGGCAGAAAGAGGCGCTACCCCCGTCGCCAGATAGCGACAATTCATAACCGAAGAGGGAGGCCGAGTTTGCCCGTGATTTGCTGGCGCCAATAACGGACAAGAAATTGCGAGCGATTGAAAGGCCTAGGGGTCAATATCGGCCCAATACAGCCCCTCCAGACTTTCGCCGCAGTCATGTCATTGGCCGGTTTCGGTGACCGTCGCGGCCTGCCTCGCGCCGCCCGACACGTGTCAGTATCGGGCAGCGCGCGGCATACGCTTTGCTCTTGCGGGGCTCAGTCCCAGCCGACAACGCCCTTGATCTCGGTGAAGTCGTGAAGACCCCAGTCGGCATATTCGCGGCCGTTGCCCGACTGCTTATAGCCGCCGAAAGGCGCGAAGAGATCCCAATCAGGCCCATTCAAATAAACCGACCCGGCGCGCAGTTGACGAGCCACCCCTCGGGCGCGATCGAGATCGCCCGACTGCACATAGGCGGCCAGCCCGTAGACCGTGTCATTGGCGATCGCGATCGCCTCATCTTGGTTCGTGTAGGACAGGATCGACAGCACCGGACCGAAGATCTCCTCGCGTGCGATGGTCATCTCGCTGCTGACATCGCCAAAGACAGTCGGCTTCACGAAATAGCCGATGTCGTGCCCTTCTGGTTTGCCCAGGCCACCGGTCGCCAATGTAGCACCTTCGGAAATACCCGTCTCGATCAGCCGCTGAACCTTGTCGAATTGCAGAGCCGAGACCAGCGGCCCCATCGTGGTCGCCTCGTTCGCCGGATCGCCAACCACCACGGTTTCCGCAGCGGCGCGGGCGATCGCCATGGCCTGCTCCATGCATTCGGCAGGAACCAGCATCCGGGTTGGCGCATCGCAGGACTGTCCGGTGTTGTTCATCACGGCGAGTGTGCCTTCGGTCACCGCCTTTTCAAGATCGGCATCGGGGAGAATGATATTCGGAGATTTGCCGCCCAATTCCTGCGCCACGCGCTTTACCGTTTCGGCGGCCGTACGTGCCACACTAATGCCGGCGCGGGTCGAGCCGGTGAAGCTGACCATATCGATATCCGGGTGCCCCGACATCACCTGCCCTACATCCGTGCCGGTGCCGTTCACTAGGTTAAAGACGCCTTTTGGGAAACCCGCCATATCGATGAACTCGGCAAAGAGCACCCCCGACATCGGTGCGATTTCTGACGGCTTGAGGACCACGGTACAGCCCGCCAAAAGTGCCGGCGCCACCTTGCACATGATCTGGTTCATCGGCCAGTTCCACGGCGTGATCAGTCCGCAAACGCCAACGGGTTCGCGCAGGATCATAGTGGTGCCGCGCGGAGCCTCCCATTCGAAGGTTTCGGCGGCGGCAATCGCCGCTTCAAGGTGGCCCGATCCGGCAAAAGCCTGAGCCTCGCGCGCCCAGGTGATCGGCGCGCCCATCTCAAGGCTGATCGCCTGCGCCATCTCCTCGTACCGGGCATTGTAGACCGCAAGCAGGCGTTTCGCGGCGGCGATGCGCTCGGTCACCGGGGTCGCGGCCCAGCCGGCGAAGGCTGCGCGCGCGGCCGCCACGGCGCGGTTCACGTCCGCCTCGGCGCCAAGTGAGATCTTCGCATAGGGTTGTTCCGTCGCGGGGTTGATCACCTCAAGCTCGGCCGGGACTGCGGGGGGTACCCATGCGCCGTCGATGTAAAAATTCTGGGCGTTGGTCATCGTCGTCTCCAAATGTCAGTGGCCAATCAGGCCGGAAGCAGGATGGCGCCAGCGCCGGGGCGCAGGGCAAGGGCGGCGGCACCACCGTCGGCGGGCAGCCCGGCCGAGGCGGCACGTTGCACGTCAAGCACCACTTCGGCACCATCGTTCAGCCGCCCGATCACCCGCAGGCTGCGCCCGTGGAAGACCGTGGTCTTGACGGTCAGCCGCGCACCAGCGCCAATCGGCGCAAGGATTAGGTCTTCGGGGCGCAGGCCTAATGTCACCGCAGTCCCCGCAGCAAGCGCTCCGGCGCCTTCGACCGGCAGCACAAAACCCGCGCTTTCGACCTGTCCGTCGCCGGTGACGCGGCCCGCAAGCAGGTTCATGGTGCCGATGAAACTCGCTACGAACCGGGTGGCGGGACGGTCGTAGAGTTCGGCCGGCGTGGCGATCTGCTCGACTTGGCCGCCATTCATCACCACGATCCTGTCCGAGATCGACAGGGCTTCGGTTTGGTCATGAGTGACCAAAATGAAGGTAGTTCCCAGCCTGTTTTGCAAGTTCTTGAGCTCGACCTGCATCTGTTCGCGCAGGGACGCGTCAAGCGCCGAGAGCGGTTCGTCGAGCAAGAGCACCTGCGGCTCGCAAACGATGGCTCGAGCCAGCGCCACACGCTGCCGCTGCCCACCCGAAAGTGCTGCAACTGGGCGTTTGGCCTTGTCGCCCAGCCCCACCATTTCCAGCGCCTCGGCGACCCGGCGCGTGGTCTCGCGCGCCCCGGTGCCGCGCACCGAAAGACCGAAGCCCACGTTCTCGGCCACGTTCATATGCGGAAAGACCGCATAATCCTGAAAGACGGTGTTTACGGGACGGCGATTGGCAGGCAAATGCCCGATCTCGCGCCCGTTTAGCAGGACCTCCCCGGCAGTGGCGGGCTCGAATCCGGCGATGACTCGTAGCGTGGTGGTCTTACCGCAGCCAGAGGGGCCGAGCAGGCTGACAAATTCGCCCGAGGCGATGTCGAGGTCGATATCCTTCAGTCCGAAGACGCCGCCGCCGAAATCCTTCGACACCCCGCGCAGGCTGAGGAGCGGATCAGTAGTCATCCCGGATCTCCGATGGCTTGGTGGTATTCACCCAGATAATGACGCAACGCTCTTCACCGTTATTGCTGAAAGCGTGAAGCAGCGTCGAGCGAAAGGCAAAGCTGTCGCCTTGGCGCAAAAGATAGGTGGTGCCGTCGATGATCAGGTCTACCGAGCCGGTCATCACATACCCGAATTCGTGGCCTTGATGTGCATAGGCCTCGGCAGTGCCGCCGCCCGGCTCGATCTCGACGGTCATCCCGGTGAGGGTGGCGCCGGGGGGGGACAGCAACTGTTTGCGGATCCCTTCGGAACGTACCGGCAGATCACGACGGCGTTGGGCGCGGACGCAGTAGATGTCATTCCCCTCTGACCCCTCGTCCAGCAACAGCGAGGGCTCAATCCCCAGCGCGGCGGCCAGCGGCCAGATCGTGCGCACACGAAGCGAGGAGACCCCGCGCTCGATCTGGCTGAGCGCGCCAACCGAAATCCCGGCCTGCCCGGCCAGATCGGCGAGCGAAAGCCCCGCTTCAAGTCGCAGCGCGCGCAAGCGACGGCCCACCAGAATGTCGGCCAGATTGCTGTCCGCAGGCTTGCGCGCTGTTTCAGCTGAGGGGGGGGTATCACGGGTCATAGGGTTCCTGTCGTCGCGGTAGGTAAGGGGCGCCGATTGCCGGCGCCCCGCTGTTTCAGCCACCGGCCTTGATGCGTTCGAACATCTTGGCGAGCGCGTCGTTCTGCTTCATTGGCCCGGTGAAGATGGTCGTCTCCAGCATCTTCTGCGGATCTGCGGGCAGTTTCAACTCGTGGAGCGTCTCGGCGGGGACTTCCGCAAAGGCGCTATCGGTCGAAGCCCCGTAGCCGTAATCTTCGATCAGATGCTTGCCCGAGTTCGCATCGAGCCGAGCGTTGATGAAGTCATAGGCTAGATCAACGTTCTGCGCATCCTTCAGCATCACGAAGCCACAGGTCCAGGTCAGCATACCCTCTTTCGGATTCATGAACTCGACCGGCACGCCTTGCGCCTTTAGCGCCACGGCCGAGGCGTTCCAGGTCATCGCGGCGGCAAGCTCGCCCGAGGCCAGAGACTGCTCGATCGAGGTCATGTCAGTGGTGTAAGTGGTCAGCAGCGGGCGCTGTTCGCGCAGCTTGTTGGCGACCGTCTCCAGATCGGCGTCGGACATGTCGAACGGGTTCACCCCGGTCAATACAGCTGCAACCAGTGGCGTGTCATGCACCGCGTCAATGGTCGCAAGGCGCCCCGCATATTGCGGATCCCACAGCATATTCCAGCTCATTTCGGCGTCGGGTGCGACCATGTCGGTGCGGTAAAGAATCGAGGTGTTGCCCCAGTCCCACGGGACCATCCAGACCTTTCCGTCACCGGCCTGAATGTCGGGCAGTTCGCGGAAGACCTTGAAGATGTGGTTCCAGTTTTTGATGCGCGAGGTATCGATCGGTTGCAGCAGGCCTTCGGCGTTCCAGCGCGCGATCTTGTCGTAGCAGGGATGCGCCAGATCCGGATGGAAGCCTGCCTTTACCTTGGTGAAGGCGTCGTCGTCATCGCCAAAAACCGAAACATCCAACGCGTCGGGATGGGCGGCGGTGTACCCTTCATGAAAGACTGGCAGCTCATAGCCAGACCAAGTGAAATATGCCAGTTTGCCGTCAGCCAAAGCTGGAGCCGCTAGCATCGCCAATGCGGCCAAGGATGTCGTGAGCAGGAATTCTTGTTTCATTTTTGGACCTCCGTGTTGTTGATTATCGTTTCGTTTTTTCTTTGGGGATGTGCCTGTCAGATCCGGCTGCGGCGGCGCAGAACCTCAGCCAGCGTCGCCAAGATGACTGACGCCAGCAGGATCAGCGTGCCAAGCGCCATCACGACGGGCAGCGATTTCGGGAAGCGCAGCTGGCTCCAGATATAAAGCGGCAGGGTGGGTTCAGTGCCGGAAAGAAAATAGGCCACGATGAATTCATCGAACGAGGTCAGGAAGGCCAGCGTGAAGGCCGAGGCGATGGCGGACCCGGCCAATGGCAGGATCGCACGACGAAACACCGTCCAGTCCGAGGCGCCAAGGTCGGATGCAGCCTCGGCCAAGCTTTGCGGGATCGCGACGAAGCGCGCGCGGATCACTGTCACCGCAGCAGGCAGGCAGACCAGCACATGCCCCATCACGATCGCCGGGCGTGAGGGGCCAAGCCCCGCGAGGTTCACGAGGATCAGCAATGCAATCCCCACAATTACGCCCGGTATCAGGATCGGCATTCGCGCCAGCCCCGAAACCAGCCGCGACAGAACCGGCCGTGGGAAAACGTCGAGATAAGAGATCGTGGTAGCGCAGAGCGTGGAAATCGCGGCTGCGGCTGTGGCGATGATCAGACTGTTGATCAGTGCCTGGCCAATTGCCGGGGTCTCCAACAACGTACGATACCAAGACAACGTGACGCCCTTAAGCGGAAAGGCAGCCTGAATCGCGTCGTTGAAAGAGAACAGCGGGATCAGCGCCACCGGCAAGTAGAGAAAGACAATATAGATCCCTACATAGGCGGGCAGGATACGCGAGGATTTCATACGCGGCTCCCCCAGCGACGGTCGGCCTGACGCAGCAAAATCACGGCGACCAGGATCACGAGCATTGTGGCCACGGCCAGCGCCGCGCCAAAGGGCCAGTCGTTGGCCTTGCCAAACTGGGCTTGAATAAGATTGCCGATCATCGTGCTCGACGGGCCTCCTAGCATGGCAGGTGTCACATAGTCGCCAATGGTAGGTACGAAGACGACCAGCGCGCCGCCGAGCACTCCGGGCATCGACAGCGGCAGAATAATGCGGGCAAAAACCTGCGTCCGGCTCGCCCCGAGGTCGGAAGATGCCTCAATCAGCGATCTCGGGATCGTCTGCAGCGCCACAAAGATCGGCAAGATTGCGAACGGAGCATAAGCATGGGCTAATGTAATGATGACGGCGGTGGGGTTGTTCAGGAACGCGGTCGATGGTTGGTCCCAGATCCCTAGGCTGACCATGGCCGAATTCAGCACCCCATTGTAGGCCAGGACCACCTTCCAGGCGAAGACTCGCAGCAGGTAGCTTGTCCAGAACGGCAAGGTGACCAGAAACAAGATCAGGCCACGTCGCTTGCCCGCATGGAAGGCTAGATACCAGGCTACCGGATAGGCGGTCGCCACTGTCGCCAGCGTCACCAGCCCCGAGATCCACAGCGAGCGCAGCATCACCCGCGCATAGAGGCTATCGGTCAGTATCGTGATAAAATTCGCGAGTGACATTGGCCCCTTCAGGAAGGCACCGTCATTGATCCGGAAGGCCAGAGCCACCACAAGCACCATCGCAAACAGCACCAGTCCGAAAGTGACCAGCACGCCGGGCAGCGACATCGTTGCCCGGAAACCGGTTCCGTTTGTCAGGGCGTGTCTGGGGCGCATTTGGTTTCCTGCCATGCCGGTTTCGTGAATAATTATGACTTTAAGTGCTAAAAATGAAATGGCAACATAAAATTTCATTTTTAGTAAAATTTCCGTGCGCCTCTTCACATTTTCAAGACTCAGAGCCCCAGTGTGTCGCGCAGGCGAAATAGCACCACAGCAGAGCGAACGGCGGGCTTGCGCAAGAAATGGAAAGGAAGCGGTCGCGCGGGCGTGACTGGGAAGTCGAGCGCCGCCTCGGGCACGCCTGCAGCCCAGTCGGCCAGCACCTTTCCCATCGCAGTTCCAAGCGCCAGTCCCCGCCCATTGAACCCCGTCGCCGACATCACCCCTTCAGCCAGCCGTGACAGATGCGGCAGATGGCTGGCTGTCATCGCCACATACCCGCCCCAAGCATATTCGAAGGGCACATTCCCCAGTTGCGGGAACATCTTGCGGCTGACTTGGCGCAGGTTCTCTTGCAGCTTGGCGGTGGTGGCGTTGCTATAGTCGCCACGCCCGCCCATTAGCAGTCGCCCTGCCCCATCCATCTTGTAATAGACCATCACCCGTCTGCTGTCCGAGGCCGCCTGCAGCCCCGGCAGGATGGTGCGGCGGATATCGTCGGGCAGAGGGGCTGTCGCCACCTGCACCGAGCGTACGGGCACCAGAGTTCGCTCCAGCGGAGGGCACAGCCCGTCTGTCTCGGCATTGGTACAGATCAGCACGCGCCGCGCCCGAACTGGGCCTGCGGCGGTCTGGACCAGCGTAAAGTCTCCATTAGTTTTCAATGAAGTAACACGAGTCTTTGCATGAATGCGCACGCCCGCTGCCCGGGCCGCTCGCGCCAGACCAAGCGTGTAATTCAATGGGTGCGCATTGGCGCCGCGCGGATCCAGCAATCCGCCAATATAGATCCTGGTGCCGATCATCTGCGCCACAGTCTCTTGATCAAGCAGCTGCAGTGAGATGCCATGGCGCGCCCATTGCTCTGCGCGGCGCTCCAGCGCCCGCATCGAAGCCGCGTCATGAGCCGGCTGGATCCAACCCGATTGCAGCGCGTCGCAGGAAATCTCGTGACGCGCAATCAGAGCCATGGCCAGATCCGGAGCGCTCCCCGATAGATGGAGCATACGCTCCCCCATGGCTTGTCCGAAGCGTGCGATTAACGCGTCCGGATCGTATTTCAGCCCCGGATTGAACTGACCACCATTGCGCCCGGACGCCCCCCAGCCTGGAGTCTCGGCCTCAAGAACCATGGTGTCGATTCCGTGTTGTGTCAGGTGCAACGCTGCCGAAAGCCCTGTTACGCCGGCGCCGATGATCACCACTTCGGCCTCGGCTGCGCTGTCCAAAGGTGCGCAATCGGGCACAGGTTGGGCCGTCGCCGCCCAAAGGGAGTTCGCAAGGACAGAGGGTTCGTTCGCGATCATGAAGGTCTCCTGCCGCTGCCCGTCGGACGTGTCAAAGACCAGACACACGACGGCATTCATGAAATATAGACTCTAATAGTCTGTTATATGAAATGACAACTGTAAATTTCATTTATCGACAATATGTAACGGCAACCTACGTGTTTAGCCTCGCCTGCATATGAGGTCCGCTGTAGGTTGGGAGCGCTCATTACACTTGTTTCGCCCAAGCGACGGGGCTCTGGGTTCAACGCGTCCCTCTACGATGCCGAGCACCCAGCTCAGTTGCGCGAGCGAAGTTTGCAATCGCTGTATTGCAGCTCTGACGGCGTGGTTGTGGCGCTCCCGTGACGAACGTGCCCAAGAATGCACCCTTCCCTTCCTGCAAAAGATCGCACGGATTGACTTGATCTATTCGTGCGGATTGGCGGCGAAAAGACGTCGGGCAGCGGGCACGAATATGCCGATTAGGGGGACACGTCTTCGACGGGGGCGTATGGCGATGACCGACGTCGTCGCTGGAATGCGCCCGCCCGACCGGGCGAGCGCATAGGGCCACGATCAGATGCTGGCGATATAGCCGCCATCGATACGGATCTGGCTCCCCGTGATGTAGGAGGCACGTTCCGAAGCGAGGAAGGTGACCATATCGGCGTATTCCTCGGGGTCGCCATACCGCCCCATCGGGATCGCCGCGAGGCTTTGCGCGCGCACATCCTCGACGCTGCGGCCTTCGCGCTCGGCTTTCTTCTCGTCAAGGAAGGTAATGCGCTTGGTCGCAATGCGGCCCGGCATGACGATATTGCTGGTGACGCCGTCTTTGCCAACTTCTCCGGCGAGTGTCTTGGACCAGCCGACCAGACTGAGCCGTAGCGCGTTCGACAGACCGAGATTGGGGATCGGGGAGACAACGCCCGACGAGGTCGAGGTGATGATCCGGCCCCAACCACGTTCACGCATTCCCGGCAATACGCGATCGGTGATCGCCATGACCGAAACCACCATCGAGTCGAAGAACTTGCGCCAGATGTCAGGGCTTTGGCCGTTCACGGTTCCGGGCGGTGGGCCACCGGTGATTGCGACCAGAATGTCGACCTGGCCAAGTTGGGCTTCGATCTTTGAGACATGCGCATCGATATCGTCGATCTTGCCAAGATCCCAGGCAAGAGACATCGCTTTGCCGCCCGCATCCGTGATTGCCTTGGCGGTTGCGTCTGCGGCGCCTTGATCAAGATCGGCGACTGCCACAGTGGTGCCCTCGGCGGCAAGGCTGGTGGCGATGGCGCTACCCAATCCGCCACCGGCGCCCAATACCAGTGCCACCTTTCCATTCAAACCAAGATCCATCTACATTCTCCTTTTCCAGATTTTGAAAATTTCGGCGTTTGGCGCATCAGTGTTCGCCTTGGATGATTTCGGCGAAGATCTTGTAGATCACGTCGCGAAACCATTTCTGACCGGGGTCACGGTCGCTGCGCGCATCCCAGCGCAGGTCGACCGAAAAGCCGACCTCGCTCATCGGCAATTCCCGCGCGACAAGTGCCGCCAGCCGACTGTCGGCCTTCAGCCATTCGCTGGGAACGACGGCGATGAGGTCGGTCGTTTCGATGATCTGCGGCAGATCGAACCACGAGGGCACGGTGATCACCTGACGCCGCTGCAACCCGCGCCGCGCAAGTGCATCGTCGATCAGCGTCGTGCCGATCGCTGCTGGCGAGATCCGCGCATGGCGCAGACTGGCATAGCGTTCGACAGTCAAATCCTCGCGCGCAGCGGGATGCTCTTGCCGCATCACCACCAGAAAACGGTCGTCCAGCAATCGCCGCGTCCGCACCGCGGCTGACAGGCTCGCCTCGGGGGCGAACATGATCTGGACATCCGTCTGCTTGCGTCCCGCCTCGGTGCCGGTGCCGAAGGGGATCACGTTTACCGAGACCCCCGGCGCGTCCGCCTCCAGTCGCTGGGCCAGCGGTGCCAGAACCATCCCGGAAACGTAATCAGCGATCTGCATGGTGAAGACCCGATCGCTCATGGACGGGTCGAAACGCTGCTGCATGTCGATCGCGGTCGAGATGTGATGCAGTCCCTCGCCGATCTCCAGCCCGACTTCCAGAGCGCGTTCGGTCGGCTCTAACCCGTTCGGGGTGCGCCGGAACAGTTCGTCGTTAAACATGACCCGCAACCGGGCCAGCGCGTGACTAACAGCCGAGGGCGACAGCCCCACTGCATCGGCCGCGCCAGCGACCGATCCTTGCGACAGGATCGCCTGAAAGATCACCAGAAGATTTAGGTCGAAGCGGCGTAGATTGGTCTGATCGGGCATGGTCTATCCTCGGCTATATGTCACGATCCAAGCATGGCGTCCGGCAGCCACGTGGCAAGCCCCGGAAACAGCACGAGCAGAAAGATCGCGACGAGCATCAGTAGAAAGAACGGAAACGCCGCGCGGGCGATGCGCAGAATATTCGCGCCGGTCATCCCCTGAATGACGAACAGGTTGAACCCGACGGGCGGGGTGATCTGGCTCATCTCCACGGTAACCACCAGATAGATTCCGAACCACAAAGGGTCGATGCCCGCGGCCTGAACCATCGGCAAGATGATCGCGGTGGTCAGGATCACGATAGAGACACCATCCAGAAGGCAGCCAAGAAAAATGAAGACCAGCGTCAGGGCTGCAATCAGTGCGGAGGCGCTCAGACCCATCTCGCCGATCCAGGAGGCAAGATTGGCGGGCAGGCCAATGAACCCCATCGCGGCGGTCAGGAAACTCGCCGCGGCGACGATCAGTCCGATCATGCAGTTGGTGCGGACAGCGCCGTACAGGCCGTCGCGAAACGTTTTCCAGGTAAGGTCGCCGGACAGGCCAACCACGATAAGCGACAAGAGGATCCCGATTGCAGCCGCGTCCGTCGGGCTTGCCAGTCCGGCATAGATCGACCCGATGACGCCGACGATCAGCGCCACGACCGGGATCAAGCGACGCGACAAGCGCAGTTTTTGGGCGAAGGGGATCGCGGGCTCGGGCGCAGGAACAAGCCCGGGCGAAAGCGTCGCGCGGATCATCACATATCCCATGAACAGTCCGATCAGCATCAGCCCCGGCACCACGCCGGCGATGAACAACCGCGCGATCGACTGTTCGGCGGAGACGCCATAGACGATAAGGATGATCGAAGGCGGGATCAGTAGGCCCAGCGTTGCCGAGCCTGCCAAGGTGCCAAAGATCAGCGACTCGTCATAGCCGCGGCGTTTGAGTTCTGGCACCGACATCCGGCCGACCGTGGCGCAGGTGGCCGCCGATGAACCAGAGACCGCCGCAAAGACACCGCAGCCGATGACGTTCACATGAACCAGCCCGCCGGGCAGTCGCCGCAGCCATGGGGCCAATCCGTCAAACAGGTAGGCCGACAGACGTGACCGGGTCAGGATTTCTCCCATCCAGATGAAAAGTGGAAGCGCGGTCAGGGGATAAGAGGCGGTCGAGCTCCAGCCCGCGCTCGCCATCAACTGCCCCATCGGGACATGTGTGAACAAGGTTACCGACAGCGCGGCCACCGCCAACAGCGCCAGCGAGACCCACAAGCCCATGGCAAGCAGTCCGACAAGCGCGCCAAGCGTGACGATCGCAACAATTGCATCCATCGTTATTCGCCTCCAAAGCCTTCGGTTTCGCCCCATGGCGGGGGGGCATCGCGCAGAAAAGCCAGCGCCAGATCGGCCAGCGCGACGGTCATGATCGCAAGGCCCAAAACCATCGGCACCTGAGGGATCCACATCGGAATGGAAACCGCTCCCAAAGACCGATCTCCGAATTGCCAACTTTGCAGCGCCATTTCGCCCGCGCAGATCGTGAAATAGCCCACCAGGATGCAGGCCAATGCGCTTGTCGCGATTTGCATCGCCCGTGCCGCAGACGTGGGCAACGCCCCCAACAGCAAGGTGACCCGGACATGCGCGCCCGCCCGCAACGCGCCAGCGGTGCCAAGAAAGATCGAGCCCGCGAGAAGGAAGCCGCAAAATTCCGCATAGGCCGGCACCGAGAGTCCGGGCGCGGGTTCGCCGAGGGCTTGTGCGCCTCTGTCGAGCAGACCGAAGCCGACCTGCAGCAACATGATCGTCAAAATCGCCACCACTTGCAGCGCCGCCAGAAATTCGGCCAGCCGGTAGATTGGGTCGAGAAAGCGTCGCATCGAAAACCTCCCGTTGCTGGTCCGGGGCATGGACAGGCCCTGCCCCGGTCCTTCGGCTTACTTGCCCATCGCCTTGAGGATGTCTTCGCCCTCGGGACCTGCGCGTTTACGCCACTCGGTCAACATCTCGGCGCCGACCTTCTGCAGGCCTGCGACCAGTTCGGGCGAGGCATCCTCCACCGTCATCTGGTGCTCGGCGAGCGTCTTGGCCGCGTCGGCATTGTTTTGTTCGGACAGTTGCCAGCCGCGTTGCTCGGCCGTTGCCGCAGCTTTCATCAGGGCGTCCTGTTCCTCCTTGGACAGGGCGTCAAACATGCGGGCGTTGACCACCACGATGTTCTTGCCAAGGAAGGAATTGACCTTGGTGTAGCGCTTGACGAAATCCCATGCCGAAATGGACACCCCGGTCGAGGCCGAAGTGATCAGCGCATCGACCCGGCCCGTTGCGAATGCCTGCGGGATATCGGGCACTTCGACCTGCGTGGGCACCGCGCCGGTCAACTGGGCGAGCCGATCGGTCGTGGCATTATAGGTTCGCAGCTTGAGCCCGCGCAGATCCTCGACCGACTCGAGCGGCTTATTCGAGTAAAGGCCGTTGGTCGGCCACGGCACGGCGAAGAGAACCTTGAGGTTCTGTTGCGCCAACTTTTTCTCGATGACCGGGCGCGAGGCATCCCACATCTTTTTCGCTTCGCCATAGCCATCGACAGCGAATGGCAACAGGTCCAGTTCGTAGATTGGGCTTTCATTGGCAAGCCGGCCCAAAAGAAACTCACCCATCGGAACGGTGCCGTTGCGCACCGCATTCTTGATTTCAGGATGGGGGATCAGCGAATTGCCAGTGTGGACCGAGATCGTCAACTTTCCATTGGTGGCCTGTTCCACATCCTTGGCGAACTGCAAAATGTTCTGTTCATGGAAGTTCGCTTCGGGATAAGGCGTCGCCATATCCCAGTTCTGGGCCGTGGCGGGGGTGGCAAGCATCCACGCACTGGCGGCCGCGGCCGCAAGGACCATCCGGATCGGTTCGAGTTTCATAGTTTTCCTCCCTACTGGTTAGACCCGTCCTCCACGGGCATTTTCATCAATCTGCCAAAGCCGGAGCGATCCGGCGCGACGCCGGTGCGGCGCATGGCCAGCCATGCAAGGGCCTGGTTGCTGGTAAGAACCGGCCGTTGCAAAGCTTCTTCGAGCGGCGCGATGATGCGATGGCTGCGAATGGCGGTGCAGCTGAGAACATAGGCCTCGGCCCGGTCATCTTGCGCGGCAAGGCACATGTCCTGCCAGCGCGCTTCGGGCTCCTGCGCCATGTCCCAGTTGCTGTTGATACCTGCTCCATGGGCGCCCAAAACCTTGACGCCGTGCCATTCGAAGAACGCTGTCTCGCGGGCCACTACGGCGTCGATATATGGGGTGACCAGAACGATCTTCCGGGCATTCAGCGCGCGCAGCCCCTCAATCAGCGCGGTGCCCGTGGTGATCGCAGGATAGTCTGTTTCGCGTTCGATCCGTTCGGCGATTTCCGTGTCGGATCCGGGGCGGCGGGTCGAAACGGCCGTGCAGTTGAACGCGATCAGGTCAGGGCGCGTATCGGCCACAAGCGAAGCGGCTTGCGACAAGTCGGTCAGCATCCCGTCGAGATCGGCGTCGCTACTACCGGTAAGGCGCAGCCGGGTCACGTGCAGCTCAGCAGTGGCAGGCACCATATCGCGGATCTGGCTTTCGGCCAAAATGTTACCCGAAGGCAGGATCATCCCGATCCGCACAGGGCTTTCGTTGCAGCTCATCGTGCCTCCCATTCCCGCGCATTGCGAGAAACCTTGACCTAGCCTAGGGGGAGGGCATACTGCACCAAAGCGAATAACATACAGTCATAAATGCATATGGTGCAGGTACCTGGGTAAGGCGCTCAGTGCAGGATGGATTGCAGGAACAAGGTCACCGGTGGCACGAAGGCCGTTGCCAAAAGCACCAACGCCATGACCCCGAGCATCGGCAACATCGCCCGAGAAATCGCCCCGATGGGCTGTTTGCTGATCGCCGCACCGACGAACAAAGCATAGCCGAATGGCGGCGTCGCCATACCGATGGTGAAGTTGATCGTCACCATCGCACCGAATTGAATCGGGTCGATCCCCAGCTGATTGCCAATCGGGATGAGCAGGCTCGACAGGATGATCATCGCCGCAAGGTTGTCCATCAGGCAGCCTATGACCAGCAGGACCAGATTGAGCATCAGGATGTAGATCACCGGGTGATTCGCAAATTGCGACAGCGCACCGGTCAATTTGGCGGGCAGCTGTTCGAATGCGATCAGCCAGCCAAAGCCGTTGGCCGCCGCGATGATGAACATCACCATCGTCATCGTGCGTACAGACACGCGGCTGACGGTAATGATCGAAGTCAGGGTCAATTCACGATAGGCAAACCGCCCGACAAACAAGGCGAAAACTACGGCGACGACGGCGGCTTCGGTCGGGGTGACAATCCCGCCATAGATCCCGCCCAGAACGAAGACAGGGCCAAGCAGTGCCCATTTGCCTTCGTTGATCGCCGCGCGCCGTTCCCGCCAGCTGGCGCGGGCTTGCACGGGGATGGCGTTGCGCCGTGCATGGAACCAGCTGATCACCATCAACCCGGCCGCCAGTAGCACCCCCGGCACCACGCCAGCCATGAAAAGGCGGCTGATCGATTGTTCGGACATCACCCCCCAAATAACCAGAGGGATCGACGGGGGAATGAGCGGACCGATGATCCCGCCTGATACCGCGAGCGCCGCTGCAAACGCCCGCGAATAGCCGCGCTTTTCCATTTCGGGGATCATGATCGTACCGATCGCGGCGGTCGTCGCCGGAGCAGATCCTGAAATGGCGGCGAAGAAGGCGGCCGCCAGCACCATTACCATGCCGAGCCCGCCGGTCCGGTGACGAACCAGCACATCGGCGACATTGACGAGCCTGCGCGAAATACCGCCCTTGGTCATCAGGTCGCCGGCAAGGACAAAGAAGGGTATCGCGAGCAGGCTGAAGGATTGCGTCGATGCAATGAAGCGCTGCGCCAGCACGACCATGTCGATATGCGCCAAATAAAGCGCGAGCGCACTGGACAACCCGAGTGCAAGGGCAAGGGGTACGCGCGCGACCACCAGCGAAAGCGTCCCGAAGACAAGGGCATAGCCGATACCGCTCATTCGATCGTCCTTTTCGCACGTTCTCTAAATCAGTTCCGGGCTTCGCTGCCGGAAGGCGGCGAGGGGTCAGAAGGCTCTTCCCAGGGATCGGCGCCGGATCCGTGAGCCGTGTCGTCACGCGCGAGGGGCGAGACCAGCGCCGCGATCGCATGCAGCGCGATCAACGCACCGGCGACCGGGGCCGACAGATACAGAATGTCGATAGGAGCTTGCAGTGCTGCTGTGCGTTGTCCCTGAGTACGCAACACATAGAACCAGCCTGACCAAAAAAGGATTCCCCCGAAGGTCAGAACCAGAACCTGCACGATCCGATCGGAAACGGCGCGGATACGTTCGAACCGCTCGGGAAGCAAATCGACTGCCACCTGCGATCCTTCCCGTAGCCCGACCGACCCGTAAAGCAGAACCACCCAGCAAAACAGGATGATAGCCATCTCTTCGGTCCAGCTTGGGGGCGCGCCTAACAGGTACCTCATGGCGACCTGCAAGCTCAGCAATCCCAACATCACGAAGATCAGCAGCACGCAAATGCCCGATGTTACCTTTGCGATCCAATCGCTCAGCCATCTGATGGCAGCTGTGATGCGGTTCATCGGCTCCTCCCCTCTGGCGGCGGCCCGGCGCATCGACTGGCGCCGGGCCGTCTTGTCAATTGTCTTGCGCGACCGCGTCTTCGGCTTCTTTCAGCAGATCCGGGCCGATCGAATTGGCGAATTGCCCGTAGACACCTTTCACTTTCTCGCGGAAGGCAGCAAGGTCGGGTACGTCATTGATCTGCATCCCCTCCGCCACAAGCTTTTCGCGGACCACGGATTCGTTGGCCTCGACGGTCTTGCGTTCCTCCAGCACGGCTGTGTGCCCGGCTTCGCGGATCGCAGCCTGAACATCTGCAGGCAGACCATCGAGTGTCTTTTTCGAGATCAGCAGATGGACCGCCGAATAGGTATGCCGGGTCATCGAGGCATATTTCACCACTTCGGGGAACTTGTTCGCCTGAACAACCGACAACGGAATTTCAAGCCCGTCGATCGTCCCTTGCTGAACGGCGGTATAGACCTCACCCCAAGCCATCGGCACCGGGCTGCCGCCAAGCGAATTGAACATGTCAATAAAGACCGGGTTCTGCATCGTGCGGAACTTGACGCCTTCGACATCCGAGGGTTTCTCGATCGGATGGTCGTTGTTGATCATGTTGCGGAACCCGCCCTCGGCCGCGCCAAGCGAAACCACGCCGCGCTTTTCAAGATTGGCTGCCAGTTTCTCGCCGACCGGGCCATTAAGCACCTTATGTGCCTGCTCGGCGCTGGAAAACAGGAAAGGCAGGTCCAGCAGTTGGTAGCTTGGTTCGACCGTCGCGACCACAGCGTTGGTGATCACCCCCATGTCGATCGTGCCGAACTGCATGTTCTCCAGCACGTCCTTTTCGTCGCCAAGCTGCCTGTTGGGAAACAGCGCGACGCTGACCTTGCCCGGCATAGCCGCCTCGATCGCGTCTTTGAAAGCATGTGCTGTAACCGCGTAGGGGTCATTGGGGCTGTCGGCGCTCAGCCAGGCGAGCTTCAGCTCGATATTTTGAGCCTGCGCCGCGCCGCTCAGGGCGGCAATCGCAATTGTGGTCGCAGCCGCGAGACTGCTCAATGTCCGTTTCATCATTTCTCCTCCCATTCACCAATGCTCGCCAAGCGCGGCTGACCGGCCCAGGCATCGTCGGTGTCTGATGAGGTTGGCACAGCCCGGGCCGAGGGCGTTAGCCGTTTTTACCTGAAGGTGATGCAAATTCTTCATGTCAAAATGAATGAGGTGCATGAGCGTCCTGTCTGGGTATGCTGCACGACATGCAGTGTGCCCTGCCGCATATGAAATGTAATGCAGTGCGCCGGGGCGCTATCAACACATCAGGAGATGGCCGCAAGCAAGGGAGAAGCCTCATGCCCCGAGATAACGTTCAACCAGAAATCGTCGAAGCCCCCAAAGGCTTCCGTTGGCCGGGCGACCGGCATGTAGCGGTCGTTTTCAATATCGCCTACGAAGTCTGGTCAGAGGGTACATCCTCGGGCGTTGGGCCGATGGGCAATCCTCTCCCTGCCGGGGTTTTTGATCCCAATGCCGACAGTTACGGCAATTACGGTGCGCAAACAGGGATCAAGCGTCTCGTGAAAGAACTCGGGAAATCAGAGGTCTCGGCCAATATCTTTACCTCTGGTGCAATCGCTGAACGCGATCCCGAACAGCTGCGCGCGGTGATTGAGGCGGGGCATGAAATCGTCGCGCACGGTTACGCGCAGGATCTAATCCCCGCCAAGTTGAGCGCTGAAGACGATGCCCGATACATTGCCCAGACGACGGATCTGCTGGGCGGTGCGCTTGGGCAGCATCCGAAAGGCTGGATCAGCCCGCGTGCGACGGCCGGCCATGACACGATGCGCCGCCTGATTGGTGCGGGATATGAATGGCAAGGGGACATGCTTGATCGCGATCTGCCCTATCTGCAACGTTATCCCGAAGGCGAACTGATTTCGATTCCATTGACGATTGATTTCAACGACTTGTCGCACTCCATGCGGTTCGGGCGGACGCCGCGCCAATTCGTGGAAGTCTTCGATGACGCGCTGGAGCATATGCTGGCCAATACCGACGACCCGGTGATCATCGATGTTCTGGTGCATTGCCATTGCTACGGTCGCCCCGCCGGGGCTTGGGCCTATTCGGAAATTGCCAAGAAATGCGCTGGCCGCGACGATATCTGGGTCACCACCCGTGGTCAGATCGCCGAGCATTTCCGCAAGAGCCTGTGACCGCGCATACCTGGGCACAAAAACTTAGCAAGGGAGATGAGGATGTTGATTGATTGGAGTGCGCTGCCCACGGTGGGCGGAATGCGCGCAGGTTCGGACCGGCAAGGAATCTGCGGCGACAAGATCTCGGCCGTTCGTGTCGTGACCGAACCGGACGCAGAGTTCGATGGCAAGACCCATTGGCACGAGAACGAACAGCTGTTGGTGATGGTCGAGGGGATGGTGAGGGTCACGATCGACGACCGTGAGATGGAAGCCAATCCGGGCGATCTGATTTTCTTTCCTGCGGGGTCGCGCCACGCTGCGATCGGCGTCGGGCCCGAAGGCGCCGTCTATTACGAGATTTTCGCCCCCGCGCGCCCCGACCAGCTTCCCGGTTGGGTCGGCAGTTCCGTCCTGCGCTTCGACTAGGAGCGCCTGCCCCGGCCATCAGGCCCGTTCCCCACCTGATGGCCGAAGACGGCAAATTGCCAAAAATCGGACTGCCTTCAGCTCGGCCCCGCCCTCACGGCGGGGCCGTTTCGATTCTATCAGGTCAACGAGCCGGACTGAGCATCTGACCATAAGGCATTGCCTGTCATGGGACACGAGGTGGGAACGAAGATCTCAGACAAACGTGAGAAGCCGGAAGCCCTCATCGCCAAGCTGCGACGGGTTGAAGGGCTGCAGGTTCAAGGCCCAAAGCTTGCAGCTGCGGTGCGCCAGATCAGGAACTCCCTGCGTCGGTGGCCGACATGTCGCAAAGACAACCACGGCGCACCTAACCAACGCGCACTAGGTCAATTTAATCCGAAGGATCACCCTCACACCGGATCCGGAAAATCCAAAGCACCTGAACGCCGAGATCGAAATTGCACTCGGCGATTTGATGTGTGCCGCAGAGCAACCGATACTCTTGATTGAGAGAGACAGAGGGGATCGGCAAATAGCGGTCAAGCTGGGGGGCGCTGCCCCCGGCTCCTGTGGAGCCTCCCCCGGGATATTTGGATCAAGAGGAAGGAGAGGCGGTTTCGAAAAGCTCTGATCCGGGGCGCGCGGATATTTCGAGCAGCCCCATCACGTAACTCGCGACCGAGCGAAAACAGATCAGCGAAATTTCATTTGGGCCCGAGCGCCAGAACGCGGCAGGCACCTGCGCCAGACGCGTGCGGCGCATCTCGCCCGTGGGCAGGGCCGCGATATCGGCGGGGCACAATTTCATGATGACCTGATCGGATTTCGCGCCTTGGATGCGAAAAAGCGCGCGCGCATCCGAAACATTACTGATCAGTGCATGAGTTTTCTCCAGCGCCTCCGACAGCGTCCGCGCCAATTGCGTAGCCTGCGCATGATCGCATATCAGCAGCAATTCATCCGGGCTCATCCACGCCAACGCGCCGCTTTCGGCTTCCACGATCTGGCGCGGCTCAGGCTTGGGAAAACCATGCGCCTTCAGCGCCTTGAGAAGCGTTTTTGATGTTAAATCACAGCGGATCGACAGCATCCCGACCAGCCCGGCTTCGGCCACGGTGACAAAGCCCTCATGCGTTGCGCCTTGCAAGGCGCTCACAGCGTCAGACATTCTGCTTCTCCCCGTCCTTGTCGTAAAAGACTGGATCGGTGATGCGCGCCTTGACCATCGCATCGCCCTCTCCGGTAAACTCAATCACCTCACCCATCCGGTCGGGCCCGTGCAGCACCAGCCCCATCGCAATGCCCTTGCCGATCGTGGGCGAGTAATAGGTCGAGGTGACGCGGCCTTGCGTGTTGCGCTGCCCATTGGCGTTATAGCCATCTGCGGGGGCGTGGCTGCCATCGGGGATCACCGAGCCATCAAGCGTTTCTAACCCGACCAGTTTCCAGCGGTTGGGATCAGTCATATGCGGGCGCTGTTGGGCGCGTTTTCCAAGGTAGTCGGTCTTCTTTTTCGAGATCGCCCAGTTCAGCCCCAGATCCTG
Organism: Thioclava arctica; assembly: GCF_040892615.1. Classification (NCBI taxonomy): domain Bacteria; kingdom Pseudomonadati; phylum Pseudomonadota; class Alphaproteobacteria; order Rhodobacterales; family Paracoccaceae; genus Thioclava; species Thioclava arctica. The sequence continues at coordinate 41,196 of NZ_JBFRYC010000007.1, forward strand.
AGGGATCACCGTGCCGTCGGTCTCATCCCCGATCATGATAAAGCCCTTTTCAGCGCGCATCACATGCAGCGCTTCGGTGCCGTAGGGCATGACGCCAAGGTCTTTGCCCTCGGCGACCAGTTTCTCCCACAGCGCAAGGCCCTGCGAGGCGGGCACGGCGATTTCGTAGCTGAGTTCGCCTGAGAAGGAGATACGGAAGATGCGGGCGTCGAAACCGCCAAGGCTGCCCTCAAGCCATTGCATGAAGGGCAAGGCCTCTTTGGACAGATCCATGCCGCCAAGCCTCTCCAGCAACTGGCGCGCCTTGGGCCCGACCACTGCGATTTGGGCGAATTGCTCGGTGAGATTGGCGGTATAGACCTTCCAGTCCCACCATTCGCATTGCAGCCAATCCTCCATCCAGCTGTGGATGCGATCGGCCCCGCCCGAGGTGGTGTGGCACAGCCAGCTATCGTCAGACAGGCGCGCCACGACACCGTCGTCCATCAGAAAGCCGTTCTCGTTGCACATCAGCCCGTAGCGGCATTTTCCGACCGGTAGGGTCGACATCATGTTGGTATAGAGCATGTCAAGGAAGCGTCCGGCATCGGGCCCTTTCACCACGATCTTGCCCAGAGTCGAGGCATCGAGCAGCCCGACATTGCTGCGCGTATTGGTGGTCTCGCGATTGACCGCCTCGCGATGGGATTCGCCCGCTTTCGGATAGCAATAGGGGCGGCGCCATTGGCCCACCGGCTCCCAATGGGCGTGGCGCGCCTCGTGCCAGCTTTGCATCGGCGTGCGGCGCAGGGGTTGGAACAGCGGCCCCTTGGCCTCAGCAGTGATCGCGCCAAGGCTGATCGGAGTGTAGGGCGGGCGGAAAGTGGTGGTCCCGGTGGCCGGGATCGGCTGGCCAAGCGCATCAGAAAGCACGGCGAGCCCATTGATATTGCTTAACTTCCCCTGATCCGTCGCCATGCCGAGCGTGGTGTAGCGCTTGGTATGTTCAACGCTTTCATAGCCCTCGCGCGCCGCAAGCTGCACATCCGAGACCTTCACGTCATTCTGAAAATCAAGGAAGCTTTTGAAGCGCAACGCAGGGGGCGCGCCTGCGGGCATTTGCCAGACCGGCATCATCGCGGCCTCATCGCTGGAACAGGCGCCAAGCCCCGCCCCCCCCATTACCGCCGCCAAGGTCAGATCGCCATTGGCCGCACCGACCACCTGCACCATCGCCGTGCCATCCGCGCCCAGGGGTGGGCGCTCGGGATCGGGGCGGAACATCGCCTGCCCCGCGTCCCAGATCAGCTTGCCGCCGCAATGCGACCACAGATGCACAACCGGCGACCAGCCGCCCGACATTGCCACGCAGTCGCAGTCGATGGTTTCAATCGCACCGCCTTCGCCAGCCTGTGTGCAGATTTCCACCCCCGAGACCTGCTTGCGCCCCAAAACCTTGGCCACCGCGCGCCCCTCAAGCACGCGCACGCCGCGCGCCTTGACCTCTTGGGGCAGCGCGCCGTGACTGGCCTCGCGCGCATCCACGATGGCGGGCACCGACAGCCCGGCATCCAGCAGCGCCAGCGCCGTGCGATAGGCATCGTCATTATTGGTCACGATCACCGTGCGATCCCCGGGCGAGACCGCCCAGTTCGCCACATAATCGCGCACCGCACTGGCCAGCATCACGCCGGGCACGTCATTGCCCGCGAAGGCCAGCGGGCGTTCGATTGCGCCCGTCGCAGTGATCGTGCGCCCTGCGCGGATGCGCCACAAACGATGGCGCGGCAGGTCAGCACCGGGGCGGGTATCGCCCACGCTTTCCAGCCCGATGACATAGCCATGATCATATTGACCCGCCGCCATCAGCCGTGTGCGCAGCGTGACATTTTCCATCAATTCAAGCTCTTGCAGGGTTGTCTTAATCCAGTCGCAAGCCTCGAACCCGTCGATCTGGCCGCCATCGACAGGCGTGCGCCCGCCCCAATACGCGCTTTGCTCAACCAGCCAGACGCGCTTGCCCGCGCGCCCTTCGCGCAGCGCCGCCGCAAGCCCCGCCACACCGCCGCCCACAACCAGCACATCGCAATGCGCATAGGCCTGTTCGTAGCGGTCGGGATCAGCCTCTTTGGGCACGCCGCCAAGGCCTGCGGATTTGCGGATGATCGGCTCAAACAGGTGTTTCCACGCGGCTTGCGGGGCCATGAAGGTCTTGTAGTAGAACCCTGCGGGAAGGAATTTGTAGAACGCGTCGTTGATCTCGCCAACGTCGAATTCAAGGCTGGGCCAGTGGTTCTGGCTGCGCGTTTCCGCGCCCTCGAACAGCTCGGTCGTGGTGGTGCGCTGATCGGGTTCGAAACGGGCGTTGCGACCAAGCCCCACCAGCGCATTGGGTTCTTCGACGCCGCTGGCCATGATCCCGCGCGGGCGGTGATATTTGAACGAGCGCCCGACCATCACCTGCCCCGCCCCGAGCAGCGCCGAGGCCAGCGTGTCGCCCTCATAGCCCTGCATCGGCTTGCCGTTGAAAGTGAAATTCAGCCGTTTTGCGCGGTCAATCAGGCGACCGCCCTTGCTTAGACGTGTGCTCATGCTTGAGGCTCCCATTCGGGCCGTTTCGCCTTGATTTTCTTAATCAAATCGGCAGGCGGCTTGTGGGTTTGCGCCGCGTAGGTGCCAAAGACTTCCAGCGTCGCGGTGCAGCGCGCGGCCAAGAACCACTTGCCGCAGCCATAGGCGTGACGCCAGCGTTCGAAATGCACGCCTTTGGGGTTTTTGCGCGCGAACAGGTAGCCCTCAAAGTCGGCATCCGAGGAGTCTGGTCCAAAGCGTTTGAGATGGGCCTCGCCGCCGGGCGCGAATTCGGTTTCCTCGGCGATGATGCCGCAGCAGGGACAGGTGAGGGTCAGCATGTCAGCGGGCCTTTGCTTGGCAGGCGCCGGGGGCTTCGCGCCCCCGGACCCCCGCGGGATATTTTCGTCAAGAGGAAGACAGATTGCGCCATCAATGCGCCACCCCTGCCGCCACCGACTCGTCGATGAAACGGCCTTCCTTAAACCGGTTGAGGTTGAATTCGGCGGCCAGCGGTGAGTGGCCGCGCGCGATCAGTTCGGCCATTGCGAAGCCCGAGCCGGGAATCGATTTGAACCCGCCCGTGCCCCAGCCGCAATTGACGAAGATGCCCTCAACCGGGGTTTTGGACAGGATCGGAGAGCGGTCGCCCGTCATATCCACGATACCGCCCCATTGGCGCAGCATCTTGAGACGCGAGATGATCGGGAAGGTTTCGACCAGCGCGCGGGTGGTTTCCTCGACATGATGCCAACTGCCCCTTTGGGTGTAGTTGTTAAACCCGTCCGTGCCGCCGCCAATCACCATTTCGCCCTTATCCGATTGGCTCATATAGCCGTGCACGGTGTTGGCCATTACGACCACATCCATGCAGGGTTTGATGGGTTCAGACACCCAAGCTTGCAGCGCCACGCTTTCGATTGGCAGGCGGAAGCCGCCCATTTCGGCCAGAACCGAGCTATGGCCCGCTACCACAATTGCGAGGTTTTCACAGCTGATCTCGCCCTTGCTCGTGGTGATTCCTGTCACTTTTCCAGCATTTTGCGAGATTCCAGTGACTTCGCATTGCTGGATGATATCCATCCCCATGCTTGAGCAGGCGCGCGCATAGCCCCAAGCCACCGCATCATGACGCGCGGTGCCGCCGCGGGCCTGATACAGGGCGCCCAGCACCGGATAGCGCGGCCCGTCGATATTGAGGATTGGCACCAATTCCTTCACGCGTTCGGGTCCGATCCATTCAGTGGCGATGCCTTGCAGGCGGTTTGCATGGACCGTGCGCTGATAGCCGCGCACCTCATGTTCCGTCTGGCCCAGCATCAACAACCCGCGCGGCGAGAACATCACGTTATAATTAAGATCGCGGCTCAGCCCCTCATACAGTGAGCGGGCCTTTTCATAGATCGCCGCCGAAGGGTCCTGCAGGTAATTCGAGCGGATGATCGTGGTGTTACGCCCGGTATTGCCCCCGCCCAGCCAGCCTTTTTCGATCACCGCGACATCGGTGATCCCATGCACCTTGCCCAGGTAATAGGCCGTCGCCAGCCCATGCCCGCCTGCGCCGATCACGACCACCTTGTAGCGTTTCTTGGGCTCGGGGCTGCGCCAAGCCCGCTCCCATCCCGCGTGATAGCGCAGCGCCTCGCGCGCGACAGCAAAGATCGAATAGCGTTTCATGGGCGGCCCTCGGTAACTGATCTGGCGACTCTCATCTGTCTTTGTGATGGACTGCGCGCCCCTTTGACAGCCCCCCCGATGCGGCATTGCAGAGAAAAAAGCGACATCAGGCTGCGACATCGCGCTCCATCGTGGTGCTGGGGGCTTTCAGGCAGGGCATTTCTCGCCTAAATGAATGCGCAAGGAGAGGAAACGCCATGCTGTTCTGGACTATCGCTGCCGCGCTTGTCGCGATCATTACGCTATTGTTTGCACTTGCCGTGATGCGCGGGGGGGCAAGCGATCCGGCCCCGACTGCGTCATATGATGTGCAGGTTTATCGTGATCAGCTGCGCGATATTGAACGCGATGTCGAACGCGGCGTGACCTCGCGCGAAGAGGCCGAGCGCGCCAAGCTTGAAATCTCGCGCCGGATGCTGGAGGCAGACCGCAAAGTGCAGGCGGGGTCGGACACGTCGCGCGCACCTCAGTGGGCGATGATCGTGCTGAGCGTCGGGGCTGTTGCGCTGGTTGGCGGGGCGTTCTGGCTATATGGCCGGATGGGCGCTGAGGGCTATGGCGATCAGCCCATCGCCGAGCGTTATGCGATGGCCAACAAACGCTATGACAGCCGCCCGACGCAGGAAGCGGCTGAGAAAATGGTCGCCGCGCGCCAGGTTGACCAGCCCAAACCCGACCCGAAATTCACCGAACTGATGGTCAAACTGCGCGAAGCCGTTTCAAAAAAACCAAACGACCCCAAAGGGTTGGAATTGCTGGCGCGCAATGAAGCCGCGATGGGCAATTTCGACGCGGCCTGGAAGGCGCAACAGCGGTTGCTGGCGCTCAAAGGCGAGGCGGCCAGTGCCGATGACTACGCCCAGCTTGGCGAATTGATGGTTGTGGCCGCAGGGGGGCTTGTCACGCCCGAGTCGGAGAAAGTCTTTGCCACTGCGCTGCAGAAAGATCCGGAAAACGGGCTGTCGCTTTACTATGTCGGCCTGATGATGGTGCAGAATTCACGTGAGGACCGGGCGTTTCGCATTTGGGACGGCTTGCTGCGCAACTCGCCCGATGATGCGCCTTGGGTGCCCACGATTCGTCAGAATATCAACGAGTTGGCATGGCTTGCGGGCGAAAACGACTACACGCCACCGATGCCGCGCGGCGTTGGTCCAAATCAGGCCGATATTGCCGCCGCTGCCGATATGACCCCGGCCGAGCGTCAGAACATGATCCGCGGGATGGTCAACCAGCTCAATGATCGGTTGGCGCAAGAAGGTGGCAGCGCAGATGATTGGGCGCGGCTGATTTCCTCGTTGCGCATGCTTGGCGAGGTGGATCGCGCCAATGCGATTTATGGCGAAGCGAAGGGCAAATTTGCCGCCCAGCCCCAAGATATGGCCAAGATCGACACGGCGCATCAGGCCCCCGTGGGCAAAGCGCTTGAGGCGACGGGTGGCACGCCTGCCCCTGCCCAAGGTGCGACCCAAGGCGCCCCGATGCTGCCCGGCCCGAGTGCCGAGCAGATGAAGGACGCCGCGCAAATGAGCCCCGCAGATCGCAAGCAGATGATTCAGGGCATGGTCGATGGACTGTTTGACCGCCTGACGACCGAGGGCGGCACCGCAGCGGAATGGTCGCGCGTGGTGTCGTCGCTTGCCACGTTGGGCGAAAAGGATCGCGCGCTTGAGGCATTGGGCGAGGCGCAGCAAGCGCTGGCCAGTGATCCCGCCGCTTTGGCGCAGGTTCAAGCCGCTGCGCAAGCCGCCGGGTTGTCTCAGTGATTTGCCCCGACATGATCGCATTCGCCGCCCAGCTGCCGCGTACAGGCGGGGTGGCGGGTCTTGATCTGGGCACGAAAACGATCGGGGTGGCGGTGTCGGACGGGCTGCGCTCGGTCGCCTCACCGCTGCTCACGATCCGGCGGCGCAAGTTCGGTCTGGATGCGCAGGCGCTGCTGGCCATCGTGGCCGAGCGGGATTTGCGCGGGCTGATTTTAGGGCTGCCGATGAATATGGACGGCTCTGAAGGGCCGCGCTGCCAATCGACGCGGGCCTTTGCGCGCAACCTTGAAAATCTCACCGACCTGCCAATCTCTTTCTGGGATGAGCGGTTGTCGACAGTGGCCGCCGAACGCGCGATGCTAGAGGCCGATCTGTCGCGTGCCAAACGCGCCGAGGCGATTGACCATGTGGCGGCGGCGTTTATCTTGCAAGGCGCGCTGGATCGGTTGCGCTATCTGGGGGCGCAATGAGCGACGAAATCTGGAAACGCGACGAGGTCGAAAGCCCCTGCGTCAAGCTGTGCCAGATTCACCCCCAAGAGCGGCTGTGCATCGGCTGTTTGCGCACCCTCGACGAGATCGGCGCCTGGACCCGTCTCAGCCCCGAGCAGCGTCGTGAGATCATGGCGCAATTGCCCGCCCGCGCGCCTCGGTTGCAACAACGCCGCGGCGGGCGCGCAGCCCGACGCGAGCTCTGATCAGGTGCACCACAGGCCTGCCGTTGAGCAGGCCCGCCTCCCGCCCTATAGTGGCGCGCGCACCTCAAGAACGGATATGACACATGGCTGCTAAACGCGTTCTCATCACCGGCTCTGCCGGGTTTATCGGCTACCATCTGGCCAAGCTGTTATTGGCGCAGGGTGTGCGGGCGCACGGCTTTGACGGGATGACCGATTATTACGACGTCGCGCTGAAACAGCGCCGCCATTCAATGCTGCTGCAAGATGCGAATTTCTCGGCCACCGAGGGGATGCTGGAAGATCGCGATCTGCTAGATCGGGTCTGCGATGAATTCGCCCCCGATGTGATCGTGCATCTCGCCGCCCAAGCCGGCGTGCGCTACAGCCTTGAAAACCCACGCGCTTATATTGAAACTAACGTGGTGGGCACGTTCAACATCATGGAGATCGCGCGCCGTCTTGAGGTCGATCATCTGCTGATGGCCTCGACCAGTTCGGTTTACGGGGCCAACACGGACATGCCCTACGCTGAGACCGACAAGGCCGACACGCCGCTCACGATCTATGCCGCGACGAAAAAAGCGACCGAGGCGATGGGCCATTCATATGCCCATCTGTGGAATATCCCGACCACGATGTTTCGGTTTTTCACGGTTTACGGGCCGTGGGGGCGCCCCGATATGGCGCTGTTCAAATTCACAGATGCGATCCTCGATGGGCGGCCCATCGACGTCTATAATCACGGCGAAATGTATCGCGATTTTACCTATGTCGAGGATCTCGTGCGCGGTATCGCCTTGCTGATCGACACCCCGCCCGTGCGCCCTGCGACCCCCGAGGACATCGCCGAGGGCGACAGCCTGTCCCCCGTCGCGCCCTATCGCGTGGTCAATATCGGCAATTCCGACAAGGTGCGCCTGTTGGATTTCGTCGAGGCCATTGAGGCGGCGATCGGCATCCCCGCCAAACGCACTTACATGGATATGCAAAAGGGCGATGTGCCAGCAACCTGGGCCGATGCCAGCCTGTTGCACAGCCTGACCGGCTATCGCCCACAGACCGATTTCCGCGACGGGGTTGAACGCTTCGTGGCGTGGTTTCGCGACTATTACAACCGCTAGGCCACGCCCCGCCTAAAGCGTGCCCGTCAGCACATAGCGCAGCGCGCGCGCGACTTGTTCGGGTGTGCGCGCAACGGCATTGGCAGCGGCATCCACCTCTTTGAGCGCATGGTCGTGATCATCAGGTTGCAGCACGATGATCGGCTTGCCCAGTGCCGCCCCGTAGCCCGCATCAAAGGCCGCGTTCCACTGTTTGTATTTCTCGCCAAAGCACACAACCAGCACGTCACAGCCCTCAATCCCGCGCCGTGTGCGGATCGCGTTGAGCGACGCCCCCTTGCGGTCATGCCAGAACTTATCCGCCTCGGCCCCGAAGATCTCGACCCCGCAATCATCAGAGGCCGCGTGATCGGTGACCGGGCCGGACCAGTCAATTTTGAGCCCCTTGCACGCCGATTTGACGCTGTCACGCCAGTCGGTGTGGATCTCGCCCGAGAGATAGACTTTCAGCATAGTGCTTCCTTTCATTACCCTCGGGCAAAATGGCGCGCAGCCTCACGCAGTGCAAGACCGCGCCTAGCCAAACACCCGGCCCAGCGCTCCATCCACCGCAGTTGTGATCGCGTCAATGTCATCGGGCGTGGCGATCAGCGCGGGGCTGAAACACAGCGTGTTGTTAAAGCCGGGCAGCGAGCGGTTGGTCATGCCGATGATCACGCCCTGCGCCATGCAATCTGCGACCACGGCGGCGACGCGTTTTTCATCCGCAGGCTCTTTGCTGGTGCGATCGTTGACCAGCTCAGCGCCACAAAACAGCCCCTTGCCGCGCACATCGCCGATCACCGCATGACGCTCCATCAGCGCGTGCAGATTATCCATCATCCGCGCGCCCATCCGGTTGGTGTTGTCCAACAGGTTCTCGTCTTCGATGATGCGCATGTTTTCCAGCGCCGCCGCAGGCCCTGATGTGCAGCCACCAAAGGTCGAAATATCGCGGAAATAGCCCAGCGGGTCGCTGTCATCCTTGAACATTTCGAACACCGCCTCGGTGGTGACGGTGCACGAAATCGCGGCATAGCCAGAGGCCACGCCCTTGGCCATCGTCACGAAATCGGGCTTTACCCCGTAATGCTGATAGCCAAACCACTCGCCGGTGCGCCCGACGCCGCAGACCACCTCGTCGATATGCAGCATGATATCGTATTTGGCGCAGATCTCTTGCACGCGCTGCCAGTAGCCCTCGGGGGGCGTGATGACGCCGCCGCCTGCCGTCACCGGTTCCAGACACAGCAGGCCGATTTCATCAGGACCTTCGCGCAAGATCACCTCTTCGATCGCATCCGCTGCGCGGCGTCCGTAATCTTCGACATCCCATTGCGCGCGATATTCCAGACAATGGGGCACTTCGATGAAACCGGGCGTGAAGGGGCCGTATTGCTGCGCGCGCTGGGGCTGACCGCAAGCCGCGAGCGCGGTGATCGTGGTGCCGTGATAATCGCGCTCACGATAGAGGATCTTGGTTTTGCGCCCGCCATGCACCCGGTGGCCGATCTGGCGCACCATTTTGAAGACCTTCTCATTGGCCTCCGATCCCGAGTTGGCATAATAGACCCGGCTCATCCCCGGCATCTTTTCGATCAAAGCTTCGGCAAACAGCGCCCCCGGGATCGAGCCCGCCGAGCCTGCGAAATAATTGAGTTTCACCAGTTGGTCGCGCACAACATCGGCGATGCTTTCGCGCCCGTAGCCGACATTGACCGTCCAGACACCGCCCGAGACCGCATCCAGATGCTCTTTGCCCAACGCATCCCACAGCTTCATGCCCTTGCCCTCGACCATCACGCGCGGGTCGATGCTTTCAAAGGGTTTATGCTGCGTCAGGTGGTGCCAGACCCGCGCCTTATCAGCCGCGATCACATGGCTCAGATCGTTCGAAGTCAGGTTCTTGTTCATGCTAATCGCTCCACTCAGGGGGCCGCAGGGCGCGGCGGATCAAGCGCTGATCTTTCCGCGCTGCGGCGAAACTGCGTAGTGCCAATTGTGCCCGCCAGATAAGGCCAGTTTTGCAAATTGCACAGGCGCCCCGTCAAAAGCCCCGCCAAAAGTGCCTTTGCTTCAAACGCCGGTTTGCGGGCGCATATCGGCAGCGTTGATCCCGGCGACGCCAACCGGTTTCTTCATCGCGTCGCGGCGGAACGGCTCGCCCAGTTCCTGATTGATCAGCACCTCGATAAAGGTCGTCTGGCCTGCTTTTTGCGCCTTGATCGCGCCATCTAGCGCGGCTGTCAGATCGTCCATGGTTTTCACCTGCACCCCCTTGAGGCCGCAGGCATTGGCGATGGCGGCATAGCTGACGCCCTCATTCAGCTCGGTGCCCACGAAATTGTCGTCAAACCACAGCGTCGTGTTGCGCTTTTCCGCGCCCCATTGGTAGTTGCGGAAGATCACCATCGTGATTGCAGGCCATTCCTTGCGCCCGATCGCCGTCATCTCGTTCATCGAAATGCCAAACGCGCCGTCGCCCGCAAAGCCCACGACTGGCATATCGGGCTGCGCAATTTTTGCCCCCATGATCGCAGGCAAGCCGTAGCCGCACGGTCCGAACAGACCCGGCGCCAGATATTTCCGCCCCGCCTCGAAACTCGGATAGGCGTTACCGATGGCGCAATTATTGCCGATGTCGGAACTGATGATCGCCTCTTTTGGCAGCGCGGACTGGATCGCACGCCACGCCATGCGCGGGCTCATCCAATCGGGCTTGGCGTTGCGCGCGCGGGCGTTCCAAGTGGTGCCCGGATCGTCGTCCTCGTGATCCATGCTGGACAGCTGCTGCGCCCAAGCCGATTTGGTTTGCCCGATCAGCGCGCGGCGCGCCTCGCGCCCGGCATCGCCCGCATCTGTCGCCAGTTCCGCCAAAATCGCATCCGCCACCTTGCCCGCATCACCAACAATGCCCACCGCCACCGGCTTGGTCAGCCCGATCCGGTCGGGGTTGAGATCGACCTGAATGATCGCGGCGTCTTTGGGCCAGTAATCCATGCCATAGCCCGGCAGCGTCGAGAACGGGTTCAGCCGCGTGCCCAGTGCCAGCACCACATCGGCTTTGGCGATCAGCTCCATCCCCGCCTTGGACCCGTTATAACCCAGCGGCCCCGCAAACAGCGGATGCGAGCCGGGGAACGCATCATTGTGCTGATAGCCACAGCAAACCGGCGCATCCAGCCGCTCTGCCAGCGCAATTGAGGCAGGAATAGCCCCCGCCAACACGACACCCGCACCGTTCAGGATCACCGGAAACTTCGCTTGCGACAACAGGGCTGCGGCCTGTGCAATCGCGTCTTGGCCCCCCGTGGGGCGCTCAAAACTGACGACCTTGGGCAGATCGATATCAATCACCTTGGTCCAGAAATCGCGCGGGATATTGATTTGCGCGGGCGCTGAGGCGCGCTTGGCCTTGAGGATCACGCGGTTGAGCACCTCGGCGATGCGCGACGGGTCACGCACCTCCTCCTGATAGGCGACCATATCGGCAAATAGCCGCATCTGTTCGACCTCTTGAAAGCCGCCCTGCCCGATCGTGGCATTGGCCGCTTGTGGCGTGACCAGCAAGAGCGGCGTGTGATTCCAATAGGCGGTTTTCACGGGGGTGACGAAATTGGTGATGCCGGGGCCGTTTTGCGCCACCATCATCGACATCTTGCCACTCGCGCGGGTAAAGCCATCGGCCATCATCCCCGCATTGCATTCATGCGCGCAGTCCCAAAAGGTGATGCCCGCCGCCGGGAAGAGATCGGAAATTGGCATCATGGCTGATCCGATAATACCAAAAGCATGTTCAATCCCATGCAGTTGCAAGGTTTTAACAAAGGCCTCTTCGGTCGTCATCTTCATGGCATAGGCTCCTTGGGATCTCGGGTTTGGGGCCTGAATACGCGCCCCTTCCGCACGATCTATGACGTGGTGCAGCGGGACTGATTAGGGCCAGCCGGACAGGCTACTTAAGTCCAGTTTTGGCAATTTCTTGGGCGATCAGCGCAATGCCCTCGGGGATTCGCGCGTTGCGGATCGAGGAATAGGCGAGGCGATAGAATGGGCACGGTCCCTGCGATTCGTCAAAAAACGCAGCCCCCGGTTCAATCAACACCCCGCGCGCGGCCAGCCGTTCCGCCAGATCGCGGGTATCAATGCCCTCGGGCGCGCGCATCCAAAAGCTGGAGCCGCCAAACGCGCCCTGCCCCGCGACCTGCAATCCCTGCGCGGTGATCGCCTCATCCATCAACATCCGACGGCGGCGATAGGCCTGATGCAGCCGGTTGACCAACGCATCATAATGGCCCAGCGCCAGAAAATAGGCGGCGGTGCGCTGCACATGGCCGGGCGGGTGGCGCAAGACGGTGGCGCGCAGGGCGCGCGCCTCAGCGATGAAGGGCTCAGAGCCCACCAGAAAGCCCAGCCGCAGCCCTGGAAACAGCGATTTGGAGAACGAGCCGACATGGATCACCCGCCCCTCGCGATCCAGCGATTTCAACGAGGGCGAGGCGGCCTTGAGAAAGGACATCTCGAATTCGTAATCATCCTCGACCACGACGAAATCACGCTCGGCTGCCAGCGCCAACAGCCGTTCACGCCGCGCGCGCGGCATCGTCGCATTGGTCGGGCATTGATGGCTGGCGGTGGTGAAAACCACATCGACATCTTCGGGCAGCGCCTCAGGGGGAAGACCGTCTTCATCGACGTCGATCTGCACGCTGCGACAGCGGGTCTGGTCCAGCACGCTGCGCAGCCCCGGATAGCAGGGGTTTTCCAGCGCCGCCGTGCGCCGGCTATTGAGCAAAACCTGCGCCGACAACCACAGCGCATTTTGCGCCCCCAGCGTTAGCAAAATCTGGCTTGGATGGGCGGAAATCCCGCGTCGTGGCAGAATGTTGCGCGCGATATATTCGATCAGCATCGGGTCGTCATGTTCGTAATAATCGCCCGCCATCACGTCGAAATCGCGCTTGCCCAGCGCGCGCAGCGCACAGTGCCGCCAGTTTTGATGATCAAACAGTTCGGGGTCGGTCTGCCCATAGATGAAGGGGAATTCGTAGCTGCGCCAGTTCTGCGCCTTGGGAAAGCTGCGCTGACTGGTGAAGCGCTGCCCTGTCACGCGCGCCCAATCCACACTGTCCGTTTGCGCCCCGGATGGGCGGGTGAATTCAGGCTGGCGCGGCGCGGTATCAGACACGAAATAGCCCGAGCGCCCGCGCGATGTCAGATAATCATCGGCCACGAGTTCGGTATAGGCCAGCGTCACCGTGATCCGGCTGACGCCCAGATGCACGGCGAGTTTACGGCTTGAGGGCAGCTTGTCGCCCGCGCGAAAGCGCCCCTCAAGAATGCCCTCGGCGACCATCTGCTGAATGCGCTGTTGCAGCGTGCCGCTTTGATCGGGCGCAAGGAAGAAGGTCTCGGCAGGGACTGTCATACTGGACCTAAATGCGAACGAAACTGGACTGAAGGCATTTAGCCGTCATCGCCCCGTCTGCGTCAAGCCAACTGCCCGCTGGCGCAGCGCCTAATTGCGATGCGCCAGACGGCTGCTTAGCAAATCGCCGGTTTCCGACAGGATCGGCGTGGCGACGGTCGCGAACGAGGTATTGACCTGCTTAAGCGCACGCAGCGTTTCCTGATGGATATTGCTGGTTTCAATGCTTTCGCCCGCGCCCTCATGCAGACGCATCAGATGCGCGCGCTGCAGGCGTTGTTCGAGCGCGCGGATGTCGTCTTTTTCCTCGACCAACTCGCGCGCCTCATCGGGGTTTTGCGTCATCATCACGCTAAGCGCAAGCTGCACATTGGCCAACACCCGGTCATGAAAATCGCAGATCTCTTTCCAGCCCTGCTCGGAAAAGCGCACCCCTTCGCTATCAAGACGGCGCGCCAGAGAGACCATGTTGCGCGAGATCATCTCGGCCGCGGCAGACAGGTTTGCGGCATTGCTCGACAGCTCCATCGAGCGCGTGCTGGTCTCATCGCTCAGCGCGGCCTGGTTGAGCTTGGCAAGATACAGCTTCACCTCCATCAAGGTTTTGTTGGCGTGGTTTTCATCCGTCACCATGCGCGCGGCAAGCACGTCATCCCATTGCACAAACAGCGCCGGAACCGCGCGCAGCATCGCCTCGGCGGTCTCGCCCATATGCATCACCTCGCGCGCCGCACAGGTCAGCGCGCGCTCGGGGCTAGCAAGCGCTGCCGGGTCCAGCGCGCTGGTGGGGCCGATCCCGGCGCTTGGGTCCATACGCGGGGGCATCAGCGTGCCTGCCAGCCGCGTCACCACCCCGGTCAACGGCAGCGCCAACAGCGCCAGACCGATGTTGAACGCCAGATGCAAATTGATGATCTGCTGCGCCGGGCTATGGCCCAGCCAGTCAAGCGGCAAGGACAGCCTGCTGATCAGCGCCAATAACATCACCGCCCCGCCGCCGCGCAACACGAAATTCGCAACGATCATGCGGCGCGGCTCAATCGGGGCGGTCAAGGTCAGCATGAAAGCGATGAACGTGCCGCCCATATTGGCCCCCAGAACCATCGCCACCGCCGCTTCGGGGGGCAACAGGCCTTGCGACACCAGCGTCACGAACAGCAACACCGCCGCCACGCTGGAATGCACGACCCAAGCAAACACCGCGCCAATCACAAAGGCCGTCACCGTATCGCGCGCCAGATAGGCCATCACATTCGCCGCCCCCTGACTGTCCACCAGCGGCGTCGTGGCCTCGCGGATCATCGCCAGCGAGACAAAGATCAAAGCCAGCCCGATTAGGATACGCCCGGTCTGGCGGATGCGGCGCTGATGGCCGCGCAGGAACATCGCAACCCCAACCAGCAACAGCAGCGGCAGCAAGAAGGTTTGGCGCAACAGCAAGAGCTGCGCCACGATCGCCGAGCCCACATCCGCACCCAGCAAAATCGCCAATCCCACCGCCACCGCAATCGTGCCGCGCGCAACGAAATTGGACACAAGAAGCGCCACCGCCGTCGAGCTTTGCAGCAAGATCGCCGTGCTCATCCCCGACGCCGCCGCCAGCACCCGACTGCCCGCCGACCAGCGCAGCCAGCGACGCAATTGCAATGAGAACGCGCGCTCGACCCCAGTGCGCACCAGACGCACCGACCAGATCAACAGTGCTGCCGCCCCCGCGATATGCAGGAAAAACATCGGGATATTAGGGTGGTCCAAATTGCGTCCTCTCTGCCCCCTCTTGTGATCGGGGCTTCACATTACATAGCGCTCAACGCGGCAAAACCAGCATCCCGCCCGCCGTCTCGAACACCGCGCGCGTCTCTTGAGGGGGCGCGGCCTCGGTCACCAGACGGTCGATCTTGCTAACCGGGCATACCGAAAATGACGCGAGGGCCGCAAATTTCCAGCTGGCAGCCAAGACCATCACGCAATTGGATTGCTCAATCATCGCGCGTGCGATCTGCGCCTCTTCGAGAGTGTAATCCATCGCCCCGCTGCGCGCGTCAAGCGTGCCCATCGTGAGAACCGCGTGATCGGCCCGAAAGGCGCGGATCTGAGTCAGCCCATCGATCCCACGGCCTGGCTATTATCGCCGCTGAATTTGCCCCCCAACAGAAACGCCCGGCTGCCAGTATGGGCGCTGGCAATCGCCTCGACAAAGATCAGCGTCATCAAGCCGGTATCGATGAACAAGGCTTTGATGTCGCCATTCTCGGTGCGGGCGTGGTGGGCAGTGCGATGGCGCGCCGCTTGACGCAGGAAAGAGCGCGCCGTGGTGATAAGCGCGCCGAGCATGGCGATGCAACTCACCCTCAACACTCACCGAGGCGGTGGCCGATCCTGGGCGCAAGTTCCTTAACGAAACTTAACAGAACTGTCACACGAACCCGTTAGGGAGCCGTGAAAAGGGCAGCACACACCCTTTCGAACGCAACCCGACCTATCTGGAGATAGCTGATGTCCCGTTTCCTTCTGGCCGCCGTCATTGCCGTGGCCCTGCCCTCGCTTGCCGGTGCCGAGACCCTGACGCTCTATACCTCGCAGCCCAATGCGGATGCGCAACAAACCGTTGATGCGTTCTCCGCAGCAAACCCCGGCATCGATGTCGAATGGGTGCGCGATGGCACGACCAAGCTGATGGCCCGCGTCGCCGCCGAGTTGGAGGCAGGCCAGCCGCAGGCCGATGTCTTGCTGATCGCAGACACGGTAACGCTGGAGGGCATGGCGCAGGCGGGTCAGCTTGCGGCTTATGCTTCGCCCGAAGAAACCGCTTACGACCCGGCGCTTTACAGCGCGGATGGCTATTACCACTCGACCAAGCTGATCACGACCGGGATCGTCTACAATACGGGCGCGCCGAGCGTGCCGACCTCTTGGGCTGATCTTGCCAAGCCGGAAATGGCCAATCTCGTGGCCATGCCCTCGCCGCTATATTCCGGGGCCGCGCTGATCCATCTCGCAACCCTGACCAACACCAAGGGGCTGGGTTGGGAATATTACGAGGCGCTGGCGGCAAATAAGACGCGCGCCGAGGGTGGCAATGGCGGCACGTTCAAGGCCGTGGCCTCTGGCGAAAAGCCCTACGGTGTCCTCGTCGATTTCTTGGCGTTGCGCGCGAAGGCCCAAGGCTCGCCGGTCGATTTCGTCTTTCCCAAAGAAGGCGTTTCCTACGTCACCGAGCCGGTGGCAATCATGGCTGGCACCAAGCACATGGATGCCGCGCAGAAATTCGTCGACTTCCTGCTAAGTGAAGACGGCCAGAAACTGGTGGCCAAAATGGGCTACATCCCCGCGCGCAACGGTGTGGCAAGCCCCGAAGGCTTCCCCGCGCGCAAGGATATCAAGCTGATGGATTTCGACCCCGCCAAGGCGCTGGCCGATAGCGATGCCAACAAGGCGCGGTTCGCAAAGATCTTCGGCGTCCAATGAGCAAAGCCACGACTGCAAGCGGTGGCAGCCGGTCCCTGGACCGGCTGTTGCCTTTGTTGCTGCTGCCCGTCGCACTGATCGCGCTCGGGCCGGTTCTGCGACTGCTGCTGGAGGGGATCGGCTTTGGCGACGGGCTGACCACGGACCACCTCACAAGCGTGCTTGCGCGCCCCTCCACCGCCACCGCGCTGCGCCATTCGCTGATCACAGCGGGCGGCGGCACGCTTCTTTCGGTGTTGATCGGGGCGGGCTTTGCCTTTCTCGTGGCGCTGACCGATATACGCGGCAAGGGGGCGCTGGTGTTCTGCCTGATGATCCCGATGATGATCCCGCCCCAGATTACCGCGCTGGCGTGGATGCAGATGGCCGGGCCATCCTCGACGATCCTGAAGATGCTGGGCCTTGCGCCACCCTTGGGCAGCCCGCAGCCGCTGCATTCTGCAGGCGGCATCATCTTGCTGCTGGGGATTCAGCATGCTTCGCTGGTGTTTCTGACCTTGCGCGCGGGGCTGCGCATGATCCCCGCCGAGCTGGTCGAGGCGGCGCGCATGTCGGGCGCGGGGCCGGTGCGGGTCTGGGCGCAGACGGTGTTGCCGCTGTCGATGCCATCGCTGATCGCGGGTGGCGCGATGGCCTTTGTCACCGCCTTGGGCAATTTCGGCATTCCCGCGATGCTGGGCATTCCGGCGGGCTACGCAACGCTGCCGACCCTGATCTATCAACGCCTTGTCAGCATGGGGCCCTCGGTTCTGTCCGAAGTCGCTGTGCTGTCGCTGCTGATCGGCGCGGTGGCGATCCTTGGTGTTTTGCTAAGCCGTCTCGTGCTGAAGCGTCAGGGCTTCGGGCTGGTCGGCCTGTCTGGCGCGCCGCTTGCGCTGTCGCTTGGGCGGGCGCGATTGCCGGTCGAGATCGCGATGTGGGTCTTTATCTTTGCGATCCTCGCGCTGCCGCTGCTTGCGCTTTTGGCGACTTCGCTGATCCCGGCCTATGGCGTGCCCCTGACCTTCCACACTGCCACGCTCAAAGCGTGGATCGAGGTCCTGTTCGTGCAGCCCGTCACCCGGCGCGCCTATGCCAACTCCCTGTTTCTCGCGATCACGGCGGCGGCGATCCTGCTGGCGATCTGCCTGCCCCTCGCCTGGCTGATGGAGCGCCGCGCCAATCGCTTCAGCCAGATTCTCGATGCGCTGATCGACCTGCCCTACGCGCTTCCCGGCGTCGTGCTGTCGATTGCCTGCATTCTGACCTTCATCAACCTGCCCTTCACCGATCTGACGCTTTACGGCACGATCTGGATCATCTTGATGGCCTATCTCGCGCGGTTCTTCGTCGTCATGTTGCGCCCGATCCAAGCCAGCATCGCCCAGCTTGATCCCGCGATGGAAGAGGCCGCAGCCAGCGTTGGTGCGCATCTGGGGCGGCGGTTGCGCGACATCGTCCTGCCGCTTGCGGCACCCTCGGCAGCGGCTGGCGCGATCCTTGTGTTCCTGACGGCGGTGAACGAACTGACCGTTTCGGCCCTGCTGTGGTCATCGGGGACCGAAACGCTGGGCGTGGTCATCTACAATCTCGAAGACAGCGGCGAGACGGTCATGGCCTCGGCTCTGGCGATGTCGATCGTCTGTCTGATCATTGCGCTCATGGGGCTGGTGCAAGCCGGGGCGCGCCGTTTTCCGAAAGGGGTCATCCCATGGCAGAGCTGACATTTTCCAACCTATCCAAGACGTTTGGCGGCGCGCCTGCGCTGGATGCGATCAATGCGCAGATCGCCTCGGGCGAGTTCGTGGCGCTGCTTGGCCCTTCGGGATGTGGCAAGACCACCCTGCTGCGCCTGACCGCCGGGTTTGAACACCCCAGCGCCGGTGAGATCCGGGTCGGGGGCGAAACGGTCGTCGGTGCCGGGCGCTTCGTGTCGCCCGAGGATCGCGAGATCGGGATCGTGTTCCAATCCTACGCGCTGTGGCCGCATAAATCGGTGTTCGACAATGTCGCCTACCCGCTTGAGGTGCGCCGCATTCCCCGCGCAGCACGTCAGGCCCGCGTGGCCGATGCGCTGGCCCTCACCGGGCTTGGCGCGTTTGCCGACCGGATGCCGTCGCAATTGTCGGGCGGGCAGCGGCAACGGGTCGCACTGGCGCGCTGCCTTGTGTTCGAACCGCGCGCGGTTCTGCTGGACGAGCCGCTCGCCAATCTCGATCTGGCGCTGCGGGCCTCGATGCAGGACGTGTTCAGACTGTTTCACCGTCGCACGGGCGCGACCATGCTTTATGTGACCCATGATCAGGGCGAAGCGCTGGCGCTGGCCGATCGGGTGGCGGTGATGAATGCGGGGAAAATCCGCCAATTCGCGGCGCCCGAGACTCTGTATCGCGAGCCCGCCGATTGCTTTGTGGCGGGGTTTGTCGGCGATGGCGCGGTGGTCTCGGCCCGCATAACCGGACGGGCCGAGCGCGCGGGCCTTGTGTTGAACGTGCTGGGTCAGGATGTCGTGTCGCGCAGCGCCGCCCCCGAGCCGAGCCATGTCAGCATCCGCCCCGAGTCGATCACATTGGCCGATGACGCCCCGCTGCGCGCCCGCGTGACCAGTTGCACCTATCTGGGGGGGCGTTTTCGGCTGGAGATGGATGCGGCGGGCGAGACGCTGGTGGCCTTCTGCGCCCAGCGCGCCGCGATTGGTGAAACGGTCGGCGTCAGGCTGCACGATCTCTGGGCGTTTCGTGATCCCGACGGCGACGTCGTTTTGCAAAAGGCGCTGGCCGATGCGTGATCAGGTCTCAACAACCACCGCTTGGGTCGAGGTCCTCTCAGGGCTTGGCGAAAAAGGCCCCGCCTGCATCCGGCTCTGGACCGGGCGCGAAATTTGGGTTCTCGACGTCGGTGTCGGACCCGAGGCAACCTCACCATTCCATCCCGAATGGCTGGACGGGGCCGACCGTGTCTTCATCTCTCACGACCACATCGATCACATCGGCGGGGCCGCGCATGCGATTGCTGCGGGTCTGCCGATCCATTGCACCGCGCAAACCGCGCGCGCCCTGCCGCCGGGGGCCGATCTGGTGCTCGTGCCCGAGACGGGGCAGACGCGGGTTGCTGGCGTGACGGTCACGACCGGGCGCAATGGTCACGCTTTGGGCGGGGTCTGGTTTCATTTCGATCTGGGCGACGGGCTGTTCTTTTCCGGCGATTGGTCGCAAGAAAGCACCTGGTTTGCCTTTGACCCGCCGCCCCCTGCCGCAACCGCGCTGATTGACGCCTCTTATCAACTCGATGATGTTCCCCAGACCGCCCGTCGCACCGCGCTGGACGAGATGCTGGCGCAAACTGACGCGCGGCAGTTCCTGTTCCCTGTGCCGCCATCGGGGCGCGCGGGGGAATTGGCGCTGCACTTGATGCGCCACGGCGACGTCTCTTTCGATGACACCTGCCGCGAAGCAATTGAGGATGGGATCCAAAGCGGCAGCCTGTCCCCACAATCCGCAGCGCTCGCACCGCTTTTGACCCGTGGCTTTGACAAATCGGCGCAGTTTCTGCTTTGCGACACGCCCAATGCCGATGGTGGCATGGCGCAGAAAATCGTGCGCGACTGGCATGAGGCAGGTCGGCTTGGTCAGGATGCGATCGTCGTTTTCACCGGGCATATGACGGCACATGCACGCGCGATTGCAGCACAGGGCGGGCGGTTCTTGCGATGGAATGTGCACCCTCCGCTTTCGGACCAGATCGAAATGATCCGCCACCTTGGCGCGCGCCGCGCAGCCCCGTTATTCTGCGCCCAGCCCGAGCAATACCTGCTTGAGCCACGCTTCCCGGCCGAAATCCTGCTCAATGAAAGATGCCCGCTATGACCCTGCCAGACCTGCCCTTCGTCGTGATCCGTCACGGTGAGACCAATGCAAACCGCGAGGGATGGATCGCAGGTCGGATCGAGGCGCAGTTGACACAGGCGGGGCAGCGCGCCGCGCACTCCTTGTCAGACCGGGAGTGGCCCGAGGAAATCGTCCTGTTCGTCAGCCCGCAGCAACGTGCCCAACTGACCGCGCAGCTGGCGTTTCCACAACGTCCGTTGATCACGCTGGACGGGCTGCGCGAACGCGATTGGGGCGTCTTCGAGGGGCGCCCCCTTGCCGAGGCACCACCGCGAGAGGCCACTCCCGACAAGGGTGAGCCCTGGGCCGACATGATCGCGCGTGTCGCGGCCGCGATCACGCAGGCCCAAGCTGAGGCGGCAGGCGCCCTGCCCGTTCTGGTCGCGCATTCCGGCGTCATTCGTGCAGCACGTCACCTGACCTGCGGCTCCGCGCACGGCCCTACCCCCGCCAATACCACACCATATCTGTTCACCCCACTCACGGGCGACTGGCGCGAAACCGAATTGGCGACACAGGACGCTATATTTCAAACGTAAACCTGCAAAGTCGGCGGGTGAGGCCACCAAAGATGCGGCTGCGAAAACCGGGAGGCTAAGGGAAATGTCCCGCGGATAACGGCATCTCTACAGAGCCTGCGCCATTTCAATCACCAAATACTCACTTGATGAACGCATCTTTGTGAGTAGGCAGCCGCCTCACCCAGCCGTGAGGCCTTGTGATGAAAGGCGTCACGGAACTGTCAAATCCCTCCCCTAGCGAACGGTCATGCCCGAAGTCGCCATTCAAGCGGCAGGCTGCCAAATATGAGGGAAAGTCCATGACCACCAAATTCCGTTCAACGGTGTGCCTCGGTGCGCTCGCATTGGCCTGCGCCGCTGCGTCTGCACAAGCGGGCGACGCCACCAACACCGCTACACCGATTAAGCACCTCGTGGTGATCTTCCAGGAAAACGTCTCGTTTGACCACTATTTCGGAACCTATCCCAAGGCCGCAAATCCCGACGGAGAGCCAGCATTCACGGCCAAAGCGGATACGCCACAGGTCAATACGCTGACCTCGGCAGGTTTGCTGCAGGCCAATCCCAACAGATCAAACGCAAAGAATGGCGCAGATGCCGCTGCCCCGTTCCGTCTGGATCGCACCCAAGCCGCCTCGGCGGACCAGAACCATGGCTACACCGCCGAACAGGCCGCCTTTGACGATGGCCGGATGGATCTTTTCCCCGCCAATACCGGACGCGGCTCAAAGGGGGGGGCCGGATCGTTTGGCACCAAGGGTCAGGTGATGGGGTATTACGATGGCAACACTGTTACCGCACTTTGGAACTATGCCCAAAGCTTCTCGATGAATGACAATGCTTTCTCGACCACCTTTGGCCCGTCGACCCCGGGCGCGATCAACCTTGTTTCCGGGCAGACCAATGGTGCGATCCTGCCGCCGGGGCGCGAACTTGAAGCGGACGGAACTTATGACAAAGGCCGTGTGGTTCCTGACGGCAATGGCGGCTGGACGATGATTTCCGACCTCGATCCGACAGGAGACGTCTGCTCCAAAGGCAAGACCACCTTGATGAGCGGGCCCAATATCGGAGACATGCTGAACGCGCGCAACCTCACTTGGGGCTGGTTCGAGGGTGGCTTCGATCTGAGCCAAACCAATGCGAACGGCACCACCGGATGCGACCGCAAGACGACCTCGGACGTCACCCATGTCAGCATCGTGGACTATATCCCACATCACCAGCCCTTCCAGTATTACCCCTCAACGGCAAACCCAACGCATAAACGCCCGTCTTCGCTCGCGGCGGTTGGCACCTCGCAGGATGGCGGCGCGAACCACCAATATGATATCACTGACTGGTATGGCGCGCTCAAGGCGGGCAATTTGCCTGCGGTCAGCTTCCTCAAGGCATCGGGCTTTGAGGATGGTCATGCGGGCTATTCGGACCCGCTTGATGGTCAGAATTTCATCGTGCGGGCAGTGAACGCTGTCGGGAAGTCGAAATTCTGGAACGATACCGCGATCATCGTTCTCTATGATGACTCTGATGGCTGGTATGATCACGCGGCGGCCGTCATCAACCCCTCGAATATCCCTCTCAAAGGCTATGACGTGCTCAATGGCGATCGTTGCGGCACCACGGGCGTAGCGCTTCCGGGCGTCAACGGCAAACCGGCGCAGGGTCGTTGCGGGTATGGCACGCGCCAACCGTTCCTCGTGATCTCGCCTTATGCCAAAGCAAACCATGTCGATCATACGCTGACCGATCAAACCTCGGTCCTGCGCTTTATCGAGGATAACTGGATGGGTGGGTCGCGCCTTGGCGCAGGATCGTTCGATGCGGCCTCAGGCTCGATCGACGCGATGTTTGACTGGGCCAAGGGCGCGGCCAAGCCGTTGATCCTTGATCCCAAAACGGGCGAACCGGTTCACTCGTAAGGAGATAGGGATGCGCATGTCGATCACTCCCAGGATCTTCCCCCAAAGGCGCATCCTTACTGTAGCGCTGGCTGGCCTCGTGCTAGCCAGCGTCTTTTTGCCCCTCTCAGGGGGGCGCAATCTCGCCTATGGCGCAAACCTGCCCGCCATTGCGGCCCCCAAGCCCGCCCCGCTGACGCACCCCCTCAGCGCCGTGGCGATGATCGGGCGCGACATGTTCAGCGATACCGCGCTATCCGCAAGTGGCCGTTTGTCCTGTGCGTCCTGTCACGATCCGCGCAATCATTATGGCCCTGATGGAACTGCCCCAGTCGTTCCGGGGGGCGCACATCTTGACCGGGTTGGGCGGCGCGCGGTGCCAACGCTCAGCTACAAATTTCTCACCCCAGCCTTCACCATCGGGCCGCAAGATCCCTCATTGGAACAAAATGAGGCCTCGCCCGAACTGGTCGCCGCGCAGGGCCAGAACGCAGATGCCAGCGCACCCGCGTCATTGGGGCATTTGCCCTCAGCGCCCAAGAAATTAGCGGGGCAGACGACGCTGGGCGCACCCGTTCCCCGCGGTGGGCTGTTCTGGGACGGGCGGGCCGACACGCTTGAGGATCAAGCCGAAGGCCCGTTTTTTACATCTTTCGAGATGGCCAATACTCGCCCCGCGCTCGCTCAGGTCTTGCGGACGCGCTATGGCGCGCGCCTCGCTGCCCTGTTTGGTGCAAATGTGCTGAGCGACGAGCCGATGCTGATTTCAGAGGCCGCCTTTGCGCTTGCCCGTTATCAGATCGAGGACCCTTCGTTTCACGCCTTTTCAAGCAAATTCGACGCCTATCTTTCCGGCCACGCTCGTCTTAGCCCAGCAGAGGCGCGCGGGCTGGCATTGTTTAACGATCCCACAAAGGGCAATTGCGCGGCCTGCCATCTCGACACGACAGCAAAAGACGGCACACCGCCCCTTTTTACCGATTTCGAATATGAAGCGCTCGGGGTGCCGCGCAATTCCAGGATCCCCGCCAATGCGGATCCGAATTGGCATGACCTTGGTCTGTGCGGGCCGATGCGCCATGATGCAACGTCCAGACAAACATCTTATTGCGGCTTGTTCAAAACGCCGACGCTGCGCAATGTCGCGACCCGGCATGTTTTCTTTCACAACGGGGTTTATACCAGCCTACAAGATGTGTTGGATTTCTACGCAAGGCGCGATAGCGACCCACAAGCAATCTATCCAGTGAAGTCCGGCAAGGTTCAGATTTTCAATGACCTGCCCCGTCGCTATCACAGCAATATTGATGTCACTGATGCGCCCTTCGGGCGGAAACGCGGTGATGCGCCCGCTTTGAGCAAGACCGAGCAAGCCGACATCATCGCTTTTTTAAACACCCTCACCGACGGCTATCATCCGTATAAAAACTAGCCAAAGAGCCAACAGGTCGCACGACTGTCGCCCAAGCGCCATGCAACGCTGAACCGCCGCCCCACCTCGCTCTCGGATTATCACAAACGCGTCGTCATTCGGTAACAGATCCGTCACATGCGCGGTCTACTTCCCCCCTCATTGCATGGGTGGAAACATGAAACTTGAACTCCGCAACGTCAGTAAGTTTTTTGGCCAGAAGGCAGCGGTTGAAACTGTTTCTCTGACGCTGGAAGGCCCCGGTTTTGTCGGTGTCATCGGACGCTCGGGGGCTGGTAAATCGACGCTGTTGCGCATGATCAACCGTCTTGGTGATGCCACTACGGGCAATGTCATGTTTGACGGAACCGATGTTCTTTCGCTCAAGGGGCGCGAAAAGCGCCAGTGGCAAACCAATTGCGCGATGGTGTTTCAGCAGTTCAACCTCGTGGCGCGGATGGATGTCGTCTCAAACGTGTTGCACGGGCTATTGGGGCAGCGTTCGACGCTATCGAGCCTGCTCAATCTCTGGAGCGCGGCCGATATTCGTCGCGCCCTCGAAATCCTCGAACGGCTTGGCATTGCCGAACAGGCCACAAAGCGCGCCGAGGCGCTGTCGGGTGGCCAACAGCAGCGCGTCGCGATTGCGCGCGCCTTGATGCAAGACCCCCAGATCATTCTCGCCGACGAGCCTATTGCCTCGCTTGATCCGATGAACGCCCAAGTGGTGATGGATGCGCTCAAACGGATCCAGGTCGAAGACGGTCGAATGGTCGTAGCCAACCTGCACACGCTCGACACTGCGCGTCGCTATTGCGACCGCGTCATCGGCATGCGCGACGGGCGCGTGGTCTTTGACGGTCGCCCCGACCAACTCACCACCGGAGTCGCGCGCGATATCTACGGCGCTGACGCCAGTTTTTCTGAATCCGCCACCTCAACGGCAATCGAGGCGCTGGGGGATGACCGCGAATACGCAGCCGCCATGTTGGACGGTTGAGTAACCATCGGCCCGGCTGCCGGGCCATTCAAACCAAAGGGAACGACCATGAAACAGCTGCTTGCCATTCTGGCCGCGACCACCGCCCTTGCGGGCGCGGTGCAGGCTCAAGAGATCAAACAATTCAACATCGGCATCCTGGGCGGCGAGAACGCGCAAGACCGTATCGCCAACAACCAATGTCTGGTGGACTACATGTCCGACGCCTTGGGCGTGCCGGTCAAATTGTTCACCCCGGCCGATTATGACGGCGTGTTGCAGGGCCTGATCGGCGGCACGATCGACTTCGCGATTCTGGGTGCTTCGGGCTATGCCAAGATCGCACTGGATGATCCGGGTGCGGTGACACCTTTTGCGACGACGGCCAACCCTGACGGCTCGTTTGTCTACTATTCGGTGGGCTTTACGCGCAAAGACACGGGCATCAAGTCGCTTGACGACATGAAGGGCCATAGCTTTGGCTTTGGCGATCCGAATTCGACCTCGGGCTATTTGATCCCTTCGGTCGAAATTCCCAAGCAAACGGGCCATTCGATGAAATCGGGTGACTATTTCGGCGAGGTGAAATTCACCGGCGGTCACGAGCAGACCATCGTCGCGGTCAACAATGGCGATATCGACGCTGGCGTGACCTGGGCCGATGGACAGGGCAACTGGGAAGACGGCTACAATAACGGAGCCCTGCGCAAGGCCGTCGATTCCGGCCTGATCGACATGAACAATATCGTCGAAATCTGGCGCTCCAAGCCGATCCCGAATGGCCCGTTGGTCATTCGCAATGCCCTGCCCGAGGACATCAAGCAAAAGGCCGAACAGGTCATGCTGACGCTCAAGGACAAGGATAGCGAGTGCCTCTATAACGCGGCTGGCGGCGAGTCGGCAGGCTTCGTCAAGATTGACCCGTCCTATTACGACTCCATCATCGACGTGCGCAAAGCCAAGATCGAACAGGGCTCGTAAGCCCTGCCCCCTGTGGGCCGGCGGGACACCTCGCCGGCCCCATTGTTTTTGGAAAGCCCATGACCGAAACCAACGCCACGACCCTATCGCGCCAAGACTATCTTGCACTGGTGCGTCGCAAGCGTCTTTACAGCGCAATTATCTTGACGATCTTCGTGGCGCTTATGGTGTCGGGCTTTCGCACGGCGGATGCACGCAACGCGGGTGGCTTCTTTGCGGGGCTGCATCGTTTTTTCGATTTCCCAAGCGAGATATTTTCCGAAGCCATCACCAAATGGCGCCGGTTTCCCGAATTGCTTTGGCGGTATTTGCCGTCGCTGTTTGAAACGCTCAATATTGCGGCGCTTGCGATCGTTCTGGGCGGGTTGGGCGCGGTGGTGCTGGCACTTGTCTCAACGCATGGGCTTGCACCTTGGCCGCGCGCCATTCCCCTCTTTCGCCGCACCATGGATGTGATGCGCGCCTTGCCGGAAATCGTCGTCGCACTGGTGCTGATTTATCTGCTGGGCGGTGGGCCGGTGCCTGCAATGGCGGCGATCGCGCTGCATACCACCGGCGCGCTAGGCAAGCTGTTTTCCGAGGTTGCCGAGAATGCCGATCTCAAACCGGTTGAAGGGTTGGCCTCGACCGGGGCTGGCTGGGTGCAGCGTATGTGGTTCGGGGTTTTGCCGCAGGTGGCACCGAACTGGTCGTCCTACGCGCTGCTGCGCTTTGAGATCAATATCCGCGCCTCGGCAATCCTAGGTTTCGTGGGCGCGGGCGGGATCGGTTATGATCTCAAGACCGCGCTGCAATGGGGACAAGGTCGCTATGACGCTGTGGTTGCGATCTTTGCGTTGCTCTTCGCAACCATCGTGATTGTTGATCACATCTCGGACCGGGCGCGCGGGCGACTGGTACGGGGCGCAAAGGCCACGGAGGGCCGGATATGAGCCTGTTGAGCACCGACCAACCCAGCGGCCTTGCTCTGGCAGGGCTTGATCAGGTTTTCCGGGCGCGGCGGCTCCGGTCCTTTGCAGGGATCGCCGCAGTTCTGGCCTATCTGGTCTATGTCTTTTTCGCCTTTGACATTCCCGGTCTGGCCGCCAAGGCGCGCCCCGAAAACGCCGCCGTGCTGCTTGGCGATTTCTGGTCCTACAAGACGCATGTCACGCGCGACAACCGCTCCGACAAGGTTACCGTCGCGATCGAGGGAGAGCGCCGTGGCACCTATCTTGCAGACGCGCCGCCCGATTGGGTGGCGCGCGACGGCTCTCTCACGCAGATCACATTGCCCCATGGCGCGCATGTCACCTACACGTCCAAGGCAGCACAGGTCGACGTGCCCGATTTTGGCATGATCCAGCTCGCATTACAGGGACGGCATGTCCTGCTTACGCTGCCCGAGGGCCGCGCCATGCCCGACTGGATCTCGGCGGCGCGCAACCGGGTGTCGATGGATCGCGGCGACTGGCGGTTCTCGATGACACCAAGCAGAACCGAGACCTTTCGCTACTTCCCCGGCTGGGAGATGTTCTTTTTCACGCTCGACAGCCCGTTCTCGGGTAAGTCAGTCGTCGAGCTTGCGAAACTGGCCATTTCGGGCAAGCGGGTGAACCCCGAGATGTCGAACCTGTCTGCGATGTTTGGCGATTTTTGGAACAATAAGGTCTGGCATCATGGCGACGTCTTCTGGGCGCTCTGCGAGACCGTGCTGATGGCATTTCTGGGCACGATGGGGGCGGGCATGATCGCGCTGCCGCTGGCCTTTCTGGCGGCCACCAACTTTACCCCGCTCGTCGCACTTCGGCTAAGCCTGCGACGCGTTTTCGACTTTTTGCGCGGGGTGGATGGGTTGATCTGGACGGTGATCTTGTCGCGCGCATTTGGCCCCGGCCCCCTGACCGGATCGCTTGCGATTTTGATGACCGATACCGGCACTTTCGGAAAAATGTTTTCCGAAGCGCTCGAAAACATCGATGACAAGCAGGTTGAGGGCGTCGGGTCGACCGGGGCCAACGCGCTGCAACGTGCGCGCTTTGGGGTGCTCCCGCAGCTTGCGCCGGTGATCCTCTCACAGCTTCTGTATTACCTCGAATCCAACACCCGCTCGGCCACCGTGATCGGCGCTTTGGTGGGGGGCGGGATCGGGTTGTTGCTGACACAAGCGATCCTGACCCAAAAGGACTGGGAAGAGGTTTGCTATTATGTGATCCTGATCGTTCTGACGGTCATGGCCATGGATAGCGTGTCCGGCTGGATCCGGCGGCGTTTCATCAAAGGATGAAGCGATGCCAAGCGTGAGCTTTACGCCCCCCCTTGGACAGGCAAGCGCCAGTTTCGACGCTGCCCGCACCGATAGATTTCTATATTCCAACGGTCCTCTCCACGCTTTTTAACCCCACCCGACCCGAGGTTCCCATGCCCAAGCTATCCCCCGACACGCCCCAAATATCCGCCGATTGCGAGGTGGAGAATTCGACCTTCGGCCGCTATTGCGAATTGGGTCGGGGGTGCCGCGTTCTCAATTCGAGTTTCGGTGACTACGCTTATGCCGACCGCTTTGCCGACATTGCCAATACCAGCGTCGGGAAATTTGCCAATATCGCGGCGTTCACCCGGATCGGCCCGACCGATCACCCGTGGCGCAACGCGGCGCAGCACCATTTCCTCTATCGTTCGCGGTCCTATTTCGATGATGAGCCGGATTGGAAGGACTTTTTCGATCAGCGCGCCGCGCGTCGAACCACGCTGGGCGCTGATTGCTGGATCGGGCATGGTGCGATCATCAAGCCCGAGGTGAGTATCGGTGTCGGGGCCATCGTGGCCGCTGGCGCGGTGGTAACCAAAGACGTAGCCCCCTTCACGATCGTGGCAGGCGTGCCAGCAACACGACTGCGGCTGCGCTTTCCCGAAGACGTCGT
The DNA here is from genome assembly GCF_040892615.1 of Thioclava arctica. Lineage (NCBI taxonomy): Bacteria > Pseudomonadati > Pseudomonadota > Alphaproteobacteria > Rhodobacterales > Paracoccaceae > Thioclava > Thioclava arctica. The sequence continues at coordinate 70,426 of NZ_JBFRYC010000007.1, forward strand.
GCAAGATCTGCTCGCGCTTGCGTGGTGGGACTGGGACCATGCGCGCTTGCGCGACGCGCTCGCCGATTTCCGCACGCTCTCGGCGGCGGAGTTTGTTGCCAAATACCGAGAGTGAAGGGCGCGGCAAGTTCCGAAGCGACCCTCTCGTGGCTTGCGAACAAGCCACTGTCGAGCCATAGGCGAGTGACGCGTACACGAAGGAGGCGCTGGTTATCCGTGTCAAACGCAAGCTTAAATCCGTCAACATGGTCGACGCCTTGAGCGATCTGTTCAGGCCTCACGCGGCCCGCCTGAGGTCATAAGGTCAAACAATGGCGCCAAAACGGTCTTCATCGCATCAGGATCACTTGGGAAAACGGCTCCTGCGAGAGCTTCAATGCTCGGTTCCGGGACGCGTTGCTGAACGGTGGGGTCTTCTCGACGCCGCGCGCGGCACAGATCCTGATCGAACGATACCGGCCGCCCGCGCCCGAAAGTATCGTCACGATGGAGCGCAGGCCAATCCTGCCCTAACAATCACTCTGGACCACTCAGGTGGGGCTGATCAACATAACAGTGGGCAGAAACGCTTTGCTGAGTGGAGTTTCGTGTGCGGCGCTGCCCCCTTACCGAATGGAAAGACAGGGCTGACCCTGCCGAGAACCAAATGGACCGGCAGGTCTGCGGAATGATCTCAATTGGCAGGCGGTCTTATTAACGCCTGACCTGGCCAAACGCCTACTCCGGTCTCTTTCGACCCGTCACCATCGAACGAACCAGATTTTCTCTGTGGACAAAGCTCGCAAGGAAAACGCCGCCGATGTGCAACAAAGCAAGGATCAGAGTAAGATTGGCGACCACTTCGTGCAGGTCCTTGAACGTCTCACCTTGGCCCCCTTCGCCCCGCATACCTTCATCGTCGTCATCCTCCTCACCGACATCCGCACGGGCCGGAGTCACGATGGAAAACCCGCTCGGCATATCGCCCGAAGAGGCGAATATAGCTGCCAGCGGCCCTTTGTTCTCATCCTGAGCATAAACTGCCATCGCGCTCAGAACTGTGATCAACAGCGCTGTGAGTAGCCCAAAGACCATCCACGCCCCTGCGGGACTGTGGCCAAGGTAGCGTTTTGAACGACCGCCCAACAAACTCAGCAGATACCGAAATGCGGTAAAAGGACCGAACAGGAAATCGCTAAATCTCGCGTGCGGAGCCCCCACAAACCCCCAGATAATGCGAAGGACAATCAGTCCGCCGACAACATATCCGGCCCAGACATGAACCGCCAAGGTGCTGTCTTCTGGTTCGATGAAGTAGGCGACCAGAAAGGCCATGACGAGAGACCAATGGAAGACGCGCACGAACGGATCCCAGACTTTGATCGCGGGTGTTGTTGGACGTTTCATCGCGGAGGCTCCCCAATCAGATCGCGATAGGCTCGACGCTGCCATCGAGGTTCATCAGCAATGTTTCCATCTGCAGTTCGGGATGAAGTGTCGTGATCTCTGCTGCCAGCAGCGTGAGATATTCTGTGTGGACCTGCGTTTCCTTTGCAGGATCCTTGCCAAAATCCTCGCCGAGGATGGTCTTGTAAGCGCCGCAATCGCGGTGATCCATGATGATGACCCGTTTGATCTGGTGCAGGTCAATCGCAACCTGAAGATGATCCCGGAACGTCTTGCCCCATTCCGAGAACTGATCGGTCATCGCCCCAAGCGACGCCCCCGCGAGGACAACATGGTCATATTTGTCAGTCATGCCCCGCCCGTCCATGTAGCGCACGATGTCATCCATCAGACGGTAATCCATGCAACTCAGCAGCAGGGCATCGGTTGTTGCGGCCCGCGCCGCAGATGGGGTGATCACGTTATATAGACTGACCGCGCCGCCAAGCGCGGCGAGTTTGACGAACTTGCGTCTGCCAATGGCCGTTGGCTTTGGGTTATGTTGGCACTGCGGTTCCGGAATATGGTTATCACACATGGGATTATTCCTTTTTCAATCTGGGCTACGTCGTGTTTTGCATGAAATTCCGCCGCTACGCGGGCAGATCAAGAGATCGCCACGCAGCAGGGGAAAGGCTGGTGCAGACAGGGCGTCCGGTCAGAACGGGTTTTGTTGCGCACGGAATTCCCAGACGGTGACCTTGCCATCTTTGTTGGCGTCCGCAGCTTCGTAACTGGCCTGCGCCTTTGCCATGAACTCGGCCAGCGTCACATTTCCATCGCTATCGGCGTCCATATCTTTGAATCGCACGGCGCGGTTGACATAAAGCCGCTCAACATTCCTGCGCCCCATCGGCATGGACGACGGTGCGCTGTCCATATACTCCTCTTCGCTGATCTGGCCGCTTCCGTCAGCGTCAAATTGGGCAAATCCAACACTGGCATGTGTCGATGCCTCAGCCGCACTGATAAACCCGTCGCCGTCTGTATCAACCGGGCGCGCCATCATGCCCATTCCGCCGCTACCATAGGGTCCATACCCCAACGGCATGACCTGCATCATGTCGTCATTTTCAGAGTCACCATCCGCCAGAACGACCGTCCCGGTTGCCAATGCGGCCATGACTGTGGTTGCGGCCACCAAGCCGCGAATTGAAATGTATTTGGGCATCTTGGTCTCTACCTTTGTGTTAGGGAAAGAAGTGCCGATCACAGCGATCTGACCGGCACCGCTGAAAATCAATTGTTACCGGAGCCGCCCGAACCTGCAGAATCCGGGGCGCAGTCTCTGGCCTGCTCCTTGGTCTGGTCCTTGTCCTGAACTTGGTCGGCACATGCCTGCAAACGATCATGTTCGCGCAAAAGCGTGGTGCAGGCGTCCGATGACACACCATCGCAATCTTTAAGCTGATCTCGAATCCTTAACAGATCGGCGCAATCGCTTGCCCCCAAGGAACCGCAATCTTGAAGTTGGTCGCGGTCCTGAGTTTGGTCCTGCGCCACAACCATGTTGGGAACAGTGATGCTCATCGCAAGCGCAAACGTTGAAATCATAGCGAGTTTCATAACCTTTGTCCTTTCCTGATATCTGTTTCCGAAGATCAAGTTTCACATGGCCGCGCCGCCACTCCATTGATCCTGATCAACCCACCAAGGTCGCCTGCCAAGAATAGGCGAAGAACCGCCGAACGACGGCGTAGGTCGCCATTCGGCCGATGATGCACCACGCCTCAGATTATCGCCCCGGAACAGCAGCTGCGCTGTTCCGGGGCATCTCAGTGTCGGCGCTGTGATCAGTCGTCGCTGCCCTCGCCGCTGTCGCCATCACTTCCGTCTTCGCCGTGGCTTTCGCTGTTCCGGTCATTTTCCCGCTCTTGGTACTCGTCGCGTTCGCGGTATTCTTTCCGCTGCGTGTACTCATTGCGTTCGCGGTACGTGTTGCTCTCGTCCGACATTTTGGTTGAGACGAACTCGTAAGCGTTCCGAAACGCGTTTCCGTATTCGTTGTTGTCGGACTTGCCCGATGCTTGGGCGGCGCCTAGTGCGACAAAACCAACGGTGGTTGCCAGTGCGGTCGTGAAAAGGATTGTACGTTTCATGCTATCTTGCTCCATATCGACGTTGCGAGAGGCGTGTTTGCCGTCTCTGATGCAGCATTGATGACACGAGTCGCCTGACACGCCGCTGACTGGGATTGTCAGCAGATTGTCAGCTGGCAAGTGATCGAAAACAGGCGTGAAAAGCCTGTAGGGCATCCTTTTCATTGGCTTTGCGCTACCAGCTTTGCCGCAGAACCGGGGGGGAGGTCACATCATCACAGCCGATATTTATCGGGAAAAATCTGGCATATGGAGGATAGTGGCGGAAGCGGTGGCCGCCTAGGCCCTTTCGCGTGCTGTCGCGACCAATCGCCATAACCCAATAAAATAACAAGATTTATTCAAAATCCTTTCGCAAGCTATTGCAATCTGTCGCGCCCAATCACATTCTCTTTGGTGGGTAGGATGCTGGGTAGGATAGTTAGGTTCCCATGCCGAAAATCGCGAAAGAACTCTCTGCGCTGGAAGTGAAGAATTTGCGCCATCCCGGCGTTGGTCGCAATGTCTGTATTCCGGTGGGTGGTGTATCGGGTCTGTATTTACAGATTACGCCCAGCGCGGGGCGGTCTTGGCTGTTGCGCACGACGATTGCCAGCAAGCGGCGCGAAATCGGGCTGGGTGGATACCCTGATATTACCCTAAGCCAAGCGCGTGAGCGCGCCAGAGAGGCCAAGGCGCAGGTGTTGGCAGGAATTGACCCTGTGGCCCAGCGCAAGGCTGTCAGAGCGGCGCTAGTGGCCGATCAACGGCGCGGGATGCTCTTTGGCGAGGCGGTGGACCATTACCTGAGCGCCAAGCTCGACGCCTTCAAGAATGACAAACACCGCGCGCAATGGCGTAGCACGCTGGAAACCTACGCCGTGCCAGAGTTGGGCAAAATGCTGGTGCAGGATATTACCGTGCAAGATGTGCTGCGCGTCCTTGAACCGATTTGGCACAGCAAGACCGAAACCGCATCGCGCCTGCGCGGTCGCATTGAATCCGTGCTGTCTTGGGCCACGGTCGCAGGCCATCGCCGGGGGGATAACCCTGCGCGCTGGGCTGGCAACCTCAAGGAACTGTTGCCCGCGCCTGCCAAGCTCAAGGGCAGCGCCAATCAACCCGCCTTGCAAATTGATGATGCACCGCTTTGGCTGGCGGATCTGCGCAAGCGTGAGGGCTTTAGCAACAAGGCGCTGGAATTTGCAGCGCTGACCGCCTCACGCTCGCAAGAGGTGCGCGGGGCGCGTTGGGATGAAATCGACCTAGAGGCGGCTTTGTGGACCATCCCGGCCAGCCGCATGAAAATGGACCGCGAACACCGCGTGCCGTTGTCGGGCGATGTGGTGGCGCTGTTGCGTGCGCTGCCACGGCTCAAGGATAGCCCGCTGGTGTTTCCGGCGGCTCGGGGCGGGGAATTGTCAGACATGGCCCTGAGCGCCGCTATGAAGCGCCTGCACGCGGCCAAGCTGGCAGAGGATGGCGTGGGCTATGTGGACCGGGCCAGCAAGCGCCCAGCCGTGCCGCACGGCCTGCGCTCGACCTTTCGCGATTGGGTGGCAGAGCGCACGCATTTCCCCGGCGATATGGCAGAGGTTGCCTTGGCGCATAAAGTCGGAAACGCTGTCGAGGCTGCGTATCGGCGCGGCGATATGGTCGAGAAACGGCGCGCGATGATGGATGCTTGGGCGGATTACTTGGCTGGCAGAGCGCGGGCTGGGGCTAATGTGGTGAGGATTGGCTGATGTGGTGTCCAGAAGGTTATTTGAGCTACTCCGACTTCGAGGCCATTTGCTATGAAGCTGGCCAAAAGCTATTTCCTTATGACGATTACTTTGCCGAGCAACGAAAAGACAATTGGGCACGACATAAAATCTCTGAAGATCCGTCTATTCGCGCTTTAGCGACTACCGATTGGCTCAAGATACAGTGTTTAGGGAGCGATATAGTCGAAAAAACAATATGTTCTCCGAGAGGCGAACGTCTTAAGGTAACGGGACTTTTCTTTTCTGAAATACCTTGGCCCGACAAAGCCGATCCTTGGCAAATCTATCCCAAAGATAGCGACTTCGAAGAAATCCGGTCTTTTATTCTCGCGCAATTTAGTGCGCCGTCTCCTTGGGTGAGCTTGTCAGTGAATGGTGAGGTCCGCTGTCCGAGCTTTCTTAAAATGGTAATGTACGATGTTAGAAATCTCTTTAAAAGATCAGCTTTCCCGATAATCTTTCCGCGTCTAACCTACGTGAGAAGGAATGTAGCGCCCTTTGTCGGTTGGAGAGTGTGTTTTGACAAGGCAACTTTCCCAGCCTCGTCACAAGAGTTAATCGCACTTTTTGCGGACAGGCTGACCAAGCCATCGGAGGAAGAAACCCGAAATAATGACTTTCGACATAGGGGAAAGCAGGACGAGATAAGAGCACTCATTGCGCTACACTTTCCTAAAGGGATTCAAGACGTTTCTGCTAAGAACTTGCAGAGAGCACTTGAGGGGCATTTTAATAAACTGCCGCATTTGGACACAATTAGAAGGGCGGTAGGCAGGAAGAAATAAAATTGGGCAAAAGGGGTAGGCATATCAGTTAATACTAGTTTTGCCCAAAATGCCTATCTTTTTTAGACCTAACGTAGTGCCAATTATTGCACCCAATCGCAACGCTAACCGATTGGATCGCAACAAATGCCACAAACCTACCTCTCCGACCTTCAACTTGCCGCCCGCTATGGCGTCCACCGCTCGACGCCGTGGCGCTGGGCAAAGACCGATCCGCGCTTTCCTAAGCCTGTAACCCTTTCGCCGGGTTGCACCCGGTGGAACTTGGCAGAATTAGAAAACTGGGAAGCTGCCAAAACAAACGCTGCATGAATAAAAACCGCCACCCATTAAACGGGCAGCGGCTCTATTCAGCATCGTTTTCACAGACGCAGAATACCCCCGTCCCGTTTTGTTTTCAACGAAGGAAACAGAACAGATGAAAATCAAAGCGAAAATCGAAACGGGCGAAATGCCCATCACTTTGCAGCTAAAGGGCCGCTTGGCGTGGACGCTGATGGAATTGGTGAAAGCTGGTGACGTTGGCATCACGCCACTGCACAATCCCGCACCGCGCGTCTCGCATTATGTGATGAGCCTGCGCCGCAAAGGCGTTGCCATAGATACCGAAATGCAACCGCACTTTGGAGCCTTCCCCGGTGAGCATGGTGTCTATCGCCTGAAAAGCACCGTGACGATTGAACGGGTGGAGGGCCGCGCATGATGGCCCTTCGCATTTCCCGCCTTTGTCGTGAACTTGGTGTTTCCCGGTCGGTGGCAAAGTCCATTGCAGCCCTTGCCTATGGGGAGGGGAAGCAATGACAGCCCTTCGGGTTTCGAGTTTGCCCGATGAGATCCGCAATGAGGTCGCTCGCCTGAAAGGGGCGGGCTTCCCCTTGCTGCCCTTGGGCGGTGCGCATGGCAAAGCACCACTGTTGAAGGCATGGGCAGGCCCCGGCCTAACCTTGGCACGGATCTTGGCACCGATGCACCGCACAGGCTCACAAGCCTATGGTGTGCGGCTGGATGGCTTGGCCGTGATCGACTGCGACAGTGACGACAGCGCCCTTGTCGCGCAGATGGAAGCGCGCTTTGGTCAAAGCCCTGTCCACATCAAAACCCCACGCGGGCGGCATCTATATTATCGCGCTGCCGGGGCCGTGCCAAACTTGCGCGGCGAGGGCTTGCCAGTAGACATCAAGACGGGCGCGCGCAGCTATGTGGTGGGGCCGCAGTCTTTGCGCCCTGATGGCGGTTTCTATGAGCCTGTGAAGGGCCTGCTAGGGAAAGACGCCCTGCCAGCCCTTCGCATCGCAGCAAGCCCGATGTGCGCACAGATCCTGACAGGGCATCGTCATGTTGAACTTGTGAAAGAGGCTATGCGGATGGTGGAGCTGGTGGACAGCGTCAAAGAACTGCAAGCCAATCTGGTGGGTATCCGCGATGATTGGTGCGTTGATCCCGCGACCATGCCCGATAGCGAGTTGCACGATATTGCTGGATGGGCTTGGAAGTGCCGCTTGGAAAACCGCATTTATCGGGGCCGCGACAGCGCCTTTGCGGTGCAACGGCTGGCCTTGGATTCCCTACGCAGCCTTTCCAACGGTGCGGACGCCATCGCGTTACTGGTGCTGTTAGAAGATCAGCACGGCCATACTCCTGGCAAACGCTTTCCTTTGGACTTTGACGCAATGCGAGCGGCTGGCCTGTTGAACCTGTCCAAACCAAGGCTGCGCGCAGCACGCCGTGCTCTGGAAGGTGCTGGGCTATTGCGGCTGGTGGGCAAGCATCGGGCCGGATCAAAACCGCAAACCTTTGTCCTAAGCAGGCCACAACCCGCAGTCGGTGGGGCCATGAATGTGCAGCCGATGCCAAACGTGCGCCGTGATGTGTTGCCGGGGAAAACAGGGGGGAAGGGCTAGTATTACTTATGACGCACGATTTCAGACCTACAAATTCAACGGAGGCGACGAGAAACGCCATGACAGCCAAACCTCAAAAGCAAAAAATGCCCGCGCCAATCACGGACGCGCAACAGGCCCGCATTGATGCCGTGGCTCTAAAGCAGGCCGCTAGGGCAGATGGGCCGCCAATGAAGCTCAAGACAGTGGATGGCGTGCTGCAAATCAACTTCACCCATGCCGATCCAGACTTGGCCCATATCCTAATGATGGCAGACCTTGGCACATGTGATCCAGATTTCATGGCTGGGATTCAAGGGCAGGTAGCATATGTCGGTGCACAGGGTCGCCAGATTGACGAACGCGCAAGCAACTTCCTTTTGTCGGTCGCACGCGCTGTGCAGCCACGTGATGAATTAGAGGCCATGCTTGCGGTGCAGATGGGCGCGATTCATCAGGCCACCATGATGATGGCAAGGCGGTTGAACCATGTTGAGACGATTCCGCAGCAAGACGCTGCCGAACGGGCGCTTAATAAGCTGGCGCGCACCTACACCACGCAGATGGACGCGCTCAAACGCTATCGCACAGGCGGGCAACAAAAAGTTACGGTAGAGCATGTGACAGTGAACCAAGGCGGGCAGGCTATTGTCGGTGCGGTATCACACGGAAGGGAGAAATTATGAAAACTAGAATTGGTTTTTGCGCGACCATCTTAGCAATAACGCTAACTTCTGGGGCGCTTCATGCTGACGCAGATCATAATTTACAGATTATGATTGATGCAGCGCGAAAGCTCAATTGGGGCGATTGGATGGGTGACAACCATGCCTACTTACTAGTCAAACAAGAAACACAAGTCGCACCTGTCGCAGTCATATTCGGATACGCCGACAATGCTGCTGCATGTGAAACACTTGCTAGCGCCCTGTCACAGCCACAGGCTCGGGCAGGAACCTTCAAATGTCAGCCCATTTTTAGCTCAGGAGGGGGCCGCAATGAAAAGTAACGCCAACCCCATGCACAAGGCTCACAGTGCGCCCCGATGCCATGCCAAGGCCAAGACAACTGGCAACCGCTGCAAAGCCCCTGCGCGGCGCGGCTGGACGGTTTGCCGGATGCATGGCGCAGGTGGTGGCGCACCCGCTGGCCCCGGCAATGGCTCTTGGCTGCATGGGGGGCGTTCGCACGCTATGGAACAGGACAGGCGCAACCTGATGGCGCTTGTGAAATTGTCTCGGGATAGTTTGAAGGCGATGCCACGCTGACAACACGCGTTTTCCTCAAGCGTGGATGCGCACACAAGCCGGGGGTGTCGGTGTCCCGCTAGATGCTGCCAAAGGCTGAAATGCCCCCCCCCCTAGAGTGGATCTGCACCGGGCCGACCGCTCGAACACGGCGAATCCCTAGCGTTTTTCCTTTGGTGGGTAGGTTGGCGGGTAGCACCAAGATAATTGAAAATAAGTCAATGTTTTCAAAGGTAAATGGCGGAAGCGGTGGGATTCGAACCCACGGTACGGTTCCCCGCACGCTAGTTTTCAAGACTAGAGCCTTAAACCACTCGGCCACACTTCCATCCGCGCTCGCATTAGCCCGGTTCACGCGATTCTGAAAGCCTTTCGCGCCAATTTCCGCCCGCCTTGTGCAGCGCAGCTTTTCATGAGCCGGGCAACGCGCTAGGATCACGCGCGAAGGCGCTGGCTGCGCAGGCCGTTTCAGGCTGTACAGGACAGGATCGCTGACGGGGCAGATAGAAGCGGGACAACCGCGCGAAGCAAGGGGCGAAGGATGAAACGGCAGCAGATGCAGGAAAACGGTTTGCGCATGCGCGCATCGGCAGTGGCGCTGATTTTTGGGGCGGGGCTGGCGCTTTCGGGCTGTCAGGATGGCGCAAAACCCTTTGATTTCCTAAAGAAAAAACCTGCAGATGACAGCAGTGCCGACGCGGCTGCGACCCCTTCCAAGGCGACCAAACTGGTCGAGCGCGATGTCGAAGCGCCGCAGGTGTTTTCCGTTGATGAGCAAGGGTTGTGGGACGGTCGTCCGTCATTGGGCGGTGTCTGGGTTGCGCATCCCAAGGTCAAAGACCCCGAGCGCGTGATCATTCGCAACCCGAGCAATGGCAAATTCGTGATCGGCGCGCTGTTCCGGCGTGAAATCGACAATCCGGGACCGAAGCTGCAGGTCAGTTCGGATGCGGCCGACGCGCTTGGCATGCTTGCGGGCGCACCGACGGAATTGTCTGTCGTGGCGCTGCGCCGCGAGACGGCTCCGGTTGCGGATGAAACCACGCCATTGGTCGACAAGCCCGTGATCGCCGCGCCCGAAAAAGTTGAACAAAAATCGCTCGATACGGTGACCAGTACGGCGGCAGGCGCGATCGCCAAGGCTCAGGCAACGGACAAAGCCACCGCAAAAGCTCCGGCCAAACCCGCGATCGGCGAAGCCCCGACCCCTGCACCCGCCCCCGCACCGCCCGTTGCGGAACCGCAGACGCCTGCTAAATCCATGGTCAAAGCACCCGCAGGCAAGATGTATATCCAGATCGGTATCTTCTCGGTCGAGGCCAATGCCAAGCGCGCCCAAACCCAAATGGGCAAGGCCGGTGTGATCGCGACAATCAAGAAAGAGCAAAGCCAAAACAAAACCTTCTGGCGTGTGATCGCAGGGCCTGCGCCCTCCAAATCCGATCTCAACGCGCTGAAGACAACCATTCACGGGCTCGGCTATCCCGATGCCTACCCCGTCTCGAACTAGGATCGATATGAAACTTACCCGACTGATATTTGCCACGCTGCTGGGGGCGCTGATCGCCCTGCCCGCCTTTGCCTTTGACACCAAGGCGCGCGCGGCCTGGGTCTATGATGTGACGACGAAAACGGTGCTGCTGGACAAAAACGCCGATATCCCGCTGCCCCCGGCGTCGATGTCGAAACTGATGACGCTCGATCTGCTGTTTGAGGCGCTCGAAGATGGCCGCATCACGATGGACACAACCTTTCCGGTCTCGGCCCATGCGCAGTCGATGGGCGGCTCGACGATGTTTCTCAACACCACCGACCGGCCCGCGGTGAAAGACCTCATTCAGGGGATCATCATCAATTCGGGCAATGATGCCTGCGTGACCATCGCCGAGGGGCTGGCCGGATCAGAGCCAGCCTTTGCCAAGCTGATGACCGAACGCGCTCATGAACTGGGCATGAAGAACTCGATGTTTGCCAATGCCAGCGGGTGGCCCGACCCCGGTCAGCGCATGTCGATGCATGATCTGGGTATCGTTGCCGATCGCATCATCACCCATTTCCCGCAATATTATCACTTCTTCAGCGAGACCCATTTCAACTACAAGGATCGCGCCCCCGCCAATGCGCAAAACCGCAATCCTCTGTTGGAAATCAAGGCCGCTGACTGGAAGGCCGATGGCATGAAAACCGGCCATACGCAGGAATCGGGCTATGGCTTGGTGGGCTCTGCGGTGATGGGAAATCGTCGGATTCTGTTCATCCTGTCGGGCCTTGATTCAGAAGCTGCGCGCGCTCAAGAGGGTGAAGCGGTCGCGAATTGGGCCTTTCGCCAATTCGTGATGAAAGACGTCGCCAAGGCCGGCACGCAGCTCGCGCAGGCCTCGGTCTGGCTGGGCGCGCAAAGCAGCGTCGGGCTGGCCCCGGAAAGCGACCTCTCGCTGCTGATCCCGGCCAATGCGCAAGATAAGGTCAAGGCCGAGGCGGTGTTTGACGGCCCTGTGTCCGCGCCCATCAAGAAGGGTCAAAAGCTGGGCAAGCTGGTCATCACGGTGCCCGGTCTGGATGCCCCGCGCGAAGTGGCGCTGGTGGCGGAAAACGACGTCAAACGCGGCGGCTTCATGGTGCGTGTCAAGGCCGCTATTGCGCGTCTTGGCGGCAAGGCCTTCACCGCCGCGATGCAAAAGGTCAACAGCTAGGGTATGTTCATCAGTTTCGAGGGGATCGACGGGTCGGGCAAGTCGACGCAAGCGCGGATGCTGGCCGAGTCCCTGCGCACGCGCGGGCATGACGTGGTGCTGACGCGTGAACCGGGCGGCTCTCCCGGTGCCGAGGAAATCCGTCGTCTCGTGCTGGAGGGCGACCCTGATCGCTGGTCGGCGCATACCGAAATCCTGCTGTTCACCGCCGCGCGCCGCGATCATCTGGAACGCGTGATCGAACCTGCGCTTGCGGCGGGCAAGGTGGTGATTTGTGATCGCTTCGCCGATAGCACGCGGATGTATCAGGGCCTCTCGCGCGGCGATCTGCGCGCGTTGGTGGATCAGTTGCACGCGCTGATGATCGCCCGCGAACCTGACCTGACGATCCTGATCGACATCGACCCCGCCACTGGCCTCGCGCGCGCCAAAGGGCGGCAGGGCAGCGAAGAGCGGTTCGAGGATTTCGGCCTTGGCTTGCAGCAAAAAATGCGCGCCGGATTTCTGGATCTCGCGCGCGAATTCGCGCCCCGTTTCGCCGTGATCGACGGCGCGCGCGCATCTGAAATAATCGCGCAAGACGTGCTGGAAACCGCCCTCGCCAAGCTCTAGAGTGGCGGGCATGAGCGCAGCCGACCTCCCCGACCCAACCCTCGCGCCCGGAGCGCGCCACCCGCGCGAAACCCGCGTGTTGGTGGGTCAAACCCGGGCCGAAGAAGATTTCCTCGACGCCTTCAACATGGGGCGGCTGCATCACGGCTGGCTGCTGACCGGTCCGCGCGGCGTTGGCAAGGCCACGCTCGCTTGGCGCATCGCGCGATTCCTGCTGACGCGCCCCGATGACAGCGGGCCGGGCCTGTTTGGCGAACCCGACCTGCCCCACAGCCTTGATGCCGATCCCGATCACCCGGCGCTTGCGCGCATCACGGCTGGCTCGGAGCCCGGTATTTTCACGCTCAAACGCGGCCCCAATGAAAAGGAAACCGCGCTGTCGCAAGACATTCGCGTCGATCAGGTGCGCAAGCTGAAATCGTTCTTGCACCTGTCCGCGACCGAGGGCGGGCGGCGCGTGGTGATCGTGGATGCCGCCGATGAGCTCAACATTCAAGCCGCCAATGCATTGCTCAAACTGCTTGAGGAACCGCCCCCGCGCGTGACCTTCCTGCTGATCGCGCATCAACCCGCGCGACTGTTGCCTACGATCCGCTCGCGCTGTCGCGAATTGCGCCTCGGCACGCTGTCGCCCGAACAGATGGAAGCCGCCCTCGCCGCCGCCGAAGACGAGGGCGAGCCGCCCGAGTTGGACCACCATGCGCTGGCGGCGCTGTCGGGGGGCTCGGTCGGGGCGGCGATCCGGCTGATCAATCTTGAGGGCATGACGCGCTATGCCAATCTGATCAAGCTGATGGCCACCCTGCCCCAGCTGGATCGTCTTGGCGCGATTGCGCTGGCCGAGGGTTGCGCAGGCAAAACCAACGAGGCGCGCCTTGATCTGACGCTGGGCCTTGTCGAATTATTTCTGGCCCGCGTGGCGCGCACCGGGGTTGCGGGCGCGCCCATGCCACAGGCCGCGCCTGGCGAGGCGGAGTTGCTGACCCGGCTGTCTCCCGATGAACAGGCGGCAATGAAATGGGCGCGACTGCATCAAACGCTGGGTGTGCGCGCGCGTCATGGCCGGGCGGTCAACCTTGACCCTGCCGCCTTGGTGATGGATATCGTGCTAGAGATCACCGCCGCTGCCGCGTGAGCCGCGCGAAAGGAGCCTTGTTTTGACCCTCCCCCCCGAGATCACCGCCCCCACTGAGATCACGGACAGCCATTGCCACCTTGATTTCCCCGATTTCGCGGGCGAATTGGATCAGGTCGTCACGCGCGCCAATGCCGCCGGGGTGACGCGGATGGTCACGATCTGCACCAAGCTGAAAAACGAGCCTTCGGTGCGCGCGATTGCTGAAACCCATAAAGGTGTGTTCTACGCCGCGGGCACCCATCCGATGAGCGTGGCCGAAGAGCCGATGACATCGGTCGAAGAACTGGTCGCGCTGGCCCAGCATCCGAAATTCGTCGGGATTGGCGAAACCGGGCTGGATTACCATTACACCGCCGAGAGTGCCGAGGCGCAAAAGGTCTCGCTGCGCATCCATATCGCGGCGGCGCAGGAAACCGGCTTGCCGCTGATTATCCATGCGCGCGATGCTGATGAAGATATGGAAGCGATCCTGACCGAGGGGATGCGCGCCAAGCCCTATCCCTGTGTCATGCATTGCTTTTCCTCGGGTCCGCGTCTGGCGCAGGCGGCGATTGATCTGGGGTTCTACCTGTCGATGTCAGGCATCGCGACCTTCCCGCGCAGCCAGGAGGTGCGCGATATTTTCGCCGCCGCGCCGCTTGATCGCATCCTCGTGGAAACCGACAGCCCCTATCTTGCCCCGCCGCCCCATCGCGGGCGGCGCAACGAGCCTGCCTATTCCGCACTGACCGCCAAGGTCGGGGCCGATGTGTTCGGAATTTCTCTCGAGGACTTCGCCGCCGCCACGCAGGCCAATTTCGATCGGCTGTTTGCGAAAGCCGCCCAACATGGCGAGCGTGGGAGTCTCGCGCCATGAGCCACCTGCGTTTCACCATTCTGGGCTGCGGCTCGTCGGGCGGCGTGCCCCGGATCGGCAACCACTGGGGCGAATGCGACCCGAACAACCCAAAGAACTACCGCCGCCGTTGCTCGATGCTGGTGGAGCGCATCACGCCGCAGGGCCGCACGCAGGTGCTGATCGACACCACGCCCGACATGCGCGCGCAACTGCTCGATGCCGGTGTCGGCACGCTCGACGCGGTGGTCTACACCCATAACCACGCCGATCATGTCCATGGCCTCGACGATCTGCGCCAGATCGTGTTCAACATGCGCAAACGCCTGCCCGTCTGGGCCGATAGCGACACGCAAGAGGCGCTGCTGAACCGCTTTGCCTATGCGTTCGTGCAGCCCGCTGACAGCAATTACCAACCGATTTGCGATCTGCATGCGATCCGCCATGACAAGGCCTTCGAGGTCACTGGCGCGGGCGGCGCGATCCGCTTTCAGCCCCTGCGGGTCGAACATGGCAATATCGACGCGCTTGGCTTTCGCATTGGCCCGCTCGCTTATCTGCCCGATGTCTCGGCGATTCCTGATCCGGTTTGGGCGCATCTTGAGGACCTCGATTGCTGGGTGCTCGATGCGCTGCGCCGCACGCCCCATCCGACCCATGCCCATCTGGCGCGCGCGCTGGAATGGATCGAACGCGCTCAGCCCGCAAGTGCGGTGCTGACCAATATGCATATCGAACTGGATCATGACACGGTGGCGAACGAAACGCCCGATCATGTGCGCCCGGCTTATGACGGGATGGTGTTGGAGTTTGCCGCCCCTGCGAGCCCCGCATGAGCGTTCTCATCGACGTTATCCTGCCGGTCTTTCTGGTGCTTGGTTTTGGCTATGTGGTCGCGTGGCGGGGGCTGTTTTCCGAAGGTGCCGTCGATGGGCTGATGCGCTTTGCGCAGAATTTCGCGGTGCCGGTCTTGCTGGCGCGCTCGATTGCCAATCTTGATCTCGGGCAAAGCTATAACTGGGGCATGATGAGTGCGTTTTATGCCGGGGCGCTTGTGGCCTTCGCCATCGGGATCGCAGGGGCGCGGGCGATGGGGCGCACCGGGCCGGAAAGCGTCGCCATTGGCTTTGCCTGCCTGTTTTCCAACTCGCTGCTACTGGGCGTGCCGATCACCGAGCGCGCCTATGGCGCCGATGCGCTGTCGGGCAATTTCGCGATCATCTCGATCCATGCGCCGCTGCTGTATACCATTGGCATCCTCACGATGGAGGGCGTGCGCAATCACGGCACCGGCGCGGGTCTGGGCCGGGTTGGGATGAACGCGCTGGTGGGGGTGATGCGCACGCCGCTGGTGATTGGCATCCTGACCGGCTTTGCAATCAAGATCGCGACCACGCTGACGGGCTATCCCCTGCCCCATCCGCTGCGCGAGGCGATGAATATGATGGCGCAAGCCGCGCTTCCGGCAGCGCTGTTCGGGCTGGGCGGCGTTTTGTATCGCTACCGCCCTGAAGGCGACACCCGCGCCATCGCAATGGTCACCGGTCTGTCCCTGCTGGTGCATCCCGCGATCACGTATTCGCTGGCGCATTTCGCCTTTCATGTGGATACAAACGCGCTGCGCTCGGCCACGCTGACGGGCGCGATGGCACCGGGCGTGAATGCCTATCTGTTTGCCAATATCTATGGGGTTGGGCGACGCGTTGCTGCCTCGGCGGTGCTGATCGCCACGGCGCTGTCGATCCTGACGATTTGGGGCTGGCTGGCGATCCTGCCTTAGGTGGGGCTGCCTTGAGTGCGCCGCACCCGGATCACCACATCCACACGCGTCACCTGTGCCCCTGCGGGGGCTTTGGGCACGCGGATCAGTTCCAACTCTTCTGCGGGGGCGTCCGAAATCCGGTTCTCGTCTTCCCAGAAGAAATGCGGGTGATCGTCCATGCGCGTGTCGAAATAGCTGCGCGAGCCATCAACCGTGATCTCATGCATCAGCCCGGCCTCACAAAAAGCGCGCAAGGTGTTGTAAATCGTGGCCAGCGAGACCCGTTCGCCCGCGTCCTGAGCTGCAGCAAACAGGCTTTCGGCGGTGACATGACGGTTTTCACCATCGCCCACCAAAAGGGCAGCCAATGCCAGACGTTGGCGCGTCGGGCGCAAGCCTCCTTCGGCCAGCCACGCCCGTCCACGCTCTTGCATTACTGTTATTCTTGCGGGCATTAGACCTCTCCTCTGCCCCAATATGCCCCTTCGCTAGTAATATTTCAATGGATCCCCCGTGGTGGCCTTGCCCTTGCGCCGATCAGGGCGGCAATGATAGAGGATTGAAAACGCACGGCAGAACCGGGAAGGAGCACCGATGGCAGGGTTTCCGACAAGCTTCGGGAAAGAAGATCTACTCAAATGCGCCCGCGGCGAGCTATTTGGCCCCGGCAATGCGCAGCTTCCTGCACCGCCAATGCTGATGATGGATCGCATCACCGAAATCTCGGGTGATGGCGGTTTGCACGGCAAAGGCCATGTGGTTGCCGAGTTCGATATCACCCCCGATTTGTGGTTCTTTGACTGCCACTTCCCCGGCAATCCGATCATGCCGGGCTGTCTGGGCCTTGATGGTCTATGGCAGCTGACCGGGTTCAACCTTGGCTGGCGCGGCTGGCAGGGTCGCGGTTATGCGCTGGGTGTGGGCGAGGTCAAACTGACCGGCATGGTGCGCCCCGATCGCAAGATGCTGACCTATAAAGTTGATTTTACCAAAGCGATCCAGACGCGCCGCCTGACAATGGGCGTGGCCGATGGCATTGTTGAGGCCGATGGAGACGTGATCTATCAGGTCAAGGATATGAAAGTCGCGCTCTCGGAAACCTGAGCGCTAGAGAGAAAAAATGGAGGGCCGCATGCGCCGTGTCGTCATTACCGGGCTGGGCATCGTCTCGCCCATCGGCAACTCAGCCGAAGAAGTCACCGCCAGCCTCAAGGCCGGAAAATCGGGCATCACCTTCCAGCCCGAATATGCCGAGCTGGGCTTTCGCAGTCAGGTCGCGGGCGTGCCCGATATCGATCTGGCCGCCAATATCGACAAGCGCCAGTTGCGCTTTATGGGGCCGACGGCCGCCTATGCCTATATCGCGATGGCGCAGGCGATTGCCGATGCTGGTCTTGAGCAATCGGATATCTCCAACGAGCGCACCGGCCTGATCGCAGGCTCGGGCGGACCGTCCACCTCGAGTTTCTTTGCCGCACACCAGATCGTTCAGGAAAAGGGCAGCCCCAAGCGCATCGGCCCGTTCGCGGTCACCAAATGCATGTCCTCGACCGTCTCGGCCTGCCTCGCCACGCCGTTCCAGATCAAGGGCGTGAACTACTCGATCACCTCGGCCTGCTCGACCTCGGCGCATTGCATCGGCAACGCCTGCGAGCTGATCCAGATGGGCAAGCAGGACATGATCTTTGCCGGTGGCGGCGAAGAGGTCGACTGGACGCTGTCCTGCCTGTTCGACGCGATGGGCGCGATGTCATCCAAGTATAATGACGCGCCCACCACCGCTGCGCGCGCCTTCGATGCGACCCGCGACGGGTTCGTGATTGGCGGCGGCGGCGGGATGCTGGTGCTTGAAGAGCTTGAGCACGCCAAGGCACGCGGCGCGAAAATCTATGCCGAGATCACCGGTTATGGCGCGACCTCGGATGGCTATGACATGGTTGCCCCGTCCGGCGTGGGTGGTGAGCGGGCGATGAAACTCGCGGCCTCCACCCTGCCCGAGGGACGCAAGATCACCTATATCAACGCCCATGGCACCTCGACCATGGTCGGCGATGTCGTCGAGGTTGAGGCCGTGCGCCGCGCGCTTGGCGACGATCACGCGCCGATCAGCTCGACCAAGTCGATGACCGGGCATGCGCTTGGCGCGGCGGGCGCGAATGAGGCGATCTATTCGCTGCTGATGATGCAGAACGATTTCATCGCGCCTTCGATCAACGTCACCCAGCTGGACCCCGGCATTCGCGAAGGCGAAATCGCCACCAAGCTGGTCGAGAATGTGAGCCATGATTCGGTGCTGTCCAACAGCTTCGGCTTTGGTGGCACGAATGCCTCGCTTTTGATGAGCAAATACAAAGACTAAATCTAAAAATCTCGGCGAGGACGGACATGGCAGATCTGATGAAGGGCAAGCGCGGCCTCGTGATGGGCGTCGCCAATGAGCGCTCGATTGCGTGGGGCATCGCCAAGGCGCTGGCCGATGAGGGCGCGGAACTGGCGTTTTCCTATCAGGGCGAGGCGTTTGGCAAGCGGGTCGAACCGCTTGCCGCCAGCGTCGGGGCCAGTCTGCTCGTCGATGTCGATGTGAATGACGACGCCTCGATGGATGCGGCTTTTGCGCGGCTCAAGGACGAATGGGGCAGCCTTGATTTCGTGATCCACGCCATCGCATTCTCCGACAAGACCGAGCTGGCGGGCCGTATCATCGACACCTCGCGCGACAACTTTAAGAACTCGCTCACGATTTCCTGTTATAGCTTCATCGACGTGGCCAAGCGGGCCAGCGAATTGATGAATGACGGCGGCTCGATGATCACGCTGACCTATATGGGCTCGCAGCGCGTGACGCCATTCTACAACGTGATGGGCGTGGCCAAGGCAGCGCTGGAATCAGCCGTGCGCTATCTCGCCGCCGATCTGGGGCCTGACGGCATTCGCGTGAACGCGATCTCGCCCGGTCCGATGAAAACACTGGCCGGCGCCGCGATTGGCGGGGCGCGCAAGACCTTCCGCCATACCGAAGCCAACGCACCCTTGCGCCACAACGCCACGCTTGAGGCCATCGGGGGCACCGCCGTCTATCTGTGCTCAGATTACGGCGCGTGCACCAGTGGCGAGATCATCTCGGTCGATAGCGGCTATCACGTCATGGGCATGCCCGCCGCCGATAACCTCTAGGCGCGCCTCGGTTCGGCGCGCTAGACTGCTACGCAAGGGAGGACCATCCATGTCCATTCAGCTTTGTGTTTTCGATGCTTACGGCACGCTTTTTGACGTCGACGCCGCCGCGCGCGATCTGGCGATTGAAGAGCCGCGCCTGCACGCGATCTGGCCGCGACTGGCCGCTGATTGGCGGCGCAAGCAGTTGGAATATAGCTGGCTGCGCGAGATCATGGGCGAATATGTCGATTTCTGGCAACTCACCCGCGACGGGCTGGATTGGGCGATGGAGGCACAGGGGCTGAATGACCCCGATCTGGCAGACCGGTTGATGGCGCTCTATCGCGCATTGCCCGCCTTCCCCGAAGTCCCCGAGATGCTGGACGCGCTGCACCATCGCGGTGTCGGGCGCGCGATCTTGTCCAATGGCGCGCCAGATATGCTGGAATCTGCGGTGCAGGCGGCCGGGATTGGGCATCTGCTTGATGAGGTGATCTCGATCCACGATCTTGGCCAATACAAACCCGCAAGCGCGGTCTACGCGCTGGTGGCCAAACAGATGGGCGTCGCCCCTGAACAGACCGTGTTTGTGTCCTCCAACGGCTGGGATGCGGCGGGCGCGGCCAAGGCGGGCTTTCGCGTGCTGTGGGTCAATCGTGCGGGCGCGCCGGTTGAACGGCTACCCTATAAACCCGCCGCCATCCTGAGCGATCTGCGCGCCGTGCCCGACAAGCTTTGACGCCTAGCGGTCGTCTTTCATCTGGCGCAGCGCATTGCGTAGCCGCACAGTCTGCGCATTGAACGCCTCCGGGTCGCCGTAATCGACAAAATCGAGATAGCGCGCATGTTGACCGTGCAACCGACGCGCATGCTTGATCGGGCACCAGAATTGCTCAGTGCGCGCGGCCACCTCACTCACATAGCTCAGCAGCCCGTTGCCATAGCCGCAATAAACACAGTTCAGCTTTTGCAACGCGTTCAGATAGGCCAGATGCTGGCGGTCGATCGCAATGTGATCGGCGCGTTTGACCTTGGCGATGCGATAGATCGGGAAACAGATCGCCTGATAGATCGTGATGAAAATATCCAGTACAATGAAGGGGATGATCAGCGAATAGATCACCGGAGATGTCAGCACCACCATCGGGCGCGTGCGCTTAAGGAAGATCCACAGATTCACTCGAGCGCGCCGCTGCGCCTCACGCGCGCTTTGCTCGAACACCACGCGATTATGTTCCAGCCGATAGGCCATCGCAGCGCGGCGCGTCGCCCATTCTGCCTCGATTTCCTCTTCGATCGCGTTCAGTTTTTCGTGCAATTTTTCGAGTGTTTCGGGCATGGCGCTCTCCTTTGAACGCAGTATGATCCGAGCAGCCGCAGCAATCCAGAGGAGACCGCCATGAAGTTCTTCACCGCCGATGACGGGGCGAAACTAGCCTATCTCGATGAGGGCGCGGGCGTGCCGGTTCTGGCCTTGTCGGGGCTGACGCGCACGGTGCAGGATTTCGACTATGTGGCGCCGCATCTCGACGGCATCCGTTTGATTCGCATGGATTATCGCGGGCGCGGGCACAGCGCGTGGACCGGACAAGATAGCTATAACGTGCCACGCGAAGGGGCGGATGCGCTGCAACTTCTGGACCATCTTGGGCTGGACAAGGCCGCGATCTTGGGCACCTCGCGTGGCGGGCTTATCGGGATGTATCTGGCGGCTACGGCGAAAGATCGGCTGATCGGGCTCGCGCTCAACGATGTGGGCCCGGCGCTGAACACGGACGGGCTGAACAAGATTTTCGACTATATCGGACGCAATCCGGCGGCCAAAACCCATGCCGAGATGGCTGCAAAACTGCCCGCCGCGATGACGGGCTTTGCCAATGTGCCCGAGGGCCGCTGGCTAAGCGAAAGCCAGCACCACTACACCGAAACCGAGGCGGGGCTGAAAATCAACTACGATCCCGCCCTGCGCGAGGCATTTCTGGCGGCCTTCAAAGGTGGCGTGGCCGAGGTTTGGCCGCTGTTTGACGCAACCGAAGGCCTGCCGCTGGCGCTGATCCACGGTGCGAATTCCGATCTGCTGAGCGAGGCCACGGCGCAGGAAATGCGCGCACGTCGCCCCGACATGATCTACACATCGGTGCCCGACCGCGCCCATATCCCGTTCCTCGACGAGCCCCAATCGCTGGCATCCCTGCGGGCGTGGATCACCAAACTGCCCTGATGTCTTACGCATGAACGAAGCCCGCATCACCCTGATCGCCAGCGCGATCACCCTTGCGACCGGCGTAATCTGGGGCCTCTATTGGCTGCCCGTGCGCGCTTTGGCCGATCACGGTTTCGCAGGTGCCTGGGGTAGTTTGGTGATCACGCTGGGCGCGCTGATCGTGCTGGCGCCCATCGCCTATGCGCGCCGCCACACCATCGCGCGCAGTTCCAAATTTGGGCTGTTTTCCATTGCCTTGGGCGGCGCGGCCTTCGCGCTATATTCAATCGGGTTTCTTTATGGCCGGGTCGCACTGATCATCCTTTTATGGTGCCTCACCCCGGTCTGGAGCACGCTGATCGCGCGCTTCATCATGGGCTGGCCAACCCCGCGGCTGCGCATCGTGGCGATGATCGTTGGGATTGGCGGGCTTGCGCTAATGCTGGGTGCGGGGGGCGGGTTGCCGTTGCCGCGAAACTTGGGCGAATGGATGTCGCTGCTCGGGGGCTTTTTGTGGTCGATCTCAACCACCGGCATGCGCGCGAAATCCACGCTGCAACCGGGGCCTGCCGCCTTTGTTTTTGCGCTTGGCGCGGTCCTCGCCTGCGCGGTGCTCGCGCCGATCTTGCAGCCCATACCCAGCACGTTTGAGCCACGCGCGCTGCTTGCGTCTCTCGCCCTTGCGCTTTTCACCGGAGCGCTGTGGTGGGGGCTATCGCTCGCGGCCTTGATGTGGGCCACGGTGCGCATTGATCCCGCGCGCGTGGGCATCTTGATGATGACCGAGGTGGTGGTGGGGGCCGCCTCGGCTGCGGCCCTTGCCCATGAAACGCTTTCGACCCTTGAACTCGCGGGCGGCACGCTGGTTCTGGCGGCCGGTGTGCTGGAACTCTGGCCCGTCAAACCCGCCCGCGCCCCGGCGTGAGCGCATAGAAAAGGCGCCCCGAGAGGCGCCTTTTGCGTGCATCCATGGCGACAGAATCAATCCTTGGCGCGCTCTACATAGGTGCTGTCGTCGGTGTTGATTACGATGCGCGTGCCCGCGCCGATATGGGGGGGCACCATGACGCGGATACCACCGGTGCAGGTCGAAGGCTTATAGCTTGATGACGCGGTCTGCCCCTTGACGACCGGCTCGGTTTCCTCAACCTCAACGGTCACTTTCTGGGGCAGTTCGATTGCAATCGCAGCCCCTTGGAACGTCTTGAGATAAACCCGGAGACCATCGCGCAAGAACACCTTGGAATCGCCAATCACGTCCTCTTGGACCGCAATCTGCTCATAGGTGTTGGGGTCCATGAAGTGATAGCCCTCGCCATCCTCATAGAGGAAATCATATTCGTCATCCTCGACATGAGCGCGCTCAACCTGCTCGGTGGTGCGCCAGCGTTCCGACACTTTGGTGCCATCGGAAATGCGGCGCATGTCGACCTGCGTCACTGGCGTGCCCTTGCCGGGATGGATGTTTTGGGCCGTGATCACGACATACAGCTTGTCGTCGATTTCAAGCACATTGCCCTTGCGGACCGAAGACGCGATGACTTTGACCATGGGATATCCCTTGTGAATTCGCAAAAAACAGGCTCTGGCGCCCAGATTGCTGAGCGCCTAAACCATTTGAACCCGGATTTCCAGCCTGAAAGCCACGCTATGCCCCGCCCCTTCTGGCATCCTGACCGCCATGCCGACCGCCGCGCCGCGCTGCTGGCGCGCAATCGCATTCAATCGGCGATCCGCGGTTGGCTGGCCGATGAGGGCTTTCTTGAGGTCGACCCATGCGCGCTGCAAATCAGCCCCGGCAACGAGGCGCATCTGCACGCCTTCTCCACCCAAGCCATCGGCAATGACGGGCATCCGCAGACTATGTATCTGCACACCTCGCCCGAGTTTGCGATGAAAAAGCTGCTCGCGGCGGGCGAGCCCCGGATCGCGACCTTCGCCCATGTCTGGCGCAACCGCGAGCGCGGGCCGCGCCACAGCCCCGAATTCACCATGCTGGAATGGTATCGCGCGGGCGAGGATTACACCGTTCTGATGCGCGATTGCGCCACGATCCTGCAACTGGCGGCGCAGGCGGCGGGGGCCACGCTGCTTCGCCATAACGGCGTTGACTGCGACCCGTTCGCTTTGCCCGAGCGACTCTCGGTGGCCGAGGCGTTTGCGCGTTTTGCCGGAATCGATCTGCTGGCAACCTGCGACGGGGCGGCAACCGATGCCGAGGCCCTGCGCGCGCAATGTGACAGCGCCGGCTTTGGCGTGGCGGATGACGACAGCTGGTCGGATATGGTCTCAAAGCTGCTGGTCGCCAAGGTCGAGCCGCATCTGGGCCATGGTCGTGCGACAATCCTCGATCGCTACCCGCTGGCCGAAGCCGCACTGGCCCGTCCCACCTCCGACGATCCGCGTCTTGCCGAGCGGTTTGAGCTATACGCTTGCGGGGTCGAGCTGGCGAACGGCTTTGGCGAGCTGACCGACGCATCCGAGCAACGCCGCCGTTTCAGCGCCGATATGGACCTCAAAGAGCAGCTTTACGGCGAGCGTTATCCGCTGGACGAAGACTTCCTCGCCGCACTTGACCTGATGCCCCCGGCTTCAGGGATTGCGCTGGGGTTTGACCGGCTGGTGATGCTGGCCACCGGCGCGCCCAAAATCGACGACGTGATCTGGGCGCCGGTGGGCTGAGGCGCTACTTGCTTTGCGCGGCATGTTCCTTAAGGACGGCCAGCGACACTTCGCGCAGCGCATCACGATGGGTCGAGGCAAGCATGACCTTGGGCGCGCAGCCCTCAAGCGCCGCATCGGCAAACCGCGCCGCACATAAACACCAGCAATCTCCCGGTTTGAGCCCGCCAAACCCGTATTCAGGGCGCGGCGTGCTCAGGTCATTGCCGACATATTTCGACCAAGCCAGAAATTCGGCCGTCATCAGCGCGCAGACCGTGTGAGAGCCCGAATCCTCCCAGCAGGTGTTACAACTGCCATCGCGGAAAAACCCGGTCATCGGGCGCTTGGAGCAAGGCTGCAACGCCTCGCCCAGCACATTCACCGCCTCATACATCTGCATCGCGCATCGCTCCCTTTCACAAAGCTTCCGCGATGCGCCGCAGCATGGCAAGGTTTTCCGCGTCCACACCAGCCTCTTTGAAGCCGCGATCCGCGGAATTGACCGCAATTACGGCATTATGGGCGGGGTTGATGTAGATATATTGGCCGTAAATCCCGTGGGCGAAATAATCGCCGCCATTTTGGGCCGTATCTGTGGGCACCCACCATTGATAACCATAGCCCGCCCCGCCCGGCGCTTGCAGTGAGGTCGAGGCCTTAACCCAATCGGCGGGCACGATCTGGCGGCCCTGCCATTGCCCATTTTGCAGGAACAGCTGCCCAAAGCGCGCATAATCACGGGTGCGCAGGTTCAGCCCGCCCAGCACAAAGGATGTGCCCTCACCATCCGTCAGCATCACCGGTGACGCCTCCAGCCCCAGCGGCTTGATGATCAGATCGTCCATCGCCACCGCCGGATCAGCCCCCGTCGCCCCCGCGATCACCATGCCCAGCACATGGGTGTCAATCGAGACGTAATGCATCCGCGCGCCGGGATTGGCCGCGCGCATCTTCAGCCCAGCGGCGAAATCATTCATCGACCCGCCCAGCGCCAGCACCCGGCCCATGCGATTGATGTCGGAATTGTAGTCAAGGTAGTCCTCGTTGAAAGCTACCCCCGAGGACATCGTCAGCACATCGCGAATGCTCGCCCCGTCATAGGCCGAGCCTTTGAGCGCGGGCGCATATTGCGTCACCTGCGCGTCCAGATCGGGGATCGTGCCGTTGTCATGCAAAATACCGAAGGTGGCGGAGAGAAAGGATTTCGCCACCGACCAGCTAATGCGTTCATCATCGGGCTTGGTGTCGCGGTAATAGTGCTCAAACACTTGCTGGCCGTTATGCAAGACCACCAGCCCTGTCACCCAGCGCCGGTCAATCCAATCCTGCGCGCCTGTAGGCAGCGTGATCTGCGCCCCCTTGGGCAAAGGCACCACCGGCCCCGCGCCGCGATCAAGCACGCGCGAGCGAAACAGTGACGGCATATTCGAAAAATTAGCCGTGATCCGGTCGGCATTGAACAGGTGATTGACCGCCCAAAGCCGCGCGATTTCCTGACGCTTCCAAATCGCCAGCCCCGCCACGACGATCACCAAAACAGCAAGTATCCGCAACGTCCAACGCAGAAATTTCCGCATAGTCCCCTCCCCAGGATTATTTGGGACAAAGCAAACACGCGCCGCCCCGCTCTCACAAGCAAGACGGCGCGTCACCACGGAAATTTGCGGGTCGCTTAAGCGCGGCATCGCCCAGCGCACGGACCCCCAGCGCACGGACCCCCAGCGCATGGCACATTACCGCGTGCAACGCAGGCTTCGCTGCCACGTGCGATCAGTAAATATAGCGGATCTGATCAGACCAATAGCGTTCCATCCGGCGCAGCGTGTGATTCATCTCCTCCATCGCCTCGAACGAGATCACACCGCGCACATCCATACCGTTGGCATGGCGTTCAAACAGCGCCTCAACCTTCTGGCGCAAATCATTGCCCTTGGGCGTCAGGCGTACCCGCACGGAGCGGCGATCAATCTCACAGCGCTGGTGGTGCATATAGCCGGCTTCAACCAGCTTTTTGAGGTTATAAGACACGTTGGAGCCTTGGTAATAGCCGCGTGTCTTCAACTCACCCGCCGTGACCTCATTCTCTCCAACATTGAATAGCAAAAGCGCCTGAACCGGATTGATCTCAAGGATATTGAGTCGTTCAAACTCATCCTTAATCACATCCAGAAGCAGGCGATGAAGCCGCTCTAACAGCGCGAGGCTGTCCAGATAGCCCGCCATCAGCCCCGGCATTCCCGGCGCGGGCGTCATATCACTTACCGATTTCTGCACGGTCATTCGATTCTCCGCGAGTTCGCATCCACAGATGTAAAACTGGCGGAAAATGGCAAAGATACCGTTAAGCAGCCCAAACGCTTGTTATTTGGGCGATTTTCGCACGAAATCGCGCGTTCCTACTCCTGCGGAGTGTGGCGCGCGCGGGCAAATTCGCCGATCTCGGCCAGCAAATCCCGATACTGCGCCGGGCCGGGTTGCGCCCCCGACACCCACGGGTAGAGGTCTTGATCGTTCTCCTCAAGCAAGAGGTCATACAGATCAAGGCTGGGCGCATCGAGCCCCGCAAGCCGCGCGTCCGAGAACGGCCCGAGGATCATGTCCATCTCTTTGGTGCCCCGCCGCCAACTGCGCATCCGCATCCGCTTGATCCGTGACTCTGCCGTTTCGCTCATTCGTTCTCTCCTGCCATAAGCCGCTTTTCCAACCGGCCCAGCCGCGCATCCAGCTCTTCAAGGCCAGAGCGCACTTCGCGGATCTCGCGCACAAGGGCACGATCCGCCCCCGGCTCTGCCACCAGATCGGGCGGACCGTCAAGCCCTGCGCCCTCGCCCGTGAGCAACCACATCAGCGTCACGTTCAGCATCCCCGCCAGCATCTGCAGCCGATTGGCGCGCGGCTCGGCCACGTCATCTTCCCACGCCGCAAGCGTTTCAAACCGCACGCCCAGCTTTTTGGCAAGATCCTCTTGGCTGAGCCCCGCGGTTTCGCGCGCACCGGCCAAACGGTCGCCAAAGGTCGCACTCGCCTCGCCATACCAATGATCGGTCATGATCGACTCCTGCTCTGTCTTGATTGCACTCGCGCGCAAGCCTAAGACCGTTGGCGCAAAGTTACAAACCGGAGACGACCCGATGGCCTTTCTTTCCGACACGCTCGCACGGGTGAAACCCTCTCCCACGGTCGCCATGACGGGCAAGGTCGCCGAGTTGCGCGCCGCGGGGCGCGATGTGATCGGCCTGTCAGCGGGTGAGCCAGATTTCGACACGCCCGACACTATCAAAGCCGCCGCCAAGGCCGCAATCGATGCGGGGCGCACGAAATACACCGCCGTTGACGGGATTGCCGAACTCAAGGCTGCAATCTGCGCCAAATTCGCGCGCGAAAACGATCTGACTTACACGCCGTCGCAGGTCTCGGTTAGCTCTGGCGGCAAGCAGGTGCTGTTCAACGCGCTGATGGCCACGCTCAACCCCGGTGACGAGGTCATCATCCCGACGCCCTATTGGGTGAGCTATCCCGACATGGTGTTGATCGGTGGCGGCACGCCGGTTTTCGTTCAAGGCGAGGCGGCGCGGGACTACAAGATCAGCCCCGAGGCACTGGAAGCCGCGATCACACCCAAGACCAAATGGTTCCTGTTCAACTCGCCCTCCAACCCCTCGGGCGCGGCCTATTCGCGTGATAAATTGCGCGCGCTGACCGATGTGCTGATGCGTCACCCGCAAGTCTGGGTGATGACAGATGACATGTATGAACATCTCGTCTTTGACGGGTTCGAATTCACCACGCCCGCGCAGGTCGAACCGGGGCTGTATGAGCGCACGCTGACCGTCAATGGCGTCTCCAAAGCCTATGCGATGACGGGCTGGCGGATCGGTTATGCGGCGGGGCCCGAAGCGCTGATCGCGGCAATGCGCAAGGTGCAGTCGCAGTCCACCTCCAACCCCTGTTCGATCAGCCAATGGGCGGCGGTTGAGGCGCTCAACGGCCCGCAAGATTACATCGCCACCTCGTGCGCGGCGTTCAAGCGCCGCCGTGATCTGGTGGTGGCGGGCCTCAACGCCTGCCCCGGCATCTCCTGCCCCACGCCCGAGGGCGCATTTTACGTCTATCCCTCGATCAAAGACTGCATCGGCAAGACCACCGCTGGGGGCACCAAGATCAGCGATGACGAGAGCTTCGCCAACGCCTTGCTGGAAGAGGGCGACGTGGCCGTGGTGTTCGGCGCGGCCTTCGGGCTTTCGCCAAACTTCCGCATCAGCTACGCTACCTCAGATGAGGCGCTGCTTGAGGCTTGCGCGCGCATCAAACGGTTTTGCGAAGGGCTGCGATAAGGCGGAAAACGGCCAGCGGGGACACAGGTAAATGGGCGATCTGCCAGAGTATTACTTCCGGGTGAAAGATAACGGCGCGGCGGTGTTTCGTGTCGATACCGAGAACCGTCAGCGCCGCATCGAGATGGATCAGATCGCGGTCGTGAATATCCGCAATGGCGAGATCAAACCCCAAGGCGAGCGCGCGCTCACGCCCGAGGACCGCACCGAAATCGAAACTTGGATCGCCCATCGCCGCGAGGTTCTGGCCGCGCGCGAGGTCGATGACATCCTGCGCGCCGTCGATCACCTCAACCTTGTGACGCAATGGGCGCAATCGAAGGCTACCGACACCCAGCTTGAGGAAATCACCGACACGCTTTTGCTGACGATGCATGACCTGCGCACAGTTCTGGTGCGCAAAAAGGCGGACCGGCTATTGGCAAAAGGCTAAGCGCGTCAGATCCGCGACTTCTAGCCTTTGAAGATGAACCCTGAAACGGGATAGACGCTGCCCAGCGCATTGGGCTGGCTCATCACGCGCACCTTGCTCCAGTCATTCTTGGGCGACACATCCATCACGACCATGCCCAGCGACACCTGATTGCGCTTCCAATTGGCGTGATCGATGCGAATTTGGCGCGACGATTCGATGGCCGAGACAACCGCGACATGGCCGAGCGGAATCTTGCGGTTTGCCGAAAACGCCATCACCGCCCCGACTTTGGGGGCGTGGCTGCGCTGATAGCTGCCCTGCGCCTGCGCCCACCACGTCCGCGCATTGCCGCGAATATCGACGCCCGAGGCATTGCGCGCAAACGGCACGCACCAGACTCGCTGACGCTGGGCGCGCATCTTCTTGGCCACGGCAATCGCATAGGCGCGGCGTTCGGGGGAAATCTCGCCCGTCTGATCCTGCGCGCTGGCAAAATTCATCGCCCCTGTCGCGCCAAGATTGCTGCCATCGGAACAGGCGGCAACACTCAGCAGCGCAACAATAAGAAGCGGCAGCCGGAAGGTTAGTTTCGGAGCGGTCACGCTATGGGGCATTGGGTCACTGTCTCGTTGGCGGCATTGCCGACTTTTTTTCAAGCTTTAGCGAGAAAATCGTGATGCGGGAAAGATAAACTGACCCCACCAACAGGGCGGCGGCGGAAACTCGCCAGTCAGAGGACCCGGCCCCTCATTGATGCGCGGTATTTGACACCACGCGACCTTGGGCTAAGACCAAGCGAGACGCCGATAAATGCGATGGGCTTGGCCCAGGGGGCAGGCATGACGAATTCCGGGACCGTTCTGGTGATGGGCAGCGCGCCAAACGTCACCGCGTGCCGTGACTGGCCCAAATCGTATTTCTCCGCGATCATCGCGATCAATAACGCATGGCGCGTGCGCGACGATTGGGATTTCCAAGTCGCCCCCGACGATTTCCCCAAGGATCGCCTGCCACAGGCTCTGCGCGACAGGCAAAGACTGATAGGTTCGGCCAGCTATGTGCCGGCAAATAATGACTTTGGCGGCATCATCTATGCGGGGGCGACGATGGTCTTTTCGGCAGGCTATTGGGCGCTTGCAGAACTACGCCCGAAAACGATGGTGTTTGTGGGCTGCGACATGGTCTATCCCACGCGCGGCAAGACCCATTTTTACGGCTCTGGCACACCCGATCCGTTGCGCGAGGATGTGACCTTGCGCAACCTCGAGGCCAAGTCAGCCCGCCTGATGGCCCATGCCGCGCGTCAGGGCTGCGCCTGTGTGCGCCCGGATGGGGGCGAAAGCCGTCTGCTATTTCCCACCGTCACGCTTGAAGAGATCGCGCAGGGCGCGGTGGGTTCGATTCTGCCCGATCCGTACGCGTTCTTGCAGGTGAAGGCGCGCGAACAGGCGCTGGGGTATTTCGTCAAATCGGGGCGCTATTGGGAAAGCCCGGATGCGTTAAACGTCACAGATGTCGACGCGATCGACCAGATGTGGGCGCAGCTTTGTACGCGCAGCGCCCCGCAGCACCGCCCGCTTTCCGCCTAGCGCAACGCGTGCATCACGCCCCGGGCCAGATCACACACTCACCACCTCGCGCAGCGCCTCGCGGGTGAGCGTCGCCTTGGTGCCCTCCATCGCGACCGCACCGCGTTTGAGAACATAGAACCGATCGCCCAGATCATGGGCAAAGTCGAAATACTGCTCGACCAGCACAATCGCCATATCGCCCTTTTCGCGCAGATACGAAATCACCCGGCCAATCTGCTGGATGATATTGGGCTGGATGCCTTCGGTCGGCTCATCGAGCAGCAGTAACTTGGGCTTCATCAGCATCGCGCGCGCAATCGCCAATTGCTGTTGCTGCCCGCCCGACAGATCGCCGCCCCGACGGTTCAGGAACTCTTTGAGGATCGGGAACAGCTCGTAAATCTCATCGGGAATGAAATGTTCCGATTTCGGCAAGCAGGCGAAAGCGGTCTCCATATTCTCGCGCACGCTGAGCAACGGAAAGATCATCCGCCCCTGGGGCACATAGCCAAGCCCCGCGCGCGCCATCGCCTGCGGCGGCACACGCCCCATCTCGACGCCATCCAGCACCACATCCCCGCCCGAGCGGATATGCGTCCCCGAAATCGCCTTGAGCAGTGAGGTCTTGCCCACCCCGTTCGTGCCCATGATGCAGGTCACCTCGCCCGCGCGCGCCTGCATGTCGATCCCATACAGGATCTGCGAGCCACCATAATGCAGCGTCAGCCCGCTGGTCCTCAGCATCGCGGTTTTCACTTCAGCGTCCAAGATACACCTCGATCACCCGTTTATCCGCCGTCACATGATCCAGCGATCCTTCGGCCAGAACCGAGCCCTCATGCAGCACCGTCACCCGGCAATTCAGACGGCGCACGAATTCCATGTCATGCTCGACCACCACCACCGCGCGGGTGCGGGCGAGATCGACCAGCAGCGCGGTTGTCGCCTCGCGCTCTGCCAAGGTCATGCCTGCGGCTGGCTCATCGACCAGCAGCAGCTTGGGCTCCTGCGCCAGCAGCATCCCGATCTCTAGCCATTGCTTTTGCCCGTGGCTCAACTCACCCGCCTTGCGCGGCAGTTGATCGGCCAAACCGACCTGCGCTGCGATCTCGGCCACGCGGGCATCGTCCTTGGCCCCCGCCCGCCAGAACAGCACCTTCCACGGGCTGCGCGCAGCTTTCAGCGCCATCATCAGATTGTCGGTGACCGATTGATCCTCAAACACCGTGGGGCGCTGAAACTTGCGCCCGATGCCCGCGCGCGCGATCTGCGCCTCGTTGCGCTTGAGAAGGTTGGTGTAATTTTCGCCCCAGCGCACCGTACCCTCATCGGGGCGGGTCTTGCCGGTCACGATATCCATGAAGGTCGTCTTGCCCGCGCCATTGGGGCCGATCACCGCGCGCAGCTCGGCCGGGCCGATGTTGAAGCTGAGATTGTTGATCGCCTTGAACCCGTCAAAGCTGACCGAAATGCCCGACACTTCCAATAGCGTGCCCGCGCCTGCGCCGATGGTCATTCGCGCGCCTCCTCTTGCTGCAAGCTGCCCGCATCGGGGCCAAGCGGCGCACCGCCACGCCTCGGCGAGCGTAGCCCCGCGATCAGATCGACCAACCCCGACAGCCCCTTGGGCGCGAGCAACGTGACCAGCACAAAGGCCAGCCCGAGCAGCACCTGCCACCAATCGACCCATTTGATCGTGTAAAACCCAAGCGGCACATCAGGCACCCGGCCCCCGGTGAACCAGCTGGACACGATAGAGACGAAAAACGCCCCCATCACCGCGCCATATAGCCGCCCCCGCCCACCAATCGCGACCCAGACCGCCAGATAAATCGAGGCAATCGGCGCCATCTCTCCGGGGTTGATGATGCCCGCCTGCGGGTAATACAGCGCCCCCGCAATCGCCGCGATCACCGCCGTGAGGGTAAAGACAAACAGCTTGAACCCCTCGACCGGGTAGCCCAGAAACCGCACCCGCGCCTCATCATCGCGAATACCGCGCATCACCGAGCCGAACTTGCCCGCCACAATCGCTGCTGCAAGGAGATACCCCAAAGCCAGCGCCAGCGCCGAGGCCCACAAGAACCAGACCGAGGAATGATCTTGATCCGCGCTCAGCCCGGGAATGTTTTGCAAGCCCGACAGCCCGTTATTGCCCCGCAGCCCGCTTTCGTTCTGAAACAGATAGAGCGACAGCGCCAACGTCATCGCCTGCGTCAAGATCGACAGATACACCCCCGCCACCCGCGAGCGAAACGCCAACCAGCCAAAGACCAGCGCCAGCAGCCCCGGCACCAACACCACCAATAGCAACTGCATCGGCAAGCTGCCCGCAAAGCTCCAGATCGCGGGCAGGTTCGAGCTGCCTACGACACCGAAAATCTGGCTGCCAATCGCGTCTTGCAGCTCTTGCGGGGTCATCGGGAAATCGCTGGCCGAGGCCAGCACGATATCGCGCGTGCGCTCATACATCAGCCACATGCCGATCATATAGCCGCCAAGCCCGAAAAACGCGAAATGGCCAAGGCTGAGAATGCCCGTATAGCCCCAGACCAGATCCATCGCGATGGCGATCAGGCACAGGCACAGCGTCTTGCCCAGCGTCTTGACCATCGAGGTCGAGATCACGCCCGGCCCATAGGCGTGGCTGAGCAAGGTGATCGTGAGCGTGAAGATCGCAAGGATCAGCAGGAACCAGATCACCGAGGGGTTCTTGGCCAAAAATCCAGGTCTCATGCGGCTGCCTCCGATGTCGCAGCGGGGGTTTCGCACCCCCGCGCCCCCGCGGGATATTTGGACCAAGGGGAAGGGAAAACCGGGTTTGCCATGCTTAATCCCCCGCCGCCCGGCCCTTGAGCGCGACGATGCCGCGCGGGCGGAATTGGATGAAGATGATGATGAACAAGATCATGTAAGTTTGGGCGGCCAAGGTGTTGGAGGGGTTGAGGAACTCGATCCCCTTTTGCAGCCCGCCGATCAGCGTGGCCCCCGCCAACGTGCCAAAGATCGAGCCAACCCCGCCCACGACCACCGTCATGAAGCTTTGCACGATGTAATCCTGTCCCATTTCGGACGTGACCTTGGCGAACAGCCCGATCGCGACGCCCGCGATCCCCGCGATTCCGGAGCCAAAGCCAAAGGCCAGCATGTTGATGCGATCCGGGTTGATCCCCATCGAGGCCGCCATCGAGGGGTTTTGCGTCACCGCGCGCACCTCAAGCCCCAGCCGTGTGCGCTTCATCACCCAAAGGTAAAGCCCGAGGAAAACAAGGGCGAGCACGAAGATCGCGATGCGGATATAGCTGATCGAGACGATGTCGTTGATCTGCAGCGCTCCATCCAGCCAAGGTGGCGAGGTCAGCGGGCGCGCCTGCGTGCCGAATATATTCTTGAACAGTTGTTGCAGCGCAATCGAGATGCCGAATGTCGCCAGCAATGTCTCAAGCGGGCGCTTATAGAGATAGCGGATCACCAGCCTTTCCATCGCCACCCCCGCGCCAAAGGTAATCGCGAAGGCCAGCGGCAGCGCGATCAGGATCGAAGCGGTGTAATCGGGCACGAATTGCTGCACCACATAGCCGGTATAGGCGCCCATCGTGATGAACTCGCCATGCGCCATGTTGATCACGCCCATGATGCCAAAGGTGATCGCGAGTCCAATGGCCGCGAGGAAATAAATCGAGGCCAGCGACAGCCCATCGAGCCCCAGATCGACGCTTTGCATCAGCCCCACCTTGCGACTGACGCGAGCCAGCCCGGCCTCGGCGGCCTTGGTCACGGCGGCGTCGGGCTCGGCGTAGATATCGGCATAACTGTGAGCGTCGATCAGGGCCTGCGCCTCGGCCTCGCTGAGGCGCGGCGCGACCGTGCCCGCCTTGGCCAGCGCGCTATAGGCCAGCTCGCGTTTGGCCGAATCGGACATGTCCGCCAAGGGCAGCCCGCCGACGGAACCATTTACCACATTGGCCGCTAGCGCCTGTTTCATCGCCCCATCGCTGATACGTTCGGGCGCCATCTTGGCCGCAACGAGCAGCGCGTAGGCCTCACCCTCGCTCAGATCGCGACCGAGGCGCAGTGTTTTGGCGACATTGCCTTGCGGCGCCCCGTCGAACGCCTTGCGTTGCGTCGCGACCAGCGGGTTCAGCGTCGCACGCAGATCGAGCCCGGTATCAGCCCCAAAGCTGTCTATGGCTGCAACACGTTCGCCCGCATCCTTGCCAAAGCGGATCGTCAGCAACCGCTCAAGCCGTTGCTTTTCCAACCTGATCTGAGCGTCTGGCTCCTGCGCAATCGAGGCCCGCAATGGCGCGAGATGGCTGGCCTCGCCGTCGCGTTCAATCGCCGTCAGCGCCTCGCGCCGCTTGGTCGGGTCGGGATCGGACAGCAGAAAGCGCACAAGCGCAGCACCGATCACCGCGCGCACGCCGGAATTGGGTTTGACCTCGGAAATCTCGTTGCGCGGTGCGGTGCCAGCCGACGCGCCCGTCACCGGATCGCTCAGCGCATAGTCTTGGCCCTTCTTTTCGATCAGGAACAGCGTGTCATCAGACGTGCGCAGCCCCACGCGACGATCCGCCCAAGCCTGCAAAAATCGCGATGCACCGGGGCCGGAGGCTACGATCTCATCGATCACCGGGCCGATGGTCATGCGCGAGGGTTTGGCGATTTTCGTGACGTTCCTGGCCAACACCGCCGCCAGCCCGGTTTGCGGGTCAGCACCCTGCCCAGCCGTGGTGGGGGCCGTCTGAGCGGCGCTCTCTTGCGCCACGCCCGGAAGCGCCAGCATCAAGAAAATTCCCAGCGTCATTAATACCTTGCGCATCCCGCCCCCTTGGAATTCGGCGGGGGATTGCCCCCCGCCATCGGTC
This sequence comes from Thioclava arctica, assembly GCF_040892615.1. Lineage (NCBI taxonomy): Bacteria > Pseudomonadati > Pseudomonadota > Alphaproteobacteria > Rhodobacterales > Paracoccaceae > Thioclava > Thioclava arctica. The sequence continues at coordinate 105,858 of NZ_JBFRYC010000007.1, forward strand.
GATCAGTAATTCGACTTCTTTTGCACGCAGGTCTTGGTCTCGGTGTTATACATGCCGCAATCGAGACCCGGCCAATCCGATTTCAGCACCGCAGATTCCGGCAGGAAATCGGTCCAGGCATCGCCCGGCACCGGATCGGTCTGGGAGATGATGTCGAACTGGCCGTCCTCCATGATCTCGCCGATCAGCACGGGCTTGGTCAGATGGTGGTTGGGCAGCATCCTGGCGGTGGTTCCGGTGAGGTTGGGGAATTCCTGCCCCGGCATCGCGGCAATCACCTTGTCGGTATCGGTCGAGCCGACCTGCGTCACCGCCTGCACCCACATGTTAAAGCCGATATAAGTGGCCTCCATCGGGTCATTGGTCACGCGGGTGTCGTCGCCCGTATAGGCATGCCACTGCTTGATAAACGCGGCGTTTTCGGGCGTATCGGCGGATTCGAAATAGTTCCACGCAGCGAGCTGGCCGACGAGGTTCTTCAGATCGGCCGAGCCCAGACCCGACAGCTCTTCTTCACCCACCGAGAAGGCGACGACCGGAATATCATCGGCGGTGATGCCACTGGCCGCGAGCTCTTTGTAAAACCCGATATTGGCATCGCCATTGATCGTCGAGATCACGCCGACCTTCTTACCATCGGCACCCAACGCCTTGACGTCAGACACAATTTTCGACCAATCCGACTGACCGAAGGGCGTGTAGTTGACAAAAATATCGCTCTCGGCGATGCCCTTGGATTTCAGATAGGCATCCAGAATGTTGTTCGTGGTGCGCGGATAGACGTAATCGGTGCCCAGCAGTGCGAATTTCTCGACGCCGAGTTCTTCAAGGAAATAATCCACTGCCGGGATCGCCTGCTGGTTCGGGGCAGCGCCGGTATAAAACACGTTGCGCGAACTTTCCTCGCCCTCATATTGCACCGGGTAGAACAGCAAGCCGTTCAGCTCTTCCAGCACCGGCAGCACCGATTTGCGGCTCACCGAGGTCCAGCAGCCAAAGATCACATCGACCTTGTCCACCGAGATCAGCTCGCGTGCTTTTTCCGCAAATAGCGGCCAATCCGAGGCCGGATCGACGACGACCGCCTCCAGCATCTTGCCGTTGATGCCGCCCTTTTTGTTTTGCTCTTCGATCAGCATCAGGACAGTGTCCTTCAGCGTCGTCTCTGAAATCGCCATCGTGCCCGACAGCGAGTGCAGAACGCCGACCTTGATCTTGTCACCTTCCGCAAAAGCGATGCTTCCCGTCAAAGAAGCCGCCCCCGCGAAGGCCGCCGAGATCATAAGATTGCGCCGAGTAATCATGTGTTTTCCCTCGTTTTGTCAGCGCGCGTGGCCTGTTTGGACAGGCTCTCGTCGTGGCGGCTGATCCTCCAATGTTGGCTGTGGTGCGCAGACCCATACTGCGACCGAAGGCGCGATCTGAGCGCCTCGCTTATGGAAGCCGTCACGCTGCGTCGCAGCAAAACAAACCGTGCACCCGCCGCATGAAACCTGCCGAGAAGATGCGTTTGCTGAAATTTTCTACGAAAATCCTTACAAACTGCGCAATTTATACGCGCATTCTTACACGTTCATGCGAGAATCGGCTGAAGCACCAATCCCCCTTCGCGGATCAAAAACGCCACGATATCTTCGACCCCAGTGCCCTGACGCAGCCGCGCCAGCACATAGGGACGCGCGCCGCGCGCGGCCTTTGTGTCGCTCTCTAACAGCGCCAGATCGACGCCGACATAGGGCGCAAGATCGGTCTTGTTGACCACCAGAAGGTCCGATTTTGTCACCCCCGGCCCGCGTTTGCGCGGAATGTCCTGCCCCGCCGCGGTGTCGATCACATAGATCGTCAAATCGGCCAGTTCGGGGCTGAACGTGGCGGCCAGATTATCACCGCCCGATTCAATCAGCACCAAATCCAGATCGGGAAAGGCCCGGTTGAGATCGGCAATCGCGGCAAGGTTGATCGAGGCATCCTCGCGGATCGCGGTGTGCGGGCACCCCCCTGTCTCGACCCCCCTGATCCGCTCGGCGGGCAGCACTTGGGCGCGCATCAACGCCTCGGCATCCTCGCGCGTGTAGATGTCATTGGTCACCACCGCCATCGACAGACGCGGCGCCAATGCGCGGGCCAGTTGCTCAGTCAGCGTCGTCTTGCCCACGCCCACCGGCCCGCCAATTCCCACCCGCAAAGGTCCGTTGCCCATAGCTTCACCTCATGTCTTGAACAGACGCACATCCAGCGTCTCATGTTGCATCGCCGCGATCTCGGCGCGAAAGGCGCTGGTCGCGATATCGCCTAGCTCTGACTTGGCCGCACGCGCAGCAATCGCGGCGATCCGGTCATGCTGGCTCGTCAAAACCCGTTGACCCGCAATTTGTCCTAAAGGGACAAGCCTGACCGCCGCAGACACCAGGTTCGCGGCGAAGGAATGTAGAAAAAGTGCAATGATCTGATCGGATGGCAGCGGCAAATGACGCGCCGCTTCGGCCACAGAAACCGGCAATGCACGGGGCGGAACCGCCACTTCGCGCAGCCCCTCCTGCGCGCGCGCAAAGGCTGCGCCCTGCTCGACCGTCTCATGCAACCGCTCTGCCGATCCCGCCAAGGCGCGCGCCATATCCTCAAGCCCATCCAGATCCGCGCCGCGCAACCCGCAGGCCAGCAGCACCGCATCGCTCCAGCCCGCGCCATGCGCCAACACATCCCCAAGCCATTGCGCGAAACTGCCCGCATCCGTCACATCGCCTGCCGCGATCGCCTGCTCCAACCCGTGGCTATAGGCGAACGCCCCCGTCGGAAATCCCGGCGAGAGCCATTGCATCAGCGACAGATGGGCAGCGGCCTCAGACATGGTCGTGATCGTGGTGATGCGACCCGTGGCTGTGGGAATGCCCATCGCCATGGTGATGGCTGTGGCCGTGCTCATGCCCCATCGTGCGCCCCATCCCATAGGCGCCGCCCTCGGGTTGGAAGGGCTCAACGCCGGGGCTGACCTGCGCGCCCAGCCCCTTGAGCATGCCTTCCAGCACATGATCGGCGCGGATCACCAACCGATCCGCCTCAATCTGACACGGCGTGTGGCGATTGCCGATATGCCAGGCAAGCCGCGCCAGATCGCCTCGGATCACCAGCACCGGCTCCAGCGCGGGACGCACCTCGATAAAGCGCCCATCCGCCAGCACAAACGCCTCACCTCCGGTCAGGTTCGTGACCTCGGCCAGATCGACCAGAAACCCGGCACCCGAGGCCGCCACCAGCCGCTTGCGCCGCAGGAACCGCCCCTCGTAATCCAGCGCGACGTGGTCCAATGCCCCGAACCACGCGCCTTTCTTGGCGATCTTTTCGGCGGTTGGATAATCGCTCATTCCCGTGACTCCGTTAATGAATTTTCAAACATGCAGGTGCACTTTCGGGCCAAGGTAGAAGGAGAAACAGAATGTTTGACCACCGCGCCCCTGCTGATGAACTGGCCCGAATCCGCGCTGAAATCGCGCGCCTCAAACACCGTGAGGCTGTGCTGCGTGAGGCTGTGCTGCGTGAGGCCTATCTGACCCGCTCCGACATGCCCAAGATCGGCCGTTGGACCAAGGTTGAGAGCCACACCGAACGCCGCGCCGTCTTTGACCCGCGCCTGTTGCCCGCCACGATCCGCAACGACCCAACCTATCAGCGCGAAAAAGTCATGCGGCTGTTGCGCATCGCGCCCAACGACCCGGCGGCGCAGCGGCTGCCCGAACTTATTGCGCCGGTTGCGCCCCGGCGCTCGGGGCATCTTCGCGAGGTCTCGTGCACCCATTAGACCCTCAAAACAGGAAATAGCGCTGAGCAAGCGGCAGCACCGTGGCGGGTTCGCAGGTCAACAATTCGCCATCCGCGCGCACTTCATAAGTCTCGGGATGCACGTCGATCTTAGGCGTCGCCGCATTGTGGATCATGTCCGCCTTGCCGATATCGCGGGTCTTTTCAACGGCCAAGGTGGTTTTCTGCAACCCAAGGCTGGCGGCCAGCCCGTTGGCCTGCGCCGCTTGGCTGATAAACGTCACGCTTAAGGCATGGCGCGCACCACCAAAGGCGCCAAACATATTGCGCGTGTAAAACGGTTGCGCCGGGATGGAACCATTCGGATCGCCCATCTGCGCCGATACGATCATCCCGCCTATCAGAACCATCTCGGGCTTGGCTGCGAAAAACGCCGGATTCCAGAGCACCAGATCCGCGCGCTTGCCCACCTCGATCGAGCCGATATGGCGGCTCATCCCGTGGCAGATCGCCGGGTTGATCGTGTATTTCGCGATATAGCGTTTGACGCGGGCATTGTCGTTCTCGCCCTGCTCTTCGGCCAACCGCCCGCGCTGCTTGCGCATCTTGTCCGCGGTTTGCCAGCAGCGAATGATGACCTCGCCCACGCGCCCCATTGCCTGACTGTCCGAAGAAATGATCGACATCGCGCCCATGTCATGCAGGATATCCTCGGCCGCGATCGTTTCCTTGCGGATCCGACTTTCGGCAAAGGCCACATCCTCGGGCACCTTGTTGTCCAGATGGTGACAGACCATCAGCATATCGAGATGTTCTTCGACCGTATTGGCCGTGTAGGGCCGCGTCGGGTTGGTCGAGGACGGGATCACGTTGGGCGCGCTCACCACTTTCAGAATATCTGGCGCATGACCGCCCCCTGCCCCTTCGGTGTGAAATGCGTGGATCGTGCGCCCTTTGATCGCGGCCAATGTATTCTCAACAAACCCGGATTCATTGAGCGTGTCGGTGTGGATCATCACCTGCACGTCCATGTCATCGGCCACGCTCAGACAGCAATCAATCGCGCCCGGCGTCGTTCCCCAATCCTCATGCAGCTTCAACGCCGCCGCGCCGCCATTCACCATCTCGATCAACGCCTCCGGGCGCGAGGCATTGCCCTTGCCAGATAGCGCCAGATTGACCGGAAACGCGTCAAAACTTTGCAGCATCCGCCCGATATGCCACGGCCCCGGCGTGCAGGTGGTCGCCAAGGTGCCATGCGCGGGGCCGGTGCCGCCGCCCAACATCGTCGTGATACCCGAGGCCAGCGCATCCTCGATCTGCTGCGGACAAATGAAATGGATATGCGCATCAAACCCGCCTGCGGTCAGGATTTTCCCTTCCCCCGCAATGACTTCGGTGCCCGGCCCGATGATGATATCGACGCCCGATTGCGTATCCGGATTGCCCGCCTTGCCAATCGCCGCGATCATCCCGTCGCGCAGCCCCACATCGGCCTTGTAGATGCCCGTGTGATCCACGATCAGCGCATTGGTAATCACTGTATCCACCGCCCCGCCCGCGCGAGACACCTGACTTTGCCCCATCCCGTCGCGGATCACCTTGCCGCCACCGAACTTGACCTCTTCGCCATAGATGGTCAGGTCGCGCTCGACCTCGATGATCAGATCGGTATCGGCCAGCCGCACCCGGTCTCCCGTCGTGGGGCCGAACATATCGGCATAAGTGACGCGCGAGATTGTTGCAGCCATTACAGCGCCCCCATCACTTTCTGATTGAATCCATAGACTTGCCGAGCACCGCCAAAGGGCACCAACCGCACTTCGCGCGATTGACCCGGCTCAAAGCGCACCGCTGTTCCCGCAGCAATATCCAGCCGATAGCCACGCGCTGCGTCGCGGTCAAAATCAAGGCCGGGATTGGTCTCGGCGAAATGATAATGGCTGCCGACCTGCACCGGGCGGTCGCCGGTATTGGCCACCATCAGCGTCAGGACCTCGGCCCCGGCATTGAGCGTGATCTCGCCAGCGGCGGGTAGTATTTCCCCCGGGATCATTGTCCTACCCCCGATTGCGGCGCAAAACCCGCGCCAGTTCTGGGCCAAGATAGGCGGCAAGCGCCAGCATCAGCACAGCGATCAACGGGCCGTCATGGAAGAACCAGGTCGTGTCGGCACTATGGCCGGGATGGGCCAGCGCTGCGGTCGGCGCGAGGGCGGCAAGGACTGCGAATGTCTTCATCGGAGGGACCTTTCTTTAGCAAAACTTATTTTGGCTACTATCAGATAAGCCATTCTTATCTCAGCGGATCGGATGATGGACGGTGACGAGCTTTGTGCCATCCGGAAACGTGGCCTCGACTTGGATCGAATGGATCATCTCGGGGATGCCATCCATGCATTGCTCGGCCGTGATTACGCCTGCGCCCGCCTCCATCAAATCGGCGACCGTGCGGCCATCGCGCGCACCCTCAACGACAAAATCGCTAATGATCGCAATCGCTTCGGGATGATTCAGCTTCACCCCGCGCGCAAGGCGACCGCGCGCGACCATCGCGGCAAGGCTGATAAGAAGCTTGTCTTTTTCCCGTGGTGTCAGGTTCATTGGTCCCTCTCAGAGTTGCCAGACGCGCGGCGCTGCCTGCCCGCGTCGCAAGCGTTCCATCAAGCGCAAGATCTGGCGGCGCAAAGGCCAGCCGTCCCGCGCCAGCAATCGGATGATGCATTTCCCGTCAAAGCCCGAGGCCGCGCCGATGACACCCGGCTCATCAAGCACCGCACGCGCTGGCTCCAGCGCATCTTCGCCGCCCGGCGTGCACAGAACGAGCGTCGCCATTGCACGCGCATCGCCCAGAATTGCAGCGCGGGCGCCCTGCGCCAAAATGTCGGAATTCAGCAAGAATGGCTCGATAAAAACCGGCTTTCCAGCCCGTTCAATCCGCCGCATGTCGAAAAAGTCCAAGTCGCGCACGCGCTCTCCCATCGCGACACGACCCAGTAAAACAGCTTCGAGCATCAAACACCCGGCATCCGGGGCAAGCTCGATCACGGTTTCACGCAGCAACTTCGAGCGATCAAACAGGATCGTTTCCTGTGGCAGCCAATCGAGCCAGCACCCCGCCCCGACCTTATGGCGCACCTGCACTTCGGCGCGCCCCTGATCAGCGCGATACGCGCGTTCGGCGGCTTGCGTGGTCGCCACGAGATGCGCGCCATTGCGGGTTTCGGTGACATATTCCAGCCGATCCCCAGAGGTCAAGCCGCCAGAAGTATTGAGGAAAACCACTTCCGGCACACCTGCGACACGCGGCAAGATCGCCTTGGCCGAGCCGCTTTGACGCAGCCCGCGCAACCGTGTGCCGTCAAACGCAGCCATTGCCGCGCCTTTTGAGCGCTGCATTACCGGTACGGCAGAATTGGCGGCGTGATTGTCAAACATGGGACCCTCCTTCACGATCCAATCCCGCATGGGGATCGGGGTCCACCGCTGCCGGACCATACGTTTCGGCAAGGCGCGTACGAAGGGACAAGATGCCCAATAAAGTGGCATCTTGGTGATTTTCAGTGCAGAAATAAATCAGCCCAAAGGACCGGGGCGCCGTTCTTCGCTGAGCAGCACATTCGCCTCGACCTGTCCGACGCCGGGAAGCGTCATGATCCGGCGTCGCAGCACGCGCTCAAAATCTGGGAGATCGCGCGCAGTCACCCGCAAGCGATAGTCAAACAGCCCCAAGACATGCTGCACGACCTGCACCTCGGGGATCGCGGTGACGGCGCGCTCAAAATCGTCAAGACTTACGCGGCCCTTCGCCGCCAGCTTGATGCCGAGAAACACGGTCACGCCAAAGCCCAGCGCAGCCTGATCGAGATCCACGCGCCGCCCTGCCAGCACACCGGCCCCTTCAAGGCGCTTGATCCTACGCCACGTTGCGGGTTGCGACAGGCCCAACCGCCGCCCGAGCGCGCCCGCGCTTTGCGTCACATCCTGCGTCAACGCGCGCAAAATAGCCCGATCAAGATCATCCAGATCAAGGCTCATAGCGCCAGCTCCGCGCTGGATTTGATCGTCGCCACCAACATCAATGCGTCCAGTTCCGCGATATGAGGCAAGGTCAAAATACGCTTGCGATAGATCTCTTGGTAATGTGCCATGTCACGGGCGATGACTTGCAGGCGTATATCAGTTGAGCCAAGAAAGCTTTGAATTTCAATAACCTCCGGGACGCCCCGCGCTGCGGCGATGAATTCATCAAAGGCGCGCGGATCGGTCTTGTCGAGGGTGAAACGCAAACTCACCTCGACCTCCCAGCCCAATGCCTGCCAGTTGATCACAGCCTGCTCTGCGCGCAGCACGCCCGCCTCGCGCAAGCGCTCAATCCGGCGCCAGCACGTGGCCGGGGTCACCCCCGCGCGCTCGGCCAACTCGGCGGTCGCCAAACCCGGCTCTGCCATCATCTGGCGTAAGATTCGACGGTCCGCGTCGCTAATTTGCATGATTATTTCACTATCGACAAAATTGACGAATGTATTTTGCCAAATCACTGCGATAATATCAAGTTTCGAAAGCAAATTCTGTCGATAGTGCCTATTGTCGCCTCCAGACATCAACGGAGGAAACGCCATGCGCGTCTATTACGATCGCGATTGCGATGTGAACCTGATCAAAGACAAAAAAGTTGCCATTCTGGGCTACGGCAGCCAGGGCCACGCCCATGCGCTGAACCTGCGCGACAGTGGCGCGAAAAACCTGGTCGTCGCGCTGCGCGATGGCAGCCCGTCGGCGAAAAAAGCCGAAGGCGAAGGCCTGAAGGTTATGGGCATCGCCGAAGCGGCCGCTTGGTGTGACGTGATCATGTTCACCATGCCCGACGAATTGCAGGCTGAAACCTACAAGAAATACGTCCATGACAACCTCAAAGAGGGTTCGGCGATTGCCTTTGCCCACGGTTTGAACGTCCATTTCGGCCTGATCGAAACCAAGCCGGGCATCGACGTGATCATGATGGCGCCCAAAGGTCCGGGCCACACCGTGCGCGGCGAATATGTCAAAGGCGGCGGCGTGCCCTGCCTCGTGGCGGTGGAAAACGACGCGACCGGCAAGGCGATGGATATCGGCCTGAGCTATTGCTCGGCGATCGGTGGCGGCCGCTCGGGCATCATCGAAACCAACTTCCGTCAGGAATGCGAAACCGACCTGTTCGGCGAGCAGGCCGTGCTGTGTGGTGGCTTGGTTGAGCTGATCCGCATGGGCTTTGAGACGCTGGTCGAAGCCGGTTACGAGCCCGAAATGGCCTATTTTGAGTGCCTCCATGAGGTGAAGCTGATCGTGGACCTGATCTACGAGGGCGGCATCGCGAACATGAACTACTCGATCTCGAACACCGCCGAATATGGCGAATATGTTTCGGGCCCGCGCATCCTGCCCTATGACGAGACCAAGGCCCGGATGAAAGCGGTTCTGAGCGACATCCAGACCGGTAAATTCGTGCGTGATTTCATGCAGGAAAACACGGTTGGTCAGCCCTTCTTCAAGGCGACCCGCCGGATCAACGACGAGCACCAGATCGAGCAAGTCGGCGCCAAGCTGCGCGCCATGATGCCTTGGATTTCCAAGGGCAAGATGGTTGATAAAGAGCGCAACTAAGGCGCGACGACATGAACCAGGGGGGCGCCTTGCGGGGCGCCTCTTTTGTTGTCAGACTCAGCGGTGAACCAAGCGGAGGCCTTATGGCAAACCTGTCCAAATCCGAGCTGGACGCGATCCATGCCGAACGCACGAAATTCTTTACGCCCCAGTGGTTTGGCGACCTTTTCTCAGGTCGTCTGTCACCCGGTGACACGTTTTGGGCTGGCAATTATGGGCCCGCGCTGATCGTCGTGCCGCTTTTGGTGATCGTGGCATTGTTCACGGCAATGGCGATGCCGGGGCGTTTGGGGCCGCTATTCGGGTCGGTTGCGCTTGGCGCGGGGATCTACCGGCTTCTTGTTTTGACCGGTTTGGTGCGCAGCATAGCGCGCGTGTCGGGGCCAAAGGTTTGGCGCTGGATCGGGGTATTCTGGACGTTGTTCGAGGCCGTCATTCTGATCTGGCTGGGCCTGCGTTTGTTTGGCGGCTGAGGCGTTTAGGAAGCGCGGCAACCGTGCCTCCGTTCACGCGGTTTCCGCCTCGACAGCGGCGACGATGCTTTCGACCGCATCATGCAAAACCGTCTCATCTTCGCATTCAGCCATGACGCGGATCAGCGGCTCTGTGCCGGATTTGCGGATCAGCAAACGGCCATGGCCGGCCAGTTTCAGCTCTGCCGCGGCTATCACTTTTTCAACATTTGATGCACCTAGCGGTTCTTGCCCAGCGCGATACCGTACATTTTTCAACATTTGCGGCACGGTTTCGAATTGATGCACCAGCTCAGAGGCGCGCATCTCGGTTTCCGCCATCGCCGCCAGAAACTGCAGCCCCGCCATCAGCCCGTCGCCGGTGGTGGCGTAATCCGTCATCACGATATGGCCCGATTGCTCGCCGCCCAGATTAAAGCCGCCCGCGCGCATCCGCTCGACCACATAGCGGTCGCCGACCTTGGTGCGTTCCAGCCGCAATCCGCGCCCCGACAAGAACCGCTCTAACCCAAGATTGGACATCACGGTCGCCACCAACGCGCCCCCGCGCAACTGGCCGCTTTCGGCCCAGCGTGCGGCGAATAGCGCCATGATCTGATCGCCATCCGCGACATGGCCGGTCTCGTCGATGATCATCACCCGATCCGCGTCGCCATCCAGCGAAATCCCAAGATCGGCCCCATGCGCAACCACTGCCTCGGCGCAGGTCTGGGTGTGGGTCGAGCCGCAATTCTCGTTGATATTGCGCCCATCCGGAGAGACGCCGACCGGGATCACCTCGCAGCCCAGCTCCCACAACACGGCGGGAGCGGCGCGATAGGCGGCGCCATTGGCGCAATCGACCACCACTTTTAGCCCCTGACGCCCGCCCTTGGGAAAGGTCGTTTTGGCATATTCGACATAGCGGCCCAGACCGTCATCGATGCGCTTGGCGCGACCGATGTTTTCGGGCTGGGCAAGGCGGATCTCTTGATCCAGCATCGCCTCGATCTCGGCCTCGGCGGCATCGGACAGCTTAAAGCCATCCGGACCGAAGAACTTGATTCCATTGTCTTTTGCTGGGTTGTGACTGGCGGAAATCATGATCCCCAAATCGGCCCGCATCGAACGGGTCAAATAGCCCACGGCGGGTGTTGGCACCGGGCCCAGCAGCAGCACGTTCATCCCCGTCGAGGTCAGCCCCGCCGTCAACGCATTCTCAAACATATAGCCCGACAGGCGGGTGTCCTTGCCGATCACGACGCGATGCCCGCGCGAGTTGTCGCGACGAAAATACCGCCCCGCCGCCGCGCCAAGCTTGAGCGCGACTTCGGCCGTCATGTGACCCGAATTGGCCTGACCGCGCACACCGTCCGTGCCAAAAAGCTTTCTGCTCATTGCCCGCCCTCCTCGTGGTATCCTCTTGTTATCGCGTCCCAAAGCCGGACCCCTTGAGCGATTTCCGCGACATCGTGGACGCGGTGAATCTGCACGCCCTGCCCCAGCCCCGCCAGTGTCACCGCCAGCGAGCCCGGCATCCGGGCCTGGGCATCTTCGGCCCGCCCGATGGTGCCGATAAAGCGTTTGCGCGACGTCCCAAGCAGCAGCGAACACCCAAGCCCGTGAAACAGGCTCAGCCCCCGGATCAGCGCCAGATTGTGCTGCAACGTTTTGCCAAATCCGATGCCGGGATCGGCGATGATAGCGGCGCGATCCACGCCATGCGCCTCGGCCAGCGCGATGCGATCCTCAAGGTAGTCATAAACATCGAGCAGCACGTCAGAATAGCGCGGATCGTCTTGCATATCCTCGGGCAGGCCCTGCGCATGCATCAGGCAGATCGGCACGCCGGACACCTGCGCCACCTCGACCATCGCGGGATCAAATTCCAGCGCGGAGACATCGTTAAGCATATCCGCGCCCGATTCCAGCGCCTGATCGGCCACAAGCGCCTTGCGCGTATCAATCGAGATTGGCGTATCAAAGTCCACCTCGCGCAGCGCGGCAATCACCGGGGCGGTGCGTGCAATCTCTTCATCCTCGGACACTTCGTTGGCACCGGGGCGGGTCGATTCGCCGCCAATATCCAGAATATCCGCGCCCGCCTCGCGCAGCTCAAGCGCGCGCGCGACGGCGGCATCTTCAAGATCATATTGCCCGCCATCCGAGAAACTGTCGGGCGTGACGTTCAAGATCCCCATGATCCGGGGCGCATCCATGCGCAGCCCGGCGACCGGCGCGCGCGCGGTGCACAGGCGCAGCATGATGTCTTCGGGCAGATGGCTGGCGGGGATGATCTCGGGCTCGGCGTCGCGCCGGATCAGTTCGACCTCGTCGAACCAGCACCAGCCTGCGGCCAATGTCAGGGCGCTGTCGGGACGCGCGGTATCAAGACGCAGAAGCGGGCGGTAATAAGTCTTTTCCATGCGCCCATTCACCTTATCGGCGCGCCTTTTTCAAGCCATTCAAAGCGATGCTCGCGTGATTGGCACGCGGCTTCCCGCCGGGGCTGAAATATCTCCGTGAAGCTCAAGGCGCGCGGCGGCCAGATGCTCGGCCAGCCACAGCGTCAGCGCCACCGCATTATGGGCTGGCGCGCTTGGGCCATCGACGGCATCAAGCACGATTTTCGAAGGCGCCCAGACCACCATCTGCCCGTGGCGCATCGCCCAGTCGATCTCGGTGCGCGTGGCGACCACAACGCAACGCGGATCGCGCGCCGCCAAGCGCCAGGCGTTTTGTTCAATCGCGAGCAGGTCGATGCGACGCTGGGTTGGGCCCTGCCCGCTTTGCACGACGGGACCGTCCGGCAGGCCGACGGCCAAAATCACCGGCGCGCCCGCCTTTTGCAGCGCATCCAGACGCGCGCCCAGATCGGGGGCGTCAATCGCGGCGTTGGAGAGATAGGCGACGACCGGGTGCAGCGGCTCTTCTCCGCCATCGGCGCGCAGACCCTTGGTTGGGGCCGCGGCGCGCGAGCGCACGATTTCCACGCCCAAAGCCCCCGGCCCGCGATCAAGCTTTTCGATACGCACGAAGACCCGCATCGCTTGCGGCGCGGCCAGTACACGCTCTGCGACGCGCGCCGCGAGGGTTTCCAGCAGATTCACCCGTTCCTCGGCCAATTCGGCGGCGATGGCTTCGGTGATGCGATCATAGGACAGGATGCGATCAACATCGTCTTCAAGGGGCTCGGGGGCCGGACGCACCTCGACCACCACATTAAATTGCAGGCGTTGCGTTTGTCCGCGCTCTTGCTGGAACGCGCCGATATCGGCCTCAACCACATGATCGCGCAGCGAAATCCGGTCGCGCGGATCGGTGGGAGCAGACGCGGCCGCGCGCGCCTCGGGATGGGCAAAAGCCAAAGTGATATCGGAACTCATGGCCCCCTCCGGGAATTGCGTCATTTGAGCAAGCATAGAAAAAGGGCGGGACAAAGCCCACCCTCATCCGTCATTTCGCGCGCGATCCGCGACCTCAATTCGAGGCGGTGCGGATCGGATCGGCGTAAAACAGGTGATGCCCGATTGCCGCCGTCTTATCGAAGACACGCGACCAGCGCGGATAGCTGTTGCGGGTGTGGAAATAGGTCGCCCCATCGGTCAGGCTGCGCGGCGCACCGTCGATCATCGCGCGCGCGACCTTGGCCACCCGTGCAAACGCGCCTTTATTGTGCACGGCATCGGCGCGGCCATCGCAATACCAGCTGAACTGGCAGCCACGCGAATTGGACTGATGCACAACACCGCAGATCGAGCCGGGGAAGCGCGGGTCATCGACCCGGTTCAAGATCACTTCGGCCACCGCCTGTTGACCCTTCACACCTTCACCGCGCGCTTCGAAATACAGCGCCTTGGAGAGGCATTCAAACTGCTCACCGCCGGTCGCCTTGGGTTGCTGCGCAAGCCAGGTCGCGGACAGCATCTTGGGCATGACGCCTTTGGTTGCGATCTTTTTGGAATGGGCGGGCGCCATCGAGAGCGCGGTCACCCGACGCTTGTCGATCACGCTCATCGCCGAGCGTTCCTGCCACAGAACAGACATAAGGCCTTGTTCGGCCACTTCGGTCGGGTCGTTGGACTGGCTCACCGTTACTTCGGCACGCAAGCCTCCGGCGAGGGCCAGGAGGACAACAGCGCCCCCCGTCCAGCTTTTCAGCACTGACATGTTTATCTTCCGATAAGGACAATCGCCACATCCCCCCAAGGGCGTGACCGCGCTCACTTAACGTCAGCTGTCAAAAAAGTCCAGAAAACATGGAACCGTGCCCTAAACCCCACAGGATTCGCGGCGGATTCTTGCCATGTTGATGCGCTAAGTTCCGCGCTGTCCCTTAAAGAATCGGATAAACCGAACTGCGGGGATTTGCCAATGGATAAACGCTAAACTGCGCAAAATCTTGCCCATTTACGCGCCCGTCAAGGCGTGCTGCGCCCGCGCGGAGCCAAAAGTGCAAAATGCGCTGCGGCTAAACGCGCAACGGGCACACGAAACGGTGAACAAGACACATAATCGAACCCGGCGGCGCGACAAAACGCGATTGATTCGGGGTTGCCGCCATGCTCGCCACAGACCGAGATCGTGATGTCTGGGCGCGCCCCACGCCCCCGCGCCGCCCCCATCAACAACAGCTCGCCCACGCCCTCGACATCAAGAATGTGGAACGGGTCTTCTTCATAGACCTGCTGATTGACGTAGGTGGACATGAACCGCCCCGCATCGTCGCGCGACAGCCCATAGGTCATTTGCGTCAAGTCATTGGTGCCAAAGGACAAGAAGGCCGCGTGTTCAGCGATTTCCCCGGCACGCAAAGCCGCACGCGGGGTTTCCACCATCACGCCAAGGCGGTAGGTGAAGGACGATTTCGTCTCATTGCGCACGGTGGCGGCGACGGCATCGATGCGGGTCTTCACGAGCTCGACCTCACGCGAGGCCGAGACCAGCGGGATCATGATATCGGGCACGATTTCCGCACCGCGCCGTTTGGCCTCGACCGTCGCTTCAAAGATCGCGCGCGCCTGCATGTCGTAAATTTCGGGCACGGTGATACCCAAACGCACGCCGCGCATCCCCAGCATCGGGTTGAACTCGCTCAGCGCCTCACAACGGCGCATCACGTCCGATAGCGGACGATCCAACGCCTCGGCCAATTCGCGCATCCCCTCGCGGTCATGGGGCAGGAATTCGTGCAAGGGCGGGTCGAACAGACGAATGCAGACCGGCTGGCCCTTCATCAACTCAAACAGGGTCAGGAAATCGGCGCGCTGCATCGGTAGCAGCCGTTCCAGCGAAGCGCGACGATCCTCGGGGCTGTCGGCAAAGATCATCTCGCGCATGACGGTCAGGCGATCTTCGTCGAAAAACATATGCTCGGTGCGACACAGACCGATTCCGTCGGCCTCAAACATCAGCGCGGTGCGCGCATCATCGGGCGTGTCGGCATTGGCGCGAATCCCGATATCGCGCACCAGATCGGCCCAGTGCAGCAACGTGCGAAACCCGTCATCCAGCGCAGGCGCCAGCATCTCGGCGCTGCCCACCAGAACCTCGCCATTGGTGCCATCCAGCGTGACGATATCGCCCTCGCGGAAAATCCGCCCCTTGGGGCCGCGAAACTGGCGCTCGCGGGCGTTCAGTTCGATCTCGGAACAGCCCACGATACAGGGCAGGCCCAGACCGCGCGCGATCACCGCCGCGTGGCTGGTCATGCCGCCGCGTTCGGTCAGCACCGCCACGGCGGCGTGCATGCCGCGAATATCCTCGGGCGAGGTTTCGCGGCGCACCAGAATGCAGGGTTCGTCGCGCGCGGCGGCGGCCTGCGCGGCGGCGGCCGTGAACACGATCTTGCCCGTTGCCGCCCCCGGCGAGGCCGCGATGCCGCGCGCCAGCACATCGCGGGGCGCGCGCGGATCAACCTGATAATGCAGCAATTCCGTGATCGCGCGGGGTTCGACGCGCAGCAACGCATCCTCGCGCGAAATCACCTTATCCTCGGCCAGCGCGACCGCGATGCGCACCGTGGCGCGCGACGAGCGCGGCACGCGCACCGCATCAATCACATGGACCTGACCCGATTCAACGGTGAATTCGAGCTGCATCTCTTCGCGCAGTTTTACCCGACACGCCGCGCCATATTCACAGAGCTGGTCAAAGACGCGCTGGTCGGCCTCTTGCAGCGAGGCTCCGCGCGGATCGCGTGTCAGATACAGCGCCTCGATCGCGGCTTTGCGACCTTGGCTTTGGCCGCGAAACCGACCCGTGACCTGCGTCGCGCCCGTCACCGGATCGACGAATTGGATGGTGCCCGAGCCCGACAGCCCCGGCCCGATCCCAAGCGCCATTTCCTGCACCAACAGCCCGAGGGCGGCATCGGGTGGCGCGCCCTTGGCCTGACGCAGCAACCGCGCGGTCGTGCCTTCCCAAGCGCGCGCCATCGAACGCAGCACCTCACCCAATTGACGCGCAGGCGATTGCGGGAAACGCTCGTCCGTCTCTTCCTCAAAGGCGTCAAGCGCGAGGTCTAGCGCGCCCGGCCCCGAATCCTGCTGAAACATATCCGGATCGAGACGCGCGACATGGATTGCATATAGCTGCACGAAGCGCAGATAGAGCGCATCCGCCGCCTCGGAGCCGTGGGTGTTGGAGAGATGCGCGTGCATATCGTCGTTCATACCGACATTGAGCACCGTGCCCGGCCCGCCCCATTCGGGGTTTTCCGGGCTTGAGCGCACCGAGACCAGCATATGCGGGCCGAATTCCTTGACCAGCGCGACGGTGTCGATGCTTTGCCCTGCGGCGATAGCGCGCACGGTTTGGGCGGGCAGCGACACGGTTGTGGGCACCGGCAAATCCAGCCGGATCAGCCGTTGCAGGCATTTCGCACGCCAGCCGTGAGTCGCCGTCCCGACCGAAGCCGAGGGCGTCAGGGTGACAAAGTCAGCGATTTCAAACAGTTTCTGCATTGCAGCATAAATCTCCACTCAGGCAGGATAGGGCGATTTTGCGCACTCGCAAGTGCGCCGGCACGAGAAACGACGCAGCGTTACCCGCGCGCCCTGTCGCGACGTTGGGACAAGGTCCGCGGGCGGGAGCCTCCGGCGGGAGTATTTTTGGCCAGATGAAAGGGCTTAGCCCTCGATTCGGGTGAGGTCGGCCACGCTGAGGCAGATTTGGCGGATGCGCGAGAGCAGGTTGAGGCGGTTGCGCCGGATCACTTCGCTGTCGGTATTGATCTGCACCGCCTCGAAGAACGCATCAATGGGGCTGCGCAGATCGGCCATTGCGGCCATTGCGGTGGCGAAATCTTCGGACTCCATCGCCGGGGCGATCTGGGCCTCGGCGGCGTCGAGCGCGGCGAAGAGGGCTTTTTCCTCGGGCGTTTCGGCGAATTTCACATCCGCGCCAAAGGAATATTCGACCCCGTCTTTTTCCTCGGCTTGGGTGAGGATGTTATTGGCCCGCTTAAAGCCTTGGATCAGGTTCGCGCCATCCTCGGTCTTGAGGGTTTGCGACAGAGCCTGTGCGCGTTTCACGACGAGGGTGAGATCGTCGTTGCCGGGCATGGCAAGCACGGCGTCGATCACGTCATGGCGGATACCTTGGTCTTTGAGGAAGACTTTGAGGCGGTCGTGGAAGAAGGAGAGGAGGTCGTCTCGCGGTGATACAGTGTCTACTGCGGCGTTTAGTGCGAGACCAATGCGAAGAGTTTTCAAAATTTCCAACCGCAGTCCATTCTCCAGCACCAACCGGATCACGCCCAGTGCCGCGCGGCGCAGCGCAAAGGGGTCTTTCGACCCTGTGGGTTTCTCGTCGATCGCCCAGAAACCGGTCAGCGTGTCGATCTTGTCGGCCAGCGCGACGGCGACCGAGACGGGCTCGCTGGGCACGGCGTCGGACGGGCCAAGCGGTGCGTAATGGTCGCGCACGGCGTCGGCCACGCGATCATCGAGACTAGCACTTTTTGCATAATATCGGCCCATCACCCCCTGCAGTTCGGGGAATTCATAGACCATTTCCGACCTTAGATCGGCTTTGGCAACGCGGGCAGCCTCGGAGGCGAGGTCGGGGCTGGCGCCCACCAGCGGGGCGATTTCGCGCGCCAGTGACTCGATGCGGCGGATGCGCTGGCCCTGAGAGCCCAGCTTGTTGTGGAAGGTCACGGCATCCAGACCCGCGGCCATGCCTTCGAGCCCGTGGGTCTTGATCGTGCGCTGATCGTTTTCCCAGAAGAATTTGGCATCCGACAGACGCGCCGAGAGAACCTTTTGGTTGCCCGCAAGGATGGTCGCGCCGTGATCGGCAGTTTCGCGGTTGGCGACGGTCACGAAACCCTCGATCCGGCCGGTTTTCGGGTTTTTCACCGAGAAGAATTTTTGATGCTCTTTCATCGAGGTTTGCAGCACCTCGGGCGGCAGGTCGAGGAATTCATCGTCGATCTGCCCCATCAGCGTCACAGGCCATTCGACCAGCCCGGCGACCTCGGCCAGAAGGCCTTTGTCTTCAACGACTTCCCAGCCCTTGGCAAAGGCCATTTGCTGCGCGTCATGCCAGATCGTGGCGACGCGGCTCTCGGAATCGAGCACGACCTTGCCCGCCTTGAGCTGGCGCGCGTAGCTTTCAAACCCGCCGACCGAAAACGCATCGGGGGCCATGAAGCGGTGCCCGCGCGTGCTGTCGCCCGCGATGATGCCATCGACATCAAGCGGGACGATGGTGGCGCCGGCCTCATCGGACAGGATCGCGAGGATCGAATGCAGCGGGCGCACCCAGCGCAAGCTGCCCGCGCCCCAGCGCATGGATTTCGGCCAGGGGAAGTTGCGGATCGTGTGTTCGAGCACCTCGGCCACGATCTCGGTCGCGGGGCGGCCGGGGCGTTCGATGGTGGCGAAGTAGACTTGCCCTTTTTTGTCGTCGCGGATTTCCAGTTGGTCCTTCGAAAGACCAGTGGCGCGCAAAAATCCGTCGAGCGCCTTTTCGGGGGCGTCGGTGCGCGGGCCTTTGCGTTCCTCGCGCAGGGTGGGCGAGTTGGCGGTCAGCCCCTCGATGGCCAGCACCAGACGGCGCGGCGTGGAAAACGCGCCCGCATGGGCGTAGGTCAGCCCGGCCTCGACCACGCCATCGGTGATCAGCTTTTGCAGATCGGCGCGCGCGCGCGGCTGCATCCGGGCCGGGATTTCCTCGGAGAACAGTTCAATCAAGAGATCGGGCATGTCACTTCTCCGCTTCGGAATTCAATTGGTGCCAGACATAGGCCTGACCGTCGGGATAGATTGCCACGACGCGATCAACGCCGGGGTGAATGTCGTGCTGAGACAGGAAGGCCACGGCGCGCCCGGCTTCTAGATCGGCGCCGATGCGTTTGGCATCAAAGCAGTCGAACCATCTTGGCCCGATCAGCGGCGTGGGTTTGTCGTAGACCTGAAAGGTTTCGGTGGCCGTGGGCAGCGACAGATCGGTGCGAAAACAGGCGCGGTAGCGCAGCGGCGAGCTGTCGGCGTCAATGCCCTGATAGCCCGCAACATCCAGCGGGTCGAGCGTGCCGCCAAGCTCGGCCAGCGTAATCGCAGCGCCCGGAGCCGTAGCCGAGACGGTCTGATAATAGCCATATTCCTGCGCGTAATAGACGCCCGCGCCAAAGGCCAGCGCGATCAACACGATGCCGCCCCCGATATATTTGCCATTCACGCTGCGGCCCCGTTCGGTTGCGCCCCGCCCGCCTCGGTGCGCACAAAGGCATCGGCGCAAGCTTTGGCGAGCGCGCGCACACGCCCGATATAGGCTTGGCGTTCGGTGACCGAGATCACGCCGCGCGCATCGAGCAGGTTGAACAGGTGGCTCGCCTTGATGCATTGATCATAGGCCGGGTGCGCCATGATGATCTTGCGGCCCGCATCGTCGGTATCGTCACTGGCAAGGATGCGGCCACATTCGGCCTCGGCATCCTCGAAATGGCGCAACAGCGTGTCGGTATCGGCCACGTCGAAATTCCAGCGCGAATATTCCTGCTCGGTCTGGCGGAACACATCGCCATATTTCAGCGCGATGGGCGCGGAGGGGTCGTTATAGGGCATGTCCATCACGTGATCGATGCCCAGCACATACATTGCCAGACGCTCAAGCCCGTAGGTCAGCTCGCCCGCGACGGGTTTGCAGTCATGCCCCCCGACCTGTTGGAAATAGGTGAATTGCGACACTTCCATGCCGTCGCACCAGACTTCCCAGCCAAGACCCCAGGCGCCCAAAGTGGGGCTTTCCCAGTCATCCTCGACAAAGCGGATGTCGTGCAAGTCCAGATCAATCCCGATGGCGGCCAGCGAACCGAGATAGAGATCTTGCAGATCGGGCGGGCTGGGTTTGATCAGCACTTGATACTGGTAGTAGTGCTGCAGACGGTTGGGGTTCTCGCCATAGCGCCCGTCGGTAGGGCGGCGCGAGGGTTGGACATAGGCCGCAGCCCACGGTTTATCGCCCAGTGCGCGCAGCGTCGTGGCTGGGTGGAACGTGCCCGCGCCGACCTCCATGTCATAGGGCTGCAACACCGCGCAGCCCTTGGAGGCCCAATAGCTCATCAATCGCAGGATTATCTCCTGAAACGATCTCGGCGCGCTCTGGGGGGCGTTCTGGGGGGCGTCGGGATTGGCCATGTCTCACCTCGAATAAAGCGCCTTCTTCCTAGGCAAGGGGGGCGGGGGCGTCAACGCCTCGCAAGCCCGATCTGCATGGCGATCTGCGGCCCAAGCCCCACATCCGCCGATTTCCTGCCATTTGAGGGGGTGACCTTGCGCGAGGTTTCGATAAGTTGCGCGACAAGACGATAAAAAGGGGTGGGTATGCGCAAGGTTCACAAAGCGATTTCGGTCATTGTCGGGGCGAGTTTGACGGCGATGGTCTGGACCGGCAGCGCATGGGCGCAGGCTTGGGTGCAGATCGAGGCGAAATCTTCACTCGCCCAAGCAGAGGAACGCGCGCGCGACTGGGCGGGGATGTTTCCGGATGCCTCGGGCTTTCGTTTGAAATCGGGCTGGTATGCGATTGCGCTGGGGCCGTTCGCGGATGAGCAAACGGCCGATGATCGCCGCCGCGCGCTGCGTCAGGACGGGTTGATCCCGCGCGACAGTTTCGTGGCCGATGGCGGGCAGTTCACACAGCAGTTTTGGCCGATTGGGGCAAGCCTGAGTGGCGCGCCGATCAGGCCAGTCGAGACCCAGCCCCTGCCCGACACCGCCCCTGCCCTTGGCGCGGCTGAAGTCCCCGCCCCCCCTGCGGCTGAGCCCGCAACGCCCGCGCAGCCCGCACCTGAAACGTTGGCAGACTCGCGCCGTCTTGAAAGCGCGCTGAGCCGCGATCAGCGCCGCGACATTCAGGCCGCGCTGGATTGGGAAGGCAGCTATCAAGGCGCGATTGACGGGCTGTTCGGGCCGGGCACGCGCAGCTCAATCGCCGATTGGCAGATGAAAAACGGCTTTGAGCCGACGGGGGTTCTCTCTTCGGCGCAGCAGATGGAATTGCTCGACCGGGTGGCGGCATCACGCGCCGCGTTGGGGCTGCAAACGGTCGATGAGACCGAGGCCGGAATCTCAATTGAGCTGCCGTTGGGGCTGGTGCAATTCGCGCGCTACAACACGCCTTTCGTGAATTACGCGCCCAAAAACGATAGCGGCGTACAGGTCTTGCTGATCTCGCAGCCGGGCGATGCGGCGCGGTTGCGCGGTCTGTATGATGCGATGCAAACGCTTGAAATCGTGCCGGTTTCCGGGGATCGCACCCTGCGAAACAATGGTTTCACCATTGAGGGCGGCAACAGCGAAATCCAGTCTTACACGCAGGCCACGCTGTCCAAGGGGCTGATCAAGGGCTTTGTGCTGGTCTGGCCTGCAGGCGATACCAAGCGCATGGGCCGGGTGCTGGAGGCGATGAAATCCAGCTTCAAGCCGATTGGCACCGCCGCGCTGGATGCCACGCTGGGCCAGCCGATGTCGGTCACGCGCGCAGCCCTGATGGCGGGGATTGAGAAACGCACGCCGGTGTTTTCGCGCTCGGGGTTTTACATTGATGCCAAGGGCTCGGTTCTGACGGCGGCACAGGGGCTGGCGCAATGCGGGCGCATCACGGTCGATGCGCATCCCGCCGATCTGGCGTTCAACGACGCGCAGATGGGGTTTGCCGTGTTGCAACCCAGCGCGCCGCTTGCCCCCAAAGGGTTCGCGCAATTCAGCACCCAAGCCCCGCTTGCAGGCGCGCAAATCACCGTGGCGGGGTTCTCTTACCCCGAAGCCCTGCCCGCGCCGGTGTTGAACTTTGGCACGCTGTCCGCGCTCAAGGGGCTGGCGGGCGAGACCGATCAGGCCCGCATCGAGGCCAAGACGCGCGCAGGCGATGTCGGCGGGCCGATACTGGATGGCACGGGCGCGGTGATGGGGATGTTGCTGCCCCCCGCGCAGGATGCCGGCCGGATGTTGCCCGATGGCTTGCATGCCGCGCTGCAGGCGCAGGCGATGGCCCCGGCACTGTCGCAAAACGGCTTCCCCCCCGAGGCGGCCAGTTTTTCAGGCCCGCGCGCAGCCGAAGACCTGCAGCAGATCGCCGATCGGATGGTGGTGCGGGTGTCGTGCTGGAAGTGATCTAGGCGCGCCAGAAGCGGGGCAAGAACAGCACGAGCACGCTCATCAATTCGAGCCGCCCGATGCACATCGCCCCGCTCATCAGCCATTTCGCGCTGGCCGGGAAATCCGCGACCGAGCCATTGGCCGTGATCTCGGGGCCCCAAGCCGGGCCGATATTGGCGATCGAGGTCCAGGCGGCGGTCATCGCGGTTTCGGTCTCAAGCCCGGTGAAGGTCAGCGCGATGATCAGCACCCCGAAGGTCAGGATGAACAGCGAAAAGAACGCCACGACCGAGTTGACGACTCCGTCCTCAACGGCCTGCCGGTCATATTGCACGCGCAGCAGACGATGGGGTGAATAAAGCCGCTGGATTTGCACCTTGATCGCCTCGAACAAGATCAGGTAGCGAAACACTTTGACCGAGCAGGCGGTTGAGGACGTGCAGCCCCCGATCAGCCCCGAAATGATAAGAACGGTAAAGGCGAGATGGCCCCATTGGGTGATGTCTTCGGACGCGTAGCCAGTGCCGGTAAAGGTCGAGACGACGTTGAATGTCACCTCGCGCAGGGTCGGCCAGAACGAGGCCTCGTGGCGGATCATCCGGTAGATCACGATCACCGCAATCGCATAGCCCATCCAGCGCAGGAACGCGCGCACCTGCGGGTCGCGCCAGAGTGGCACCACATTGCCCTGCGTCATCTGCACAAAGCGGATAAACGGCATCGCGGCGAGTGCCATATACACTGAGGAGGCATATTCCGGCGCGCCCTTATAGGTCGCAAAAGAGGCGTCGTAATTGGAAAACCCGCCCGTGCTCATCGTGGTGAGCGCATGCATCACCGCATCAAACCCGGTCATGCCCAGCGCCATATAGGTCATCGCGCAGGCAATCGTGAGGCCGACGTAAATACGGATCAACGCGGTTGAGATATCCATCGCGCGCGGCAGAATTTTGCCAAGCGTATCAAAACCTTCCGAGCGGAAAAACTGCATCCCGCCGACCTTCATCACCGGCAGAAAGATCATCGCGACGATGATAATCCCCAAGCCCCCCAGCCATTGCAGCAAGCCTCGCCACAGGTTCACGCCCGGGGGCAAGCCATCAAGATGGGGGATCACGGTGGTGCCGGTGGTGGTAAGGCCCGACATCGCCTCGAAATAGGCATCCGTCAGGTTCAGATGCGGCGCGCCCAAGATCATCGGCAGTGCGCCAAACAGCGGCAAAGTCAGCCAGACGGCCGTGGTCAAGACGAAGCTTTGCTGAATGGTCAACGTGCTGCGCAGCGCATCGCGCGAGGCTAGCGACAGCACGAAGCCGGTGCTGACCGTCAGGATCGCGCTTTCGACGAATACCTGCCAATGGGGTGATCCATAACCCCAATCCACCGCCGCCGGGATCAGCATCGTCAGCCCCAGCACGGATGTCAGCATGCCGATGATGTAGCCTACCGGGCGCAGATCGATCATGTGCCCACCTTGCCCAGCTAACGGGGCTAGTCAATAGCCGCAATCGGGGTTTGCAAAGTCCTTGAGTTTGATCTGTAAATTTGCCGCGCTTTGCAGATAGGCCTTGCGCTGCGCTGCGGCGACGCTACCGTTCAGCCGGTTTTGAAAGAGCGGGAGACAGCAATGTTCAACAAGATCCTCGTGGCAAATCGCGGCGAAATCGCGATCCGGGTAATGCGCGCAGCCAATGAGCTGGGCAAGAAAACAGTTGCCGTATATGCCGAAGAGGACAAGTTGGGGCTGCATCGTTTCAAGGCGGATGAGGCCTATCGCATCGGCGAGGGGCTGTCGCCTGTTGGCGCCTATCTCAGTATCGAGGAAATCATTCGCGTGGCCAAGGAATCGGGCGCGGATGCAATTCATCCGGGCTACGGGCTTTTGTCGGAAAATCCCGATTTCGTAGAAGCTTGCGCCGATGCGGGCATCACATTCATCGGCCCCAAGGCCGAGACGATGCGCGCCCTTGGCGACAAGGCGTCTGCGCGTCAGGTTGCGATCAAGGCGGGCGTGCCGGTGATCCCCGCGACCGATGTTCTGGGCGAGGATTTCGACGCGATCAAGACCGAGGCTGCCAAAGTGGGCTATCCGCTGATGCTCAAGGCGTCTTGGGGTGGCGGCGGGCGTGGGATGCGCCCGATCACGTCCGAGGACGAGTTGGTCGAAAAGGTCCGCGAGGGTCGTCGCGAGGCCGAGGCCGCCTTTGGCAATGGCGAGGGTTATCTGGAGAAGATGATCATCCGTGCGCGCCATGTCGAGGTGCAGCTTTTGGGTGACACGCATGGTGGCCTTTATCACCTGTTCGAACGCGATTGCACCGTGCAGCGGCGCAACCAAAAAGTGGTGGAGCGCGCCCCTGCCCCGTACCTGAGCGACGCGCAACGCGCCGAAGTGTGCGCATTGGCGCTGAAAATCGGCAATGCCGTGGGCTATCAGAACGCGGGCACCGTCGAATTCCTGATGGATATGGACACCGACCAGTTCTATTTCATCGAGGTCAATCCGCGCGTTCAGGTCGAACATACCGTCACCGAGGAAGTGACCGGGATCGACATCGTGCAGGCCCAGATCAAGATCGCCGAGGGTGCGACCCTGACCGAGGCCACCGGGGCCGCCGCGCAATCTGACATCCAGCTTTCGGGCCATGCGCTGCAATGCCGCGTGACCACGGAAGACCCGCAGAACAACTTCATTCCCGATTACGGCCGCCTGACCGCCTATCGCAGCGCGACCGGCATGGGGATTCGCCTTGATGGCGGCACCGCCTATGCGGGCGGGGTGATCACACGCTATTACGACAGTCTTCTGGTCAAGGTCACCGCTTGGGCGCAGACGCCGGACCAAACGATCCGCCGGATGGACCGCGCCTTGCGCGAGTTTCGTATTCGCGGCGTGTCCACCAATATCGATTTCGTCATCAACCTGCTGAAACATCCGACCTTCTTGGATATGAGCTATTCGACGAAGTTCATCGACACCACGCCCGCGCTGTTTGATTTCAAGCTGCGCCGCGACCGGGGCACGAAAATTCTGACCTATATCGCGGATGTCATCGTGAACGGGCATCCCGAGACTGTCGGGCGGGCCAAACCCCATGCCGAAGCCAAACCCCCTCGCCTGCCCCCGATCACGGGTGCGCCGCAGCCGGGCACGCGCAATCTGCTGGAAACCGAAGGCCCGCAAGCGGTCGCGGATTGGATGAAGGCGCAGAGCAAGCTGTTGCTGACGGACACCACGATGCGCGACGGGCATCAATCGCTGCTGGCGACGCGGATGCGCTCAATCGATATGATCAAGGCCGCGCCCGCCTATGCCGCCAACTTGGGCGATCTGTTCTCGGTGGAATGCTGGGGCGGCGCGACGTTTGATGTGGCCTATCGCTTCTTGCAGGAATGTCCCTGGCAGCGGTTGCGCGACATTCGCACCCATCTGCCCAACGTGATGACGCAGATGCTGCTGCGCGCCTCCAACGGCGTGGGCTACACGAATTATCCTGACAACGTGGTGGAGTTCTTCGTCAAGCGCGCCGCCGCGACCGGGGTGGATGTGTTCCGCGTGTTCGACAGCCTGAACTGGGTCGAAAACATGCGCGTCGCGATGGATGCGGTGATTGAAAGCGGCAAGGTCTGCGAAGGCACGATCTGCTACACTGGCGATATTCTTGACCCCGATCGCGCGAAATACGACCTGAAATATTACGTCGGCATGGCCAAGGAACTTGAGGCGGCGGGCGCGCATGTGCTTGGTCTCAAGGATATGGCAGGCCTGCTGAAACCCGCTGCCGCGCGCCAGTTGATCACCGCGCTTAAGAACGAGGTCGGCCTGCCGATCCATTTCCACACCCATGACACCTCTGGCATCGCCGGCGCGACGGTTCTCGCCGCTGCCGATGCGGGCGTGGATGCGGTCGATGCGGCGATGGATGCGTTTTCGGGCGGCACCTCGCAGCCCTGTCTTGGCTCCATCGTCGAGGCCTTGGACCATACCGAGCGCGACACCGGGCTTGATATCGCCGCGATCCGGCGGATGTCGAATTATTGGGAAGCCGTGCGCCATCAATATGCGGCGTTCGAATCTGGCCTCGAAGCCCCGGCCTCAGAGGTCTATTTGCACGAAATGCCCGGCGGCCAGTTCACCAATCTCAAAAGTCAGGCGCGCTCGCTGGGGCTGGAAGAGCGTTGGCACGAGGTGGCGCAGGCCTATGCCGATGCCAACCAGATTTTCGGCGATATCGTCAAGGTCACGCCCAGTTCGAAAGTGGTCGGGGACATGGCGCTGATGATGGTGGCGCAAGGGCTGAGCAAGGAAGACGTGCTTAACCCGGCCAAGGATGTCTCCTTCCCCGATTCCGTGATCGACATGATGCGCGGCAATCTGGGCCAACCCCCCGGCGGCTGGCCCGAAGGGATCTCGAAAAAGGTGCTCAAGGGCGAGGTCGCCTCGACCGAGCGCCCCGGCAAACACCTGCCCGCCGTCGATCTGGAAAAGACGCGCACCGATCTGGCCGCGCAGCTTGGCATTACGATTGATGACGAAGATCTCGCCGGATATCTGATGTATCCCAAGGTCTTCACCGATTACGCCACGCGCCATGACACCTATGGCCCGGTGCGCACCCTGCCCACCCCGGTGTTTTTCTACGGGCTTGAGCCGCAGACCGAAATCTCGGCCGAAATTGATCCGGGCAAGACGCTGGAAATCCGCTACCTCACTGAAGGCGACACGGATGAATTGGGCGAGGTGAAGGTCTATTTCGAACTCAACGGCCAGCCTCGCGCCGTGCGCGTGCCCAACCGTGCGGTCAAGGCCACAACGGCGGCAAAACCCAAGGCGGATCCCGGCAATCCCAACCATATCGGCGCGCCAATGCCCGGCTCGGTTGCGAGCGTCGTGGTGAGCGTGGGCCAGGTCGTCAAGCCGGGCGATATGTTGCTGACGATCGAGGCGATGAAGATGGAAACCGGCATTCACGCCGACCGAGAGGCCACGGTCAAGGCGCTGCATGTGACGCAAGGTGCACAAATCGACGCCAAGGACCTGCTGATAGAGCTGGAATAAAGCGGGCTGCCCAATCGCCAGTCGCGGTTGGGCAGAGACCGCCACTGGGGCGACGGGTGTCGGCGGGTTCTGTTGCTGGCGTACATGCCCCGCCTGCTGCGCAGGTTTCCCCGGAATATGCGGGCAAACGCGATGGCAAGACAGCCGCGCAGGGCGGCGAAATGACCTGTCTGCAATCGCACAGCACCACGCGATTGCATCGCAGGGGGCTGCGCGCTCTTGCATGGGCGCGCGCAGGGTGGCAAAGACTTGCCCTATGAGCACCGATACAACCCAAGATAAAAAACTTGCCCTGATCACCGGCGCGTCGCGCGGACTCGGGGCGGCTTTGGCCGAAGCGCTGGCCGCGGATGGCTATCACGTCATGGCCGTGGCGCGCACTTCTGGCGCGCTCGAAGAGCTGGATGACCGGGTGCAGGCGCTTGGCGGCACCGCGTCGCTGGGGCCGCTGGATGTCACTGACCCCGATCAGATGGCGCATCTGGCGGGCTCGATTGGGGCGCGCTGGGGCGGGGTCGATCTGTGGGCGCATTGCGCGATCCACGCAGCCCCCTTGTGCCCTGCTGGCCATATCGACGCCAAGGAGTTGTCGCGCTCCACGGCCGTGAATATGACCGCCACGGCGCAGTTGATCGGGCTGATCGAGCCGCTCTTGCTGGCGCGCAAGGGCACGGCCCTGTTTTTCGACGATGATCGCGCGGGGCAGAAATTCTTTGGCATTTACGGCGCAACGAAGGCGGCGCAAATGGCCATGGTGCGCAGCTGGCAGGCTGAAACTGTCAAGGTCGGGCCGCGCGTGATGATCGCACCCCCCGCCCCGATGGCCACGGCATTGCGCGCGCGGTTCTTCCCGGGCGAAGACCGCGATGCACTGGCAGATCGCCACGCCGAAGCGCGCCGGATTCTGGCAAGCCTGTAAGCCCCGCTTTACCCTGCGGCCCACCCGCGTTAAGCAGGGGCAAATGCCAGCAGACCGGGGGCCATATGCGCATTCTCATCACCAATGACGACGGGATCGACGCGCCCGGCCTTCAGGTTCTAACCGAAATCGCCGCCGAGGTGGCTGGCCCCGATGGCGAGGTCTGGACAGTCGCGCCCGCCTTTGAGCAATCCGGCGTCGGCCATTGCATCTCCTACACCCATCCGATGATGATTTCCAAACTGGCCGAGCGGCGCTTTGCCACCGAGGGCAGCCCTGCCGATTGCGTGTTGGCCGGGCTCTATGATGTGCTCGAGGGGCAGCGCCCCGATCTGGTGCTGTCGGGCGTGAACCGGGGCAATAATTCAGCCGATAATGCCTTATATTCCGGCACGTTGGGCGGCGCGATGGAGGCCGCTTTGCAAGGCGTTCCCGCGATTGCGCTGTCGCAATTCCTTGGCCCGCTGGTGTTCGACGCCCCCGATATGTTCGAGGCGGCGCGGGTGCATGGGGCGGGCCTTGTGCGCAAGCTGTGGGAAAACGGCGTCTGGGACGATGGCGATTATCGGGTGTTTTACAACGTGAACTTCCCGCCCGTGCTGGCCGCTGATGTGAGGGGCCATAAGGTCGCCGCGCAAGGCTTTCGCAAGGATTGCTATTTCGGCGTTGAGCCCCATCACGCGCCCTCGGGGCGGCGGTTCTTGTGGGTCAAAGGCGGACCGCAACACACGCCCACCGCGCCGGGCACCGATGCGGCGGCCAATCTGGATGGCTATATCTCGGTCACGCCGATGCGCGCCGATCTGACCGCCCATGACGTGCTGGTCGATCTGGAGGCGCGTCTGGGATGAGCAAAGAGGCGCAAGAGAACCTGGCCGAGCGCAAGATGCGCTTTCTCTTTGCGCTGCGTTCCAAGGGCGTGACGGATGCACGCACGCTGAGTGCGATGGAGACAATCGACCGGGGCCGTTTTGTGCGCGGGCTGTTTGCCGAGCGCGCCTATGAGGACATGCCGCTGCCCATCGCCTGTGGGCAGACGATCAGCCAGCCCTCGGTTGTTGGCCTGATGACGCAGGCGCTAAAGGTCGGGCCACGTGATACCGTGCTGGAAATCGGCACCGGGTCTGGCTATCAGGCCGCCGTGCTGAGCCAGCTTGCGCGCCGGGTCTATACAGTGGATCGCCACCGCCGCTTGGCGCGCGATTCCGAGGCGCTGTTTGCCGCCCTGTCGATCCCCAATATCGTGACGATTGCGGGCGATGGATCGCGGGGCTTACCCGATCAGGCCCCCTTTGATAGAATTATCGTGACCGCTGCCGCCGAAGACCCGCCCGGCCCACTCTTGGCCCAGCTCAAGATCGGCGGTATCATGGTCTTGCCGGTGGGTCAGTCTGATACGGTGCAAAGCCTGATCCGGGTGCAACGCCTTGAGAGCGGGTTTGACTATGAAGAATTGCGCCCGGTGCGCTTTGTTCCTCTTGTTGAGGGGATGGCGAGCGATTGACGGGCCTGGGCAATAGCGTGACAAGGGTCCCCCAGAGGCCCGGCAAACAGTGAGGACGAGCGGATGGTATTGAGAAACTCCCGGTTGCGACTGATCCTTGTGGCAGGCGTGGCCGCAGGCACATTGGCGGCTTGCGACCAGCAAGGCTTTGACATGGACCTGCGCCGCTTTGGCACGGGTGGACTGGAAACGACCGAGGCGGCGCGCCAAGCGGTACAAGATCGCCCGCGCCCCGATAGCCGTGGCATCATCACCTATCCCAATTATCAGGTCGTGGTCGCCAATCGCGGTGACACCGTGACCTCGGTCGCCCAGCGCATCGGCGCCGATCCCGGGGCACTGGCGCGCTATAACGCGGTTGCCCCCAACGCGGTGCTGAATGCAGGAGAGGTTCTGGCCCTGCCCAACAGCGTCGGCGGCGGTGTGACAAGCAATACACCGATGGGTGCTGGCGCCAATCCCAGCGCGCTGACGGCGGATACGATTGATATCACTTCGCTGGCCTCCAACGCGATCGACAAATCCCAAGCCGGGCAAACCGCGCGCCCAGTCGCCTCCAAGCCGGTGGTCACATCCCCCACCAGCCCCGAGCCGATCCGCCACAAGGTTGCGCGCGGAGAGACGGCCTATTCGATCGCGCGCTATTACAACGTGCCAGTCAAGGCACTGGCGCAATGGAACGGGCTGCCCAATGATCTCAGCGTGCGCGAGGGGCAATATCTGCTGATCCCGGTCGCCTCGAACCGCCAACCGGCCAAGGTGGAAACCGCAAGCTCTACCACTGTTCCCGGTATCGGCTCGCCGACCCCGGTTCCGCCTTCGGCCGCCGAGCCGCTGCCCAAGATCGTACCGCCCAAGGCCTCGGCCCCGGTGGATAAATCGAGCGTGCCCGATATGAGCAATGAGCGCACCGCCGCCTCAAGCAGTAGCAAGATGACGATGCCGGTCTCTGGCGCGATCATTCGCCCCTTCAAGAAGGGCAAGAATGATGGAATCGACATTTCCGCAAGCCCCGGCACGGCGGTGAAAGCGGCCGAGGCGGGCACGGTGCTACTGATCTCTCAAGACACTGATAATGTGTCGTTCTTGGCGCTGAAACATGCCGATAACCTGGTCACGGTCTATTACAACGTAGCCGGGCTGAGCGTGAAAAAAGGTGCGAGCGTGACGCGCGGGCAGACGATTGCCAAGGTGGCGCCGGGCGATCCGGGCTATCTGCATTTCGAGGTCCGCAAGGGGATCGAGTCGATCGATCCGATGCCCTATCTGAACTGACGGGCCCTATCTGAACTGATGGGAGGGGGCGCTGCACCCAACTGCCAAAGCCGCGGCTTTGGCAGTCTCCCCCGGAGTATTTAGAGCTAGATGAAAGAGCCGCGTGCGATCAGTGCGCGGTTTTTTTCTTGCCCGTCAGCAGGCGGTAAAGCGGCTGGATGATCCGCATTACCACCGGGATCAACACCAGCCCGTAAGCAAGCCCGAAGATGCCATCGAAAAACGCCGTAACGGCCCAAGTAACGAAGCCCTGCGCGGTGGCAAGGGCATGGGCTGCGGCTTCGGCCTGATGGTGGATCCAGTCATAGGGCGCGTGAAACCCAAGCTCGGCGAGCCCGTGCAGCACGATATTGCCGCCCACCCAGATCATCGCGGCCGTGCCCACCGTCATCAATACTGTCATCAGCCACGGCATCAGCTTGACGACACCATGACCCAGCGCGCGGGTGGGCGCCAGCTTGCCGTTTTTGCACAGCCACAGCCCCGCATCGTCAGCCTTCACGATCAGCGCGACGCTGCCATAGACCACAACAGTCACACCAATGCCGATGATCGCAAGCGCCAGCGCCTCCATCCAGATATTTTGCGCGGGCGGCAACGCGGCCAGACCGATTGTCATGATCTCGGCGGACAGGATGAAATCGGTTTTCACGGCGGCTTTGACGCGGGCTTCTTCCAAGTGATCGGCCGTTTGCGCCGCTATATGCCCCTCGGCGTCGGGCACATGCGGTTTGAAGATGTGATAGACCTTCTCGGCGCCCTCAAAGCACAGGTAAGACCCGCCCAGCATCAAGAGCGGTGTGATCAGCCATGGTGCGAAGGCGGACAGCAGCAGCGCCGCGGGCAACAGGAACACCAGTTTGTTCTTGATCGAGCCGAGCGCGATTTTCCCCACAATGGGCAGTTCGCGCGCAGGGGCAAAACCATGGACATATTTTGGGGTGACGGCGGCGTCGTCGATCAGCGCCCCTGCCGCCTTGCCCCCCGCCTGCACCGCTTGGCCCGCCGCATCGTCAATCGAGGTCGCCGCAATCTTGGCAATCCCCGCCACATCGTCCAACAGCGCCAGCAAACCACTCATACGTATTATCCTACTCGTCTCACCCGTTGGCCAACCTAGGGTGAGGGGCCAAGGGTGGCAAACGAAAAGGGCGCCCGAAGGCGCCCTGATGCCCACCCTGCGAGGGCGCTTACAGGCCTAGCTTGCTTGCCACGATCTCGTTGACCGCTTTGGGATTAGCTTTGCCGCCCGAGGCTTTGATCACCTGCCCCACAAACCAGCCCGCGAGTTTCGGGTTGGCGCGGGCCTTTTCGACCTGATCGGGGTTGGCGGCGATTACGGCATCGACCGCCGCCTCGATGGCCCCGGTATCGGTGACCTGAATCATGCCGCGTTCTTCGACGATCTTCTCGGGATCGCCGCCTTCGGTATAGACGATCTCGAACAGCTCTTTGGCGATCTTGCCCGAAATCTTGTCGGATTTGATCAGCTTGATGATCGCGCCAAGTTGCGCGGGCGAAACCGGGCTGGCGGTGATCTCGGCGTCGTCCTTTTTCAGACGGCCGAACAGTTCATTGATGACCCAGTTGGCGGCCAGCTTGCCATCGCCTGCTTGCGCGACCACGGCCTCGAAATAATTGGCGTTTTCAACGTCTGCCGTCAGCACCGAGGCGTCATATTCCGACAGCGCGAAATCCTTGACGAAGCGGGCTTTTTTGCCGTCGGGCAGTTCGGGCATCGAGGCGGCAATATCATCGACCCAAGCCTGTTCGATTTCCAGTGGCAGCAGATCAGGGCACGGGAAGTAGCGATAATCATGCGCCTCTTCCTTGGAGCGCATCGAGCGCGTTTCGCCCTTGTCCGGATCATAGAGGCGAGTTTCCTGCACGACTGTGCCGCCGTCTTCGACGATGGCGATCTGGCGACGCGCCTCGTATTCGATCGCAGCTTGGATAAAGCGCATCGAGTTCATGTTCTTGATCTCGCAACGCGTGCCGAGATGGCTGAAATCCTGCGTTTCCTGATACTTCTCATAAGCGCCGGGTTTGCAGATCGACACGTTCACATCGGCGCGCAGGTTGCCGTTTTGCATGTTGCCATCGCAGGTGCCTAAGTAACGCAGGATCTGGCGCAGCTTGGCGACATAGGCGGCGGCCTCTTCGGGGCCACGGATGTCGGGGCGGCTGACGATTTCCATCAGCGCCACACCGGTGCGGTTGAGATCGACGAAGGACATGTTTGGATCCATGTCGTGGATCGATTTGCCCGCATCCTGTTCAAGGTGGATACGCTCAACGCGAACCTTGCGCGCGACGCCCGGGCCCATATCGACGATGATCTCGCCCTCGCCCACGATGGGATGGTAGAGTTGGCTGATCTGATAGCCTTGCGGCAGGTCGGGGTAGAAATAATTCTTGCGATCAAAGGCCGAAGTCAGGTTGATCTCGGCCTTGAGGCCCAGCCCGGTGCGCACGGCTTGCGCCACGCAGAATTCGTTGATCACGGGCAACATGCCGGGCATCGCGGCATCCACGAAAGCGACGTTGGAATTGGGCTCGGCCCCGAAGGTGGTCGAGGCACCCGAGAACAGTTTCGCATTCGAGGCGACCTGCGCGTGAACCTCAAGCCCGATCACCAATTCCCAATCCGATTGGGCCCCGGCAATGACCTTGGGTTGGGGCGAGGTAAATTCGAGATGGTCGAGCATGTCCGCATCCTGTCTGAAAGGCGTCTCGCGCCTTCTAGGACAGGGGCGGCGCGGGGGCAAGAGGGCGGCCACATCCGGGCGCGCCAAGCGCGCGATCTGCGGGCCCGATACCGATGCTCATACGGGCCCCTGATGCTGCAGCGCAGCAACACAGACTCTTGACCCTTCGCGAGTGGCCGCGCCCTTTGCGTGCGCGGGATTTGCACCATGATATCGCTAACAGGGTGTGCCCCGCCGGGCCACGCACCCTGCTGCGTTGCGCAGAACAAAACCTGATCCGAAGCGGGGTTGGGCAGAGGAGGAAATGACCCGGCTTCTGGAGGATTCTTATGACCAAACGCACCCATCTTTCGCCGGTTTCGGCAATGATCCGGCTTGCAGGAACCAGCGCGATCGCGCTTGGCCTATGTGGAATGGCCGCGCAGGCTCAAGGCGTGAGCGCATCCGATTTCGGCGCCGATTTCGCGGCGATGGCCAAGCTCAAGGACGTCACCGCCAAGGGTAAGGGCAAGATCGGCGTCTTGCTGCCCGATACGGCCAGCTCGGCGCGCTACACCTCGTTTGACGAGCCCTATCTGAAGAAAGCTTTCGATATGGCGGGCCTTTCAAGCAGTGACCTGATCGTCTCGAACGCGCAGGGCTCAGAGGCAGATCAGCTGACGCAGGCGCAGACCGATATCAGCCAAGGCGCGACGGTTTTGCTGCTGGACCCGATCTCGTCGGGCGGCGGCGCTGCAGTTGAGCAATACGCCAAGGAACACGGCGTGGCCGTGATCGACTATGACCGCCTGACGGTGGGCGGGTCGCGCGATTATTATATCAGCTTTGACAACGTCTCGGTGGGCAAGCTGATCGGTCAGGGCATGGAACAATGCCTGAGCGATTGGCAGGTCAAGAACCCCGATATCCTTGTCATGGCGGGGTCTCCTGATGACAACAATGCCACGCTGTTCAAGCAAGGCTATCTAGATGTTCTCAAACCGAAATTCGACGCGGGCACCTATAAGAACGCGGGCGAGCCTGCCGGTAGCTGGGACCCCTCGGTTGCACGCACCACCTTTGAGCAGCAGTTCACCGCGCATGAGAATATCAACGCGGTCGTGACGCCCAATGACGACAACGCCAACGCTGTGATCTCGTATCTCAAGACGCTGAAGGTTCCGCCAAAAACCTTCCCGACCACGGGTCAGGACGCGACGCTGACGGGGCTGCAAAACATCCTCACCGGCTATCAGTGCGGCACCGTTTACAAACCGATCTATCTTGAGGCCCAAGCCGCCGCCGCACTCGCGCTTTATGTGCGCGCAGGCGAAACCCCGCCCGCAGGCCTGATCAACGGCAAAACGATGGACAGCGCGCAGAAAAAAGACGTGCCCTCGATCCTGATGGTGCCGATCTGGGTCACCGCGAAGACCATCGCTAACACTGTCGTGAAGGACAAGTTCGTGGATGTGGCCAAGCTCTGCACCGGCGATGCGACCGCTGCGTGCAAAGCCGCTGGTATCGGGAACTGATAGCCAATGAACGAGATGGGTAATGGGACCGGGCCCCAGGATGCGATTCTGCGCATCCGGGGCCTGGAAAAGCGTTTCGGCGCGGTGCAGGCCCTGAGCGGCGTCGATTTTGACGTGCGCCCGGGTCAGGTGACGGCGCTGGTGGGTGACAATGGCGCGGGCAAATCCGTGCTGACCAAAACGATCGCAGGCATTCATGAGGCCGATGGCGGAACGATCGAATGGGATGGAAATGTCGTGCGGGTGCGCAATCCGCGCGACAGTGCCGAGTTGGGCATCGAGGTGGTCTATCAAGACCTTGCGCTATGCGACAATCTCGATGTGGTCCAAAACATGTTTCTGGGCCGCGAAATCCTGACCAACGGGATGCTCGACGAGGACGCGATGGAACGCGCCGCCGCCGAGACGCTGGCCGGGCTGCGGGTGACGACATTGCGCTCGATCCGCCAGCCGGTGGCCTCGCTTTCGGGTGGGCAGCGCCAGTCGATTGCGGTCGCCAAGGCGGTGATGTGGAACTCGAAGCTGGTGATCCTGGACGAGCCCACCGCCGCGCTGGGTGTGGCCCAGACCGGCCAGGTTCTGCAACTGGTGCGCCGTCTGGCCGATCAGGGGCTGGCGGTGGTGATGATCTCGCACAACCTCAACGATGTGTTCGCGGTGGCTGACAATATCGCGATCCTGCGGCTGGGCGAGATGGTCAGTCAGGGGCCGATGGACAATTACGACACCCAGCGTGTGGTCGAGTTGATGACCACGGGCAAATCGGACCATGTGGTTGAGCCCGGCAAGGGGCGCGCGGCGCCCTCGATTGCGGCAGAAAACGCCAAGGACGTGGCCGAAGCGCGCGCGGTGTCTGGCGATAGCGGCCCTGCCGCCGTGGTCAGCACCGGCGAGGCCGAAAGCTTTGCCAGCTACATGGCGCGGGTCTGGTCACGGGTGAAGGCAGGCGAAAGCGGGGTCTTGCCGGTTGTGCTGGGCTTCGTGCTGATCTCGGCGATCTTCCAGTTCCAGAACGATAAATTCCTGTCCTCGGGCAACCTTGTGAACCTGCTTGTTCAGGGCTCGGTCTTTATGATGATCGGGATGGGGCAGGTTTTCGTGCTGCTTCTGGGCGAGATCGACCTGTCGCTGGGCTTTGTCGCAGGCATAGGGGCGACGGTGGCGACGCTGCTGGTCGCGCCGGGCATGGGCTGGCCGTGGTGGGCGGCGGTGATCGTGGCACTGGGTGTCGCGGCGGTGTTGGGGATTTTCCAGGGCCTGCTGATCACCAAGCTGCGCCTGCCCTCTTTCGTGGTGACGCTGGCGGGTTTGCTGGGCTTTAACGGGCTGATGATCCAACTGCTGGGCGCGGGCGGCACGGTGCCAATCGCGTCTGATACGATCAACAACTTTGCCAATGGCACGCTGAGCCCGCTGATGGGCTGGGTGTTTACCGGGGTGGCCGTGGCGGTTTTTGCAGCCCTCACCTATCGCAAGGACGCCAAGCGCCGCGCCAGCGGTCTGGTGGCACCGCCACTGGGGTTGACGCTGCTCAAAATCGCGCTGGCGGTTGTGGCCGGGGTTGTGCTGGTCACGATCTCGAACATGAACCGCGGGATTGCGCGCTTTCCGCTGTCGGGGATGCCTTGGGTGATCCCGATCGTGTTTGGGGTGCTGATCGCGTGGTCCTTCCTGCTCGGCAAGCTGAAATTCGGGCGCTACGTTCTGGCCATCGGTGGCAATGCCGAGGCCGCCCGGCGTGCGGGCATCAAGCTGGGTCTGATCCGCACGGCAGCCTTTACGCTGGCGGCCACCACGGCGGGCGTGGGGGGCATCATCTACGCCTCGCGGCTGCGCTCGATCTCGACCAGCTTCGATGGCGGCACGATCGTGCTGTATGTCGTAGCCACGGCGGTGATCGGGGGCACCTCGCTGTTTGGCGGGCGCGGCCATCCGCTGCATGCGGTGCTGGGCGGGGTCGTGATTGCGGCCATCGTCAACGGCATGGCGCTGCTGGGTCTGCCCGCTGCGGTGCAGCTGATGGCAACCGCGCTGGTGCTGCTGGCTTCGATCACGGTCGATGTGGTGGTGCGCAGACGCGGCGAGACCACACGCTAAGGCGCCCTGCGCAAAACATTGGAAAGGCCCCGCCAAATGCGGGGCCTTTTTTCGTTGCGATGAGGGCTGTGACCTTTGGCGCGTGCGACCAGCACGGACGACACCTCCCCTTGAAGGGGCTCACGCCCCATGAAAAAGGGCGACCCGAAGGCCGCCCCATCCAATCCATCTGCGCCGCGATCAGTCGATCATCGGTAGCAGCGTGTTCACCGACGCCTTGGCATCACCATAGAACATCCGCGTGTTTTCTTTATAGAACAGCGGGTTCTCGATGCCGGAATAGCCTGTGCCCTGACCGCGTTTAGACACAAAGACCTGTTTCGCCTTCCACACCTCAAGAACCGGCATCCCCGCGATGGGCGAGTTCGGATCTTCTTGGGCGGCCGGGTTCACAATGTCATTCGAGCCGATGACGATCACCACATCCGTTTCCGGGAAGTCATCGTTGATCTCGTCCATCTCCAGCACGATATCGTAAGGCACTTTCGCCTCGGCCAAGAGCACGTTCATATGCCCCGGCAGACGCCCGGCAACCGGGTGAATGGCGAAACGCACGGTCTTGCCTTGGGCGCGCAGCTTGCGGGTCAGCTCGCTCACCGCCTGCTGGGCCTGCGCCACCGCCATGCCGTAACCGGGCACGATGACCACGCTATCGGCCTCGTTCAGTGCTGCAGCAACGCCATCGGCGTCAATCGCGATCTGCTCGCCCTCAACCGCCATCGCGGGGCCGGTGGTGTTGCCAAACCCGCCCAAGATGACCGACACGAAAGAGCGGTTCATCGCCTTACACATGATGTAGCTCAGGATTGCACCCGACGAGCCAACCAGCGCACCGGTCACGATCAGCAGATCGTTGCCAAGGCTGAAACCAATCGCCGCCGCCGCCCAGCCCGAGTAGCTGTTGAGCATTGAGACGACCACCGGCATATCCGCGCCGCCGATCCCCATGATCAGGTGATAGCCGATGAAGAAGGCCAGAAGCGTCATCAGCAACAGCGCCCAGACCCCTGCCCCGTTCAGGAAGGCAATCAGCAGCAACACCGAGCCAATCGCAGCCCCGGCATTGAGCATATGCCCGCCCGGCAGCTTCTCGGCCTTGGAGCTAAGCTTGCCCGCCAGCTTGCCGAACGCCACGACCGACCCGGTAAAGGTGACCGCACCGATGAACACGCCAAGGAACAGCTCGACGCGCAGGATCGACAGCTCGACCGGCGCTTTATGCGCCAGCAGCGCCGCAAAGCCACGCAAGCCGCGTTCGTGCAGCGCCGCCGCGATGCCCGCCTCGTTCAGCGTGCCCGACAGCGAGGCCTTGAGCGCCATCACATTGGCCATTTCGAGATAGGCGTTATAGCCCACGAACACCGCCGCCAGACCGACGAGCGAGTGCATCGCGGCCACCAGTTGCGGCATTTCGGTCATTTGCACGCGGTTGGCCACGAACCAGCCGATGATGCCACCCGCCGCAATCATGACGACCGAGATCAACCACAGGCCAGAGCCCGGCCCGATCAGCGTCGCGACAACCGCCAGCGCCATGCCGGTGATGCCATACCAGACGGCGCGTTTGGCGCTTTCTTGGCCCGAAAGCCCGCCCAGCGAGAGAATGAAGAGAACTGCCGAAACGACATAGGCAGCGGTCGAGAATCCGGTTTCCATTGTCTCGGCCCCCTTACGATTTCTGGAACATGGCAAGCATGCGCCGCGTGACCATGAAGCCACCGAAAATGTTGATCCCGGCCATAAAGACCGACAGCGCGGCAAGCACGATCACCAGCCAGCTCCCCGATCCGATCTGCAACAGCGCGCCCAAGATGATGATCGAGGAAATCGCGTTGGTCACAGCCATCAGCGGCGTGTGCAAGCTGTGCGCGACGTTCCAGATCACTTGGAAGCCGATGAAACAGCTCAGCACGAAGACGATGAAGTGTTGCATGAAGCTGGCCGGCGCGATTAGCCCCACGGCAAGCAGCAGCACTGCGCCCACGACAAGCAAGGTCACTTGGTTCTTGGTCTGCGCCTTGAACGCGGCCACCTCGGCGGCGCGGCGTTCTTCGGGCGTCAGCTCTTTGGGCTTTTCGGCCGGCTTCTTGGCCGCAATCGCCTGAATTTTCGGCGGTGGCGGTGGGAAGGTAATCTCGCCCTGATAGGCAACCGTTGCGCCACGGATCACGTCATCTTCCATGTTATGCACGATCACGCCGTCTTTTTTCGGCGTCAGATCGGTCATCATATGGCGGATGTTGGTGGCATAAAGCGACGAGCTTTGCGACGCCATCCGGCTCGGGAAATCGGTGTAGCCCACAATGGTCACGTCATTGTCGGTCACGATTTTCTCGTCCGGCTTGGTCAATTCACAGTTGCCGCCACGTTCGGCCGCAAGGTCAACGATCACCGAGCCGGGCTTCATCGCCTCGACCATATCCTTGGTCCACAGCACCGGGGCATCGCGGCCCGGGATCAGCGCGGTGGTAATGACGATGTCGATATCGGGCGCAAGTTCGCGAAACTTCTTAAGCTGGGCTTCGCGGAATTCCGGGCTCGAGGGCGCGGCGTAACCGCCTGTCGCGGCCCCATCCTGCGCGGCTTCCTCAAAATCGAGATAGACGAATTCCGCCCCCATCGATTCGATCTGCTCGGCCACTTCGGGGCGCACATCGAACGCGAATGTCATGGCGCCAAGCGAGGTAGACGCGCCGATCGCAGCAAGACCCGCCACGCCTGCGCCGACCACCAGCACTTTGGCCGGAGGCACCTTGCCCGCCGCCGTCACCTGACCGGTAAAGAAGCGACCAAAGTTATTGCCCGCCTCCATCACCGCGCGGTAGCCCGCGATATTGGCCATTGAGGACAGCGCATCCATTTTCTGCGCACGCGAGATACGAGGCACCATATCCATCGCGATCACATTCGCGCCGGTCTTTTCCGCCGCCTTGAGCAGTTTTTCATTCTGCGCCGGGTAGAAGAACGAGATCAGCGTCTGACCGGGCTTGAGGCGTTTGACCTCGGCGTCGGTGGGTGGGCGGACCTTGACGACGAAATCCACCTCTTTGAACAGCGCCGTCGCCGTCTTGATGACGGTGACATTGGCAGCCTCATAGGCGGCATCGGTAAAGCCGGCTTTTACGCCTGCACCGGTTTCGATGAAGCAGTCATGACCCAACTTTTGCAGTTGCAGCGCAGAGTCCGGCGTCATCGCGACGCGGGCTTCACCTTCGAAAATCTCCTTTGGAGCTCCGACTTTCAATGTAACTCCCCCTTGGATAGCGACCCACGGCAAAGGCTTGGCGCGGGCCTGTAATCTGGCGAAGCCCTGAATAACACTGCGCAATAATGTTTCACAAGCGCCGACTGCCTTTAAAATGTTCTTATTGCAAAACAGGGGCGCGACGACATAAATGTATACAATCGCACACCGTTCTCAATTTGAATTTCCGCTATAAAATCAAAATTTTAGCGTGGCCTGCTCAATGGTAACCACCCGGAAACGCGCGGAGATTTTTTGTAGATGCAGCAATTGGGAGCAGGCAGCAATCAAAGCCAGCGGCGGACCTGCACGCGATAATCGGCATATGTCGCACCGAAATGCGCGCCGATCCGGTCCTCTTCGCCGATGATGAAGCGCACTGTTATCAGCCACATAAAGGCGGGCACCAAGGGCAGCGCGAGGGCCGCATTCCACCACAGGCACAGCCCCGTCAGCACCAGCGCATCGCCCAGATAAATCGGGTTGCGCGTCAAGGCGAAGACGCCCGAGGTCACCAGATCGCTGGGGTCACGGCGCGGAATGAACGTGGTGTGATGCAGCACCATCTGCCCCACCGCGACCGCCATCAGCACCAGTCCCATGCCAATCAGCGCCCCGCCAATAAGGCGATCCAGCGTAAAATCAATTGGCACAGCCTGCCCGATGCTCCACGCCATCGCGGCAAATAGCGCCAGCCATAGCGGCGGGATGTCGATCTCGCGCAGCAACTTGATCCTTTCGCGCCGTTACAGGCGATAAACGGTGAGTTCAGGCAGCTCGGTCAGCGGCACCTCAAGCAGGCGCAGCGCAGGCAGCGACACCTCCGAACCCGCCCCCGCCGGTTTACCCGTGGGGATCAGCGTCACCTTGGCCGATTTCCCGGTTTTCGGGTTTTCGATACGCCCTTTGCTCTCAACGCTCACCAATCCCGTGCGCATCCAGAACCCCGGATCGGTCGGATCGCCAAGACTGGCAATTGTGACGCCTAGTTTCGCCTCACCGGTGGCGGGTTTTTGCGCCGCCTCGGCGCGTTGCGCCGCCGTTGTGGTGTCAAACGCTGCAGCGCTATTCGCCGTGGGTTTGGGGGCCGGCGCGATCCGGCCAGGCGCGGGCATCGAGGCTGGGGCGTCCGTTTTGGGCCCGATCCCAAGCTGCGCGCAGCCTGCCACGGCTAAAACCAATCCCATACTTAACAAACCACGCATCCGAAAAACTCCTCAAATCCAGAACAAATCCTAACGCATCGCGGCGCGCGCGCAAATGGCACTTTAACCCCGATTCAACCCGCGCAGGATTTGGCGAAACACAACGATGCCAAGCAGTACCAGAACCGGGGTGACTATAGGTTCATAGATCAGCGCGGTGAATGCCTCGCCGGGCAGCCAGCCGCCACCGCCCGGCGCAGGAAATGTTGCGCCCACCCGGTCTCCAGCCCAATACCAACCCAGCGCGAACATTAGATATGCCAACAGCTTGAACGGCCAAGGCCCTGAAAGCGCGGCCAAAACCGCCAAAGGCAAAATCAGGATTGCGCAGAAACGCAAGCAATCCAGCAAAACAGGGAATGGCGCAGGGGCATAGGCGGCCAGCGCAGCGCTTGGCACAAATACGCTCTGACCCCAGATTGAAAGCGCCACGATCAGCGCGCCCGCGACCCCCGTCAAAGCCGCGCGCAATGCCCGAGAGCACCGCGCGTTCATCCGCCGGTATGGCTCATATGCCGGGTCATCTGCCCGGCGACGGTCTGGCGGGAATAGTCGAAATCATGGCCCTTGGGTTTGCGCGAAATCGCGGCGCGAATGGCCGCAACCAGCGCGTCATCCTCAGTGCTTGCGCGCAGCGGAGCGCGCAGATCAGCGTTATCTTCTTGGCCCAGACACATGAACAGCTCGCCCGTGCAGGTCACGCGCACACGGTTGCAATTTTCACAGAAATTATGCGTCAGAGGCGTGATGAAGCCGATTTTTTGTTGAGTTTGTGCAAGTCGCACATAGCGCGCCGGGCCGCCGGTGCTTTCGCTCAGCTCTTCCAGCGTAAAGCGTTCGCCCAGTCGGGCGCGCAAATCAGACAGCGGCCAATATTGATCAAGGCGCATCTCTTCGCCCATCTCGCCCATCGGCATCACCTCGATGAAGGTCAGATCGAACCCCTCAGCGGCGCACCAATCAACAAGGTCAAACAGCTCATCTTCGTTAAAACCCTTGAGCGCGACGGTGTTGATCTTGACGCGCAGCCCGGCACGCTTGGCCGCCTCCAGCCCCGCCTTGACCTGATCAAGCCGCCCCCAACGGGTGATGGCGGCGAATTTGTCCGAATCCAGCGTATCCAGCGACACATTGATCCGTTTGATTCCCAACGCGGCAAGATCGGGCGCGAATTTCGCCAATTGCGAGCCGTTGGTGGTCAGCGTCAACTCATCCAGCGCCCCGCTGTCGAGATGGCGCGAGATGGTGCGGAAGAACGTCATGATATCGCGGCGCACCAAAGGTTCACCGCCGGTTATGCGCAGCTTCTTTACGCCGAGCCCGACGAAAGTCGAGCACAGCCGGTCCAGCTCCTCCAGCGTCAGCAGCTCTTTCTTGGGCAGGAATTGCATGTGTTCAGCCATGCAATAGGTGCAACGAAAGTCGCAACGGTCGGTGACCGAGACCCGAAGATAGGAAATCGGGCGGGCGAACGGGTCGATGAGGGGCGCGTGATCCATGGGGGGAAACTATGCCTCGGGGGGCCGCGCGGCAAGGGGGCGCGTATGGTTCAAGATGGCGCAGCCAGGCGATCCTCGACCATCCCCACCAGCCAGCTTGCGCCATAAGGGATCGCCTCGTCGTGGAACTCGTATTGCGCGTGATGCAGCGGCGCGCTGTCGCCATTGCCAAGGAAAAGATAGGCTCCGGGGCGCGCCTCAAGCATATAAGAGAAATCCTCGGCCCCCATCATCGGGGCAACATCGCGATCCACTGCGCCGTTGACCCGCTCGGCCACGCGCGCGGCATGTTCGGCGCACTCCACATCGTTCACCGTGACCGGATAACCACGCAGATATTCCACCTGCGCCTGCCCGCCATAGGTCGTCGCGACGCCATGGCTGATCTCACCTAAGCGCCGCTCGGCCAGATCGCGGGTCTCTGCCGACATCGCGCGCACCGTGCCTCCCAACATGACCTCATTGCCGATCACGTTATCCGCTTCGCTTTGCGAATTGAGCGTGGTGACCGAGACCACCACGGGATCGAACGGGTCGACCTCGCGGCTGGCGATGGATTGCAGCGCCAGGATCAGCTGCGCCGAGATCACCACCGGATCGGTG
Organism: Thioclava arctica; assembly: GCF_040892615.1. NCBI lineage: Bacteria > Pseudomonadati > Pseudomonadota > Alphaproteobacteria > Rhodobacterales > Paracoccaceae > Thioclava > Thioclava arctica. The sequence continues at coordinate 149,943 of NZ_JBFRYC010000007.1, forward strand.
ACCTCTTGCGGTTTGGCCGCATGACCGCCCTTGCCGATCACCCGGATTGTAAAGAAGTCCGCCGAAGCCATCATCGCGCCGGGGCGCACCCCCAGATGGCCCGCCTCCATGCCCGGCATGTTGTGCAGCCCATACACCTCGTCGATGGCGAACCGCTCCATCAAGCCATCTTCGATCATCGCGCGCGCGCCTGCCCCCCCCTCTTCGGCGGGTTGGAAAATCACCACGGCGCGGCCTGCGAAGGCCCGCGTCTCGCACAGATATTTCGCAGCGCCCAGCAGCATCGAAGTGTGCCCGTCATGGCCGCAAGCATGCATCTTGCCCTTGCTCTGCGAGGCATGCTCCAGCCCGGTTTGTTCCACAATCGGCAGCGCATCCATATCCGCGCGCAGACCGATCACGCGCGGCCCCTTCGCCCCTTTGGTCGCAACCTCTTGCCCTTCGATCACGCCAACCACGCCAGAACGCCCGACCCCCTCGACCACCTCGTCACAGCCAAACGCACGCAACAATTGCGCGACGCGCGCCGAGGTGCGCGGCAGATCATAGCCCAACTCGGGATGGCGGTGAAAATCGCGTCGCCAGCCGATGATCTCGGGCAGCAATTCGGCGAAACGGTTCTTGATCGGCATGGGATACAGCTTTGCGATTGGGACAATTCGCGCCCACCTTGGCCTGCGCGCGATGCGCGTGCAAGCACTAGCGAAACGCCATCGGCAGGTCGAACGCATAGCTTTGCGCCTCCAGCCCTTTGGGCGCTGGCGCGAACCGCCCGGCCCGGCGCACCGCCTGCACAGCGGCGCGATCCAGCGCCCCGTTGCCCGAACTTTGCGCCAGCGAGACCGACAACAATTGCCCCGTGCGCGCGACGCGCAAAATCACGATCACCCGCCCCGCTCCGGCCCCTGCGGGCGGAGTCTTGGCGCGCTCGATCTGGGCGCGGATCTGTGCCCCCCAGCTGGCCATTGCGGCGCGGGTCTGGCCCGGAGACAGCGTCGCCGCGCGGGCTTTGCCCTGCTGACCCGCCGCCACGCCCCCGCCTGCACCCTTGGCCTGCTGTTCCGGCGCGGCCTGTGAGGCACGCGAGGCTTTGGGTACGGTTTTCGTGGCCGGTTTCGGTTGGGGTTTGGGCTTGGCGACCGGGCGCGGCATCTCGGGCGGGGGCGGCACCGTTTGCTGCGGCGGCGGGGTCTCACGCGGTTGCGGCGGTGCGGGCGCGGTTGGCGCGGCATTGGTGAGGGGCGGATCGTTTGGTGCAGGGGCTGAGGGCGTCGCCTCATCCGTTTGCGGCGCAAGCGGCTTAGGGGCCGCTGCAGCCTGCGGCGGGCGCTCCCAGTCGGCCACAACCGCGGCCATCGCCGCCGAGGCTGGCGTGATCGCCACCAGATCTGCCCCTTGCGCGCCCGCCGATTGCGCCCCGCCTGCAACGGGGGGCTGCCAGAGCGCAAACACCGTCAGATGCAGCGCCACAGCCCCGCCCAGAGCGCCACCAAAGGCCCAGACCCGCGCGCTCATTTCGCGCGCACCACCAGCGCGAGATCGCGAAAGCCAAGCGCGGACAGCTGCGGCAGAAGGTCGGCCAGCGCCGCGCCGGGCACCTCCGCATCGGCGCGCAATTGCAAGGTATCGGCGCAGTCCCCGCATTGCGCGCGCGCGTCTTGCGCCGCTTGGCCCAATGCCACCAATGCGCCCGCGCCGCGCGCCGCCCCAAAACCAGCCGCGCCTTGCGCATCAAGATACAGCGTCAAGGCGCCGGAGTCGGGCGCGGTGTTGCTGTGTGCCTCGGGCGGGATCACAGCGAAAGGCGCGGGGCGCGCCAGCGTAGCGGCCAGCAGGAAGAACACCAGCAGCAGAAACACGACATTGATCATCGGTAGAAGCGGCTCGCTCAGCGCGCGGCGGGGGGGCGGCGCGATCCGCATCAGCGCACCAGCACGAGCTGCGCGATCCCTGCCCCGCGCAACTGCTCCATCACGGCGATCACATCTTGTAAATTTCCGCCCTTGGGCCGGATCACCACCGGATCGGTGGGCTTGGCCATCAGCGCATTCAAGCGCACCGCCAGATCATCGGGCGCAATCGCGACGCCGTTGAGGCTCAGCGCCCCACCTGCCCCCACATCCACCAGTCGCGGCGGGCCAGACCAGTGCGCAGACGCCCCCCCGCCAATCGAGAGATCCAGCGTGCGCTCAACGCCAAAGCGCGAGGCCAGCATGAAAAACACCAACAGCAAAAACACCACGTCGATCATCGGCGTCAGGGCTGCGCGCCTGCGCGGACGGGGGGTATCGAAGGTAAACATCACTCGGCAGCGGCGCGGCCCGGCGCCTTGGCAGCGGGGGCAACGTCGCGCGGTGCGCGCAGGAAAATCCGCGTCGCGCTATCTTCAAGATCATGGCGCAGCCGGTCCACCACCGCGTCAAATCCCGACAGCGCGATCTGCGCCGGGATCGCGACGCCCATACCCGCCGCCGTCGTCAAAAGCGCCTCCCAGATGCCGCCCGCAAGGGTTGCAGGATCGGCCTGAACCCCGGCCTCTTGCAAGGCGCGAAAGGCTGCGATCATTCCGGCAACCGTGCCCAGCAGACCCAAAAGCGGGCCAATCACCACCGCCAGTTCCAACCCCCGCAACCCCGAGCGCGCCCGGATCAGCAGCGCCCGTGCCGCGCGGGCGGTTTCGGCCTCGGCACTGGCGCGATCAAGGCTTGGGTCTTGCAGCGCCGCCATCGCTCGGCGCGCCAATTGCGCGCGCAAAGACCGCCGCCCCGCCAAAGCCGCCTCGGCGCGCGCGATATCACCCGCCTCCCAAGCCGCAATCGCGGCATGGGTATGCGCGCCACCCGACCACGCGCCCGCCATCGACAGATCCCAGATTTTCCATAAGATCAGCGCCAGCGACAACACCGACAGCGCCGCAATCGCCCACATCGCAGGCCCGCCAAGGCTGAGCGCGTCAATCAAACGGCCCGGTATCTGGCTGATGTCGGCCATTGCGTCTCCCTTGGTTGCGAAGCGTGTCGCGCGCCAGATCCAACGCGCCGCGTCCGTTTTGCTGTCGCACAGTCTGGCACGCCTTTCAACTCTGCGCAGGCGCGTCAGCCGTTGGAAACGTCCGGTTTCCGCATAGAAATGGGGGAAGACATGGTGCCGCCACCCCCTACGCGCCTTCGCATTTACCCCAAGGACTGCATGGCGCTTCTTTGCTGAGCCACAGAGCTGCGCTGCGCGGGCGTTTAGGGAGGTGGGGGCCGTTTTCAACCCCTGATGTCTGACACTCCAATGGTGCGCAAATGCACACAAAAGAAGCAAAAGTTCCGTTTACTCTGCAAAATAACACGCCATATGGGGTTGCGAGAGGGAAAGACCCTCGACCCTAGATTACAGAGTGAGACTATCATGAAACATATCATCGCTACATCCGCCGTTCTTGCGCTCCTCGCAGGCTCCGCTTCCGCTGCGAGCAATCAGACGCACGAACGTCACGCCTCTTTCCCGAACGGCGTCACCGCCACGGACACAGCCAAAGTCGAAGCGAGCACGGTTTATTCCAACAAGGAATTGCAGCGCGCGCACCTGGAGCCGACTGATATTGTGCCAGTGACCGTCTTTCAGGCACCCGACAATATCGCCCCGCCCAGACATGACGGCTGATCTCCTCTGCCGTGAATAGACATGGGGCGTCTGCAGCATGCAGGCGCCCCCAATTAATTTGGCCAGTGGCGCGCATATCACACCAGTGCAACCTATTGCGATGGATAACGATAACGCCCCTCGGAACACGCCTGGCATCGACGCGTGGCACGCCAATTCTCCTTGGGGAATACGCTCGGAGCGCTGCCTGTTGATCTCGCCAACCTTAGCCCCGGTCTAAACGTCTCCTCCAAGCGCCGCCAAATTCGCCTCATCTGCGAAGCGTACCAAGGACCACCCCTTGCGACTGGTGAGACTGTACAATGCGCGTGGGGCTTGATGACTGCCCTGCCCCCCTGAAAACTCCAGCGTCCGATGATCCAAAATCCGTAGGCAGGGCACAAACCCGCGGAATCTCGCGACAAACTTAGGACCAGCGGGGGACAGATCATGCACACGGCTCTGTTGCGCAAATCTGCAATACGCTACAGATATGACCTGTAGAACGGGTCTTGTTGGGCGGCCGGTTTTCAGGCGGGATGCCGCCCGAATAGCTTGCTTTTCTTGATAGCAGGCTCTTGAGATTCCTCCACCTTTCCCTGTTGCGAAAGAATTTCACCCGCCTCACCCAACGCAAAAGCCTTGCGTTCATGATCTTCCAAATCGCTCATGAAATCGAACAACCGCTCGCAGGAATTTGAGATTTGTTTGATCGCAGCATTATACTTGCTTTCGTCCGCCCTTGCTGAGTTAAGGTCACGAACGTGACGCATCATTTTTGTGATCAAAGGCTTCATTTCAACAGCACATTCCTTGGTGAACTTATCAAGGACAGCTTCGACCCTGTGACGCACAACCTCGTGGCTTTCGACAGAACGGGTAAGACTTGCCTTTTGCAGGGCGTTGATCGTGGCTCTTCGCAGGGTTTCGTTAGACAAATCGTCCTTGACCAGAAAGTCACTGCACCCGTTTTTCATCGCCTCGATTGCGACTTCGGACTTACCGTCGCCAGTTACCATGATTGTGGCAGCGTGGCGGTTGCGCGGATCAAGCTCGATGGCGTCAATGGCGAGCAATCCGCTGCCTTCCGGAAGGTGATAGTCCAGAAAAATCAAGTCAAACGTATTGAGTTCTAGTGCGGTGCCCAGCGATTCAAGCGAATCCGCTTCGTAGATATCCACCTCGAATTCGAGCCCCTCGCACATGCGCCGCAGCCGGGCCCGATCGAACCTTTGGTCGTCGACGATCAGAATTCTCGCAAAATCTGGTATTTTGATTGTGTTTTTCTGAACCTTGAATTGGATTTTCTGCATACTGGTCAAGGATACACTCCACTAATATCTCTAAGGTATTAAAGGGTAATTTCATGAAAAAAGTATAAAAAACACCGGGGATCGCTCTAATTGAAGCGACATCCCTTACAAATATGTGACGTCCCGAACGGCCTGATCTCGATATGAGGCCGCAACAGGCCTACTACCGATGGCGCAAGGACTGAGCCATGTCATGACATTGGTCTGAGTGACAATGGCGAAGGGTGGCATAAGCCGGGATCAGATGAAGCGGCCGAAGGAGCTGGAGACCGAGATTACCCGGCTCAGACGTGCGGTATCAGATCTGACGCTGGACAAGAGGGGACTGACCGAAGCCGCCCGAGGAAACTTCTGAGCCCTTCCCGCCGCGGTAGGTGTATTGATCACGTGCGGCAGGCCCCCTCCACGCAGCGAAAGGTTCGCTATGGCCTGCCAGACGAAGAACGGTTGACCGAGGAGATCATCGAGCTGACGCGAGAGTTCGGGTGCTATGCACTGTCCGCCAAGCTATACTTACGTCGACGCGAGAGGATACCGCATGATTACCGGGATGCTGAACACCAGCGGCTGGCATGCGAATCACAAGCGCCCCACTCGGCAGATTTGCGATGCAAATCGCCTGCCGGGCAATGGTCGAGTGACGCGTTCACGAAGGAGGCGCTGGTCATCCGTGTCAAACGCAAGCTTAATTCCGTCAACGTGGTCGACGCCTTGAGCCGATCTGTTCGTGCCTCACGCGGCCCGCCTGAGGTCACAAGATCAAACAATGGAGCGGAGGTCATCGCCAAGAAGTTGCGAGCTTGGATCGGCGCGGTTGGCGCTAAAACGGCCTTCATCGCATCAGGGTCACCTTGGGAAAACGGCTCCTGCGAGAGATTCAATGCTCGGTTCCGAGACGCGTTGCTGAACGGTGAGGCCTTCTCGACGCCGCGCGAGGCACAGATCCTGATCGAACGTTGGCGCCCCCCCCTACAATACGGTCAGGCTGCACAGCGCCCTCCGATACCGGCCTGCCGCATCAGAAAGCTTTGTCCCGATAGACCAAAGGCTAACCATGCACTAACAATTAACTTGGACCACTTAAGGGTTAATGGGGGCACGCCAACAGTGCGGTCAGCATCCATTTGTGAGAGGCGATCGTAAAAATGTCATGTCCTAGCGCGGCATTTCGACAACTTTGGTATAGGCGTCAATCATCTCGAGCGCTTTCACAAAGCTGTCGCCGAGATCGTCTTTCACGATGTATCCCGCAATATTGCTTTCATAGGCTGCAGCAACATCCGTTGGTGCATCGGAGGTGGACAGCACAAATATTACGGCAGGGTGCAACTTTGGGTCTTTGCGTACTTCTTCCAGAAAGTCAAAGCCGTTCATGCGTGGCATATTGAGGTCCAGCGTCACAAGATAGGGAGACAAAAGAGAATCTTCGCCACAATCGCCGCGCAAGATGTTCAGCGCATGTTGGCCATCTCTGGCTATTGTCACTGGATTGATGATTTTAAGTTTCTTTAACGCGCGCTTCACAGCCATCACACTGACCACATCATCATCGACGATCAGGAATTTGACCGGGGCCGTCTGAACATCAAAGGATTTTTCTTGTTGTGTTGCTACCATTTTTAGCGCCCTTATCAAGTTGGCCTACGCGGCCTGGTTGATTGAATTTACATCCTCAGATTTTTCCGGAAAATCGAATGTAAATGTGGTACCACGTCCAAGCTCAGGATCAGATTGAATCGAGATTGACCCACTGTAGTGTTCTAGGCTCAGGACTCATAACCAGAATATGACGGTTGCGGCGAGGGCGACGGCGGAGAGGAAGACCTTGGGGCACCTATCGTAGCGGGTCGCCAGGCGGCGCCAGTCCTTGAGCCTGCCGAACATGATCTCAATGCGGTTCCGTCGTCTGTAGCGGCACTTGTCGTATTGACGGGCTTGCCGCGGGACTTTCTGCCCGGGATGCAGGGCTTGATCCCTTTGTCTTTCTATGCTTCGCGGAACCAATAGGTATCGTCGCCGCGGTCTGCGATCAGCCAGTCGGCCTTCGACAGACTACTCAGCAGCGCTGCGGCGCCGGTATAGTCAGATCTGACCGGCGGTCATGAAGAACAGAATGGGTCGCCCGCGGATGTCGGTGATGGCGTGCAGCTTGGTGTTCATGCCACCTTTAGCCCGCCCGATCAGACGCCCGCCCCCCCTTTTTCGACCGCAGACTCGAGGCCGTGCGGTGCGCTTTCAAATAGGCCGCGTCGATCATGATCGTCTTCCGATCGCGGCCTCGGAAGCCAGCCCCTCGAAGATGCTGGCGAACACGCCCATCTTGCTCCACCTCTTCCAGCGGTTGTAGAGCGTCTTGGACGGCCCCTACCCGGCCGGCGCATCACACCACCGCAAGCCATTGCGACTGATGAAGATTATGCCGCTCAGCACGCGGCGATCGTCAACCCGTGGCTTGCCATGGCTCTTTGGAAAGAACGGTCGCAGCCGCGCCATCTGCTCGTCGCTCAGCCAGAGAAGATTGTTCATCACGCCCCCATCAGTTCGAGAGCGTGAAACACGCCGACAGGGCGCCCGCAAGCCGATTAATGGGTCCTGACTCTAACGGCCCATCCGATCACACGCCGAGAATGCAAGTCCAGGATCACCGCTAAATACAGCCCTCACGCGTCCAAACATAGCTGATATCGCCCGCCCATTTCTGGTTTGGGGCATCCGCTGTGAAGTTTCGGTCCGGCAGGTTGGGCGCGATGTTGAACTTGTGGTCGCTGGCTGTCGTGACCTTATGTTTGCGCGTTCTCACGACGGATATACCATTCTGGCGCATCAATCTGCCAACGAGCCTGTGCCTCACGTCCAAACCGATCTCTTTCAACTCCTCCGTCATCCGGGGTCTGCCGTAACTACCCAGACTGAGACGAGACTGTTCTTTGATGTGAGCCAAAGTGACCATATCGGATCACTGCCTACGGCTTCCTGGGCGGCTGCGGAACGCCCGCAATCCACGCGGGCTGACATCCATGACCTTGCACAGACGTCCTATGGAAAATGCGGATCGGTGTTCTTCCCCTCTTGTGCATGTAACCATGCACAAGAGGGCAGTGGATGAACCTAAACCTCACGGCTTTTGGCTCGCGAAGAACTGCGGTGCTTTTTTAGGATTTCCCTCTCTTCCTTGATAATACGGTTCTCGCGCCGAAGCTGGTCCTTCTCTTGAGCGAGGCTCATATCCTCTTTCGACATCACGTCTGGGTCTCGGTGTGCCGTGATCCACTTGTTCAGTGTCAACATGCCAACGCCAAGGTCATCGGCCACCTGCTTACGCGTCAACCCGCTGGTCAGCGCGATCCTAACTGCATCTTGCCGAAAGTCGTCTGTCCGTTTCAATCCCATAGTCAGCCTCCTTAATTGCAGTAAATGCTATCAAAGGGGCGGCATCAAACCGCGACAGGTCCAGATCTGACCCTTAAGCGTTGGGATGCTCTGAGGTTATTTCTACCCGCAGTCCCGTTTCTGCATCAAAAGCAGATAAGCGCTCGGTGTCGACGTAGAGGTCAAGTGCCTGCCCGAGCCTCAGTTCTTCTTCAGCAGGAAGAGATGCAGTGATAGACGCACCATCAAGAGCCAACGAAACGATCTGCTCCGGCCCAGTTAACTCGATGAGTTCAACCCTTCCGCTAAGGCGGAGACCGCCGGCAATGGTCTTCGTTTTCAAGGCTTCAGGACGAATGCCTACAACGATCTCGGACGCGGGATGATGGCAGCGCCAGACAGTTTGGGTCGTGCCTAAGCGTAATCCACCCGCGACCGCGCTCGTGGGCAATATATTCATTGGCGGCGCACCCATAAATTCGGCCACAAAGCGAGAGGTTGGTCGATTGTAAATTTCTGCCGGTGTCCCGAGTTGTTCGATCTGCCCGCGATTCATCACCGCAATCCGCGTCGCGAGTGTCATTGCCTCAATTTGATCGTGCGTCACATAGACCACTGTGACACCAAGCATCTGATGGAGGCGTTTGAGTTCGCTGCGCATTTCCATACGTAACTTGGCGTCGAGATTGGACAGTGGCTCGTCGAAAAGGAACAGTTTTGGTTTGCGCACCATCGCGCGACCGATCGCCACGCGCTGGCGTTGCCCGCCTGATAAGTCGCCGGGTTTGCGATCGAGAAGATGACTGATTTGCAGCATTTCCGCAGCTTCGGCGACGGCCCTCTTGCGCGTGGTGAGGTCAACATTACGCATTTCGAGCCCAAAGCCGATATTGCGAGCCACGGTCAGGTTTGGATAGAGCGCATAGGATTGAAACACCATCGCGATGTCGCGGTCTTTCGGATGCACGCCATTGAGCGTGCGTCCGTCGAGGATGATCTCGCCAGAGGTTGGCTCGGATAGTCCAGAGATCATGTTTAGCAAAGTGGATTTGCCGCAGCCTGACGCGCCAAGAAGGACTAGGAACTCGCCGTTTTGCAGATCAAGGTCGATCCCCTTGAGCGTTTCTAAAGCGCCATAGGATTTGCGGATGCCGTGCAACTCGAGTGTGCTCATACGGAGACCTCCTGGTGAATGTAGCAGCGGGGATTGGTCGACACCGCAAGCGATGCTGTAGCAACTGCGTGATCAAGCGCTTGCGCAAGGGGGGTGCACTGAGAGAGCGACGCAATGAAGGCGGCATTGAACACGTCTCCTGCTCCAATCGTGTCTTTGACACCGACTTGCGGCGCAATCGCGCGGATGGTCTTTGCATGCTGTCGAGCGATTGCGCCTTTTGGTCCCAGCTTGACGACTGAAATTCCCGACTTTGGCTGGTGTCTTGCAAGGCTTTCGAGGGCCGCTTCTGGCGTTGCGGTTGCTGTCAGGCTCGTGGCTTCGATCTCATTCAGCAAAACGATTTGGCTGCGCGCGACCCAATGCAGGGCACGGGCGCGAGTTTCCTCGTTCCAACCGTGAATCGGCCAACCGGTGTCGAGGGCGATTGCGATCTGTTCCTGCGCGGCGCGATCAAACAGTCGGCCATAATCAGCGCTCAAGCGTTCGGTGAGAAAACTGCCGCATAATATAATCGTTCCGCCACGAAGTGCGTCCCAATCAAGTTGTCGTTCGACATCTCTCCAACTGAATTCGGGCAGGTGACCAACGGTGGTGAGAAACGTCCGTTCAGCATCGGGATGAGTGACGCCGACTGAGATCGTCGTGCTGCCTGATGTCCGGCTCCAGTGATCGGCCGTAGAGCCGAAGCCTGCGCGCAGCCAATCACCGAAATGATCGTCGCCTGTGCTGCTCGCGCATTGAAAGGGGAGGTTCCATGCCCGCCAGGTTAGAGCAACATTGCCTGCGGCGCCTCCGACACGCAGATCGCTGTCGGGGCAGAGAACTTCAGAACCGGGCACCGGCCAAGGCGAGAGTGGTCCGAGGATTAGGTCGACATTAACATTGCCAACCGTGGCGAGTGGACTTTGCATTGTTATTCGACCTTTGTCACCTTCGAGCAGCGTAGCGGCGTGCCGACGTCGGCGACGCGCGAGGCGGCAAAATCCACCATGAAGCGCTGTGCTGGCGGCAGAAGCGAGAAACTTGCAGCGAGTCCCGAGGCTGAAGGGCATAAGATGGTCTGAGCGCCGGCGATCGGTGGCAGTCCGGATGCGTCAAAGACGATCAGTGGCGAGTCACTCGTCGCTACAACAAATTCTGCAAGATTGGTGACATAGGTCGATGATGGGTCTGCATCGCGAAACATCACGACGCCCACATCGGGTCCTAACATTTCAACCGGCCCGTGACGCAACTGCCCACCTTCGAGGCTGAAACAGGGCAGACGCGATAGCTCTGTCAGGCCAAGGGCGATTGCTTCAGCTACGCCTTGCTGCGCCCGGCCCGAAGTCACAATTGCACGCACATTGGCAAACTTCGCAACTGCCGGGACGACGTCCGCCGATGTGACAGTGTCAAGCATCTCCATAGTGGCCCCAAGATCAGCGCCAAGTGCGTGCAGCACGCCTGCATGCAGCGCCAGCGTTACCGTCAGAGAACGGGTGGCCGCAAAAGGCAACTCGGATCCTCCCGCGCCGATCAAAGAAGGCGCTAGCTTCGCGAGCGAGGATTTCGGCTCCATAGTTAGACCGAAGCAATCTTTCGGCGCATGACCTTCATCAAACCAGCGCAGCACTTCGGCGCTTTCGCCCGATTGTGAAGTTACGATCACGCTGCGTCCGGCAAGCGGTAGCGGCGCGTCAAGTTGCTCGGACAGCGGTATCGCTATGGCGTCGATTCCTAACGCCCGATAGCAGGGTTCAAGTGCGCGCCCCACAGCATGAGAGCCGCCCATCCCAAGCATTATTAGCCGCTTGTTTGACTTGATCGTCGCAGCGATTGTGCCAGCCAGTTTGGTATTATTTGTGATACTGTCGCGGCTATCGCCCAACTGACGCGCCATTTCTGCATCGAGCGCGGCGAGCACCGGGTTCAGGGTTTCGAGAGCGGTTGTCATCCTTTGACACCTCCATTGGTAAGCCCTGAAATCAAGGCGCGTTGCATGAGAATTCCGACCGCGACGGGCGGCAGGGCGGCAATCACCCCGGCTGTCGCGATCAGCCCGTAATCAGAGACCCGGCCGCCAGCGAGATCGGCAATGGCCACGGTCAAGGTTTTGGCGTTCTGGTTCGAGGTGAACAAAAGCGCATAGAAGAACTCGTCCCACGCCAGCAGAAAGGCAAAAATTAGTGCCGTCGCAATTACCGGAAGCGCCAGCGGCAAGATCACGATCCGCAGCATTTGATCGAGCCGCGCGCCATCAATCGAGGCCGCGTCTTCTAGATCGCGCGGAATCGGGTCAAACCCCGCCTTGAGAAGCCAAGTCACGAAGGGCGCAAGGATGCTAAGATAGACTAGCGCGAGGCCAAACACATTATTGAGCAGCCCGAATTTTGCCAGAATTAGGTAAAGTGGGACCGATAACGCGACGGGCGGCAGCATATAGGTGCCGATTACCCCGCCCAACGTCCAACCAAGTTGCGGGTTGCGCGACGCGGCCCAACCTGCGGGCACTCCGACGACAAGCGCAGCGATCGTGGCCATGCTCGCTACCTTAATGCTGTTGCCCAACGAGGACATAAAGGCAGCGCCCGCCGAATTGTCGCTCCGGCTGAATAGCAAGCTATATCGCGAAAAATCGAGCGTTTCGGGCCACCAATGCAGCGGTTTTGCCGACAAATCGACGCTGGAGGATACGCTCATGATGAAGAGCCACGCCAGCGGTGCAAGGATCACTACCGCGACAAGAAGTGCCATGGTGTGGATGAATATACGAAAGATGAGTGATTGATGTTCCATCACCGACCCTCCCCGGCGAGACGACGCATGATGAAAAGATAGGCCACGGCAAGGACGGTGATCATTAAAGTAATCATCAAAGCCAGCGAAGCGCCGGAGCCTGCGCGCTGAAAGGCAAAAGCCTCTTGGTAAACGAGGATAGATAAGCTGCGTGTCGAGTTGGCTGGGCCACCACGTGTCATAATCCAGATCAGATCGAACACTTTGAAGGCCTCAATCGTGCGCAGCACCAGCGCCACCATTAGCGGCCCCAGAAGATAGGGCAGAGTGACATGACGGAAGCGGCGCCAGACGTTCGCACCATCAGAAATCGCGGCGGCGCGAATATCGTTCGGGATCGCCTGCAGGGCTGCCAACGCGATCAGCGCAACGAGTGGGAAGTTTTTCCAGACATCAGCCACAATCAAAGCGGTCAAGGCAGTGCCAGGTTCGCCCAGCCATGAGCGATAGCTGTCTAGAAATCCAAGCTGCGTCAAAGCCGCATTCAGAGCCCCGTATTCGGGGTTGTAGATGAGCCGCCAAAGCGTCGCGTTGACTACGGTCGGCAGTGCCCAAGGTAAGATCAGCAAGGCTCGAAGCAATGTTCGGCCATGGAACTTCTGATTTAGCAGGAGCGCGACCAGCACTCCAATGACGAGTTCCAACGTGACTGACCAGAGGCTAAACTTCAGAGTGGTGAAAAAAGCCGAATGAAAATAGCTGTTTGAAAGCATTTTCGTGAAATTTTGAAGCCCCACAAAGTGACCGCCAGTGCCTACCAAGCGGGCGTCACTAAACGAGAGGCGGATCGTGTCGATGAGCGGCCAGCCGATAACCGTGAGCATCACGATAAGTAGGGGCAGCATAAGCAACCAGACACGCAGAGGAAGGCGTTCTGTGGACATGGTGATTGGCCTTGTAAGCGAAAGGTCGGGTGTCACTGAGGTGTGCGACAGCGTCAAGCAGGGGGCGGTGCGCCGGTGTCAGCAGCGGCGCACCTAGTCTAGATTACAGGCCGCTATTATCGGCCGCTTCCTGAAGCGCATCTTTAGGCGAGGCTGTGCCCAGAAGGGCCTCTTGGATCCCCTGCTGCAATGCCATCGACATTTCTTGGTAATGCGGCGTCATCGGGCGCGGATACATTACGGCCAAGCCAGTCTGGGCCGCAGCGATTAGCTCTTCCTGCCCTTTTGTAACTTCGGGGTCAGTGTAGGAACTTTTCCAAATCGGCAGGCTCAGCTTTGAATATGCGTTCTGCACTTTCTGCGATGTCATATAGGTAATGTAATTCCATGCCGCATCGGGATGTTTTGAGGTGGTCGTGATGCCCAACCCCATCGAACCGTTCACAGCAGATGCGTCAGAAATGCCTTCGACGCCAGGCGCTGGCACGACGCCAACATCCCCAGCAACCTTACTGTCTTTCGGGTCATTGGCGAGGTTGTACATGTAGGTCCAATTCAGCGCGAAGGCAGCATCGCCGTTCTGAAAGACGTTGCGGACATCCTCTTCGAGGAATTCCTTTGAGTTTGGGTTGGTTAGACCGTCATTGTAACTGTCAACCATGTATTTCAACGCCTCAAGGCCGCCGCCGTTTTGGAAATCGGGCTTGCCGTCTTTGATGAAGTCACCGCCATAGGCGCTCAGCAAGGTCGTGTAATCGCACACCGCAGCTTCCGCCTGCGACCAACTCCACGCGATCGGGTATTTGACTATGCCCGCGTCTTTGATTTTCTGCGCATCAGCTTTCAGTTCGGCCCAAGTCGCGGGAGGCGTGCTTATGCCGGCTTTTTTGAGCATCGCCTTGTTGTAAAACAGGTATTTCGTATCAAGGATCCATGGCATGCCATAGTTCTTGTTTTCGTAGGTCACCGTTGTCCAAGCCCCGGGTAAAACGCCTGACTTCATCTCGTTGGTGATGCGGTCGCTAACGTCAAGAAGCACATTGTTTTGGGCATATTCTGCCGGCCAGATTACGTCGAAAAGCACGACATCATATCCACCTCCGGCCCCCATCGATAGAACGGTTTTGTCGTGTAGGCCTTCATAGGGGACGAATTCGAGGTTCACTTTCACATCCGGGTGGGCCGCTTCATAGGCCGAGGTCATCGAACGGATGTCGTCTTCACTGTAGGCTGCTTGAGCCATAAAGAGCGCGTTGAGCGTAGTTTCTGCTTGGGCTGCGGTGACAGTGACACCTAACAACGCAGTGGCGGCCAAGAGGGGCGCATGCAAAACGAATTTCATTTTTTCTCTCCTGTCGGATCGTTTGGTGCGGGCCGCCTGACGGACCGGACCTGGATTGAGCCTATTCACTTGGTCACGACTCTGCGGCCATTTAGTCCAAGTGATGGACTTAATGATTGCGGAGGAGCCACCGTCCTGTCAATATATTTTTTATGAGATTGAAACCGCCCCAGATCCGCGCGATGTCCGGAACCAGTTCCGGCGCTGCTGCCGTTCACAATAGACGTGTCGTCATCGACGCGATCCGTATCAATGGCGCGTTGTCTCGTGCGGATCTTGCTCGGGCCACTCGGCTTGCAAAGCAGACGTTGTCAAATATCATCGACGAATTGGAACGCGACGGGTTGGTTGTCGCGCGTGACACCGTCAAGGAAGGCCGCGGAAAACCTGCGACTCCCTATGATCTCGCACCGTTCGGAGCTTTTTCGATTGGGTTGCAAATCGATCGGCATTTAGCGCGGACAGTGGTGATGAATTTGGTTGGTGACATAGTTCTGCGTCGCGATCTTAAGTTTCTCCCGTCCGAGCCGGAGGCGGGGTTGGACAGTCTGATTCAGCTGATTGCTCAAACCCGTGCAGATCTTGCAGAAATATATCCCTTGTCCGAATCGCGCACTGTTGGCTTGGGCGTTGCAATGCCTGGCCCGTTTGGTCAGCCGACACAGGATCGCAGTGCAGATGATTACACTATGGCACGCTGGCAGGGGGTTCATTTGGTCGAGCGGTTGGCTGCGGCGACCGGATTGATGGTGAACGTTCAAAACGATGCTTCAGCCGCAGCAACCGCGGAAAAGATGACTGGCAAGGCGCACGGGATGCAGAATGCGATTTGCCTATATCTCGGTTACGGTCTGGGTGCCGGGCTGATCTTGAATCGCGAACTGTTTGGTGGCCGCAACGGCAACGCAGGTGAAATCGGGATGATCCGGAACCTTGGAGAGACTGATCGAAGAGCGGTGATGGAGCGTAGCGTGGCGCTTGGCGGGTTTTGTGCGCGCTTTGGTCTGAGCCATTCTGATGAACGGCTTTTCGAACGGATAGAGACGCTTCTAAGCGAAGCGAGTCCGGCAGTGGATGAGTGGCTCAACAATGCCGCATTCCGTCTCGGGTGGCTCGCTGAAATGCTCCAATTGATAGTTGATCCCGAAGCGATCATCTTGTGTGGAACCGCTCCGTCAATGCTAATTGAGGGAATTGTTGCTCGCGCTAATAGCGCGCTTGATGACGACCTTTCGGGCGGGCGTCGACTGCGGCTTCTGGCTGGTCATTCTGATCCTTGGATTGTTGCTATCGGTGCGGCGGCAGAGCCGATCAGCCGTAATTTTGATCCAAAATACGATGCTATTCTAAAAGTTTGAGAGACCATGAAGGCATTATTGCAGAACTCGTCGTCGGAACGAGATCCCCCCCTTCCCCAATGATCTTAGGCCACGCGTTCGATCTCGGCCTGGCCGAGGGCGTTGAAGCGGTTCATGAGGGCGATGCGGATGTGGATTTCTGCAGGCTGACGGTTGGGGTCTCGTGACGCGATCCTCTCTCCGAAGGATTTAAGGCCGCGCATCCGCTGCCCGGCAATTGTTTGCCTGCAAACCATGAGAGGGTTCGCCTCGACCCGACTTCAGATGTGGTAGCAGGACCATCATTTCCAGATCGCCCGCCCGAAGCGTCGGGTCGCCCGGAGGATGTCATTGCGGGGCGCAGGCGTTGTCCGCAATTGGTCCGAGCACAATGCCGAGCGCGGCAGGATAACCCTCCTTCCAGAGGCGTCCGTTCTTGCGGATGGGTATGATGGCGGTGTCGCCACGCGCGAGGATCGCGGTGTGGCCGCGACGGGGTAAAGGGCGTCTTGGAAACGATCCAGTAGATCGTTTCAGCCCTGAACGGGCGGAGCCCTAGGTCGAAGGCCCCATCCATTGCCCGACAGGCGATTGCACAGCAATCTGCCGTGAGGGGCCGGTCACGGTGCCAATCGGTTGATCCGGCGGGATTTGGTCCAGCAGGTCAGGAAGGACGGGGCTGTCGCCCTCGCGGCTTGAGGTGAATTCCACGGCCCGGATCTCGCCGGTGGCGGCATCCATCGCCAGATGGACCTTGCAGTATTGGCATCTGCGATGGGTGCCATGCTTGCGGGCCGGCGGTTCGAGATGCCGACGGTGATGCTCTTTTGCCCGCGGCTCAGGGTGGAAAAGTCGGGAACCGGCCAATCCAGTTCGGCCATCTTCAGGATGCAGGACACCATCCCGCCTTGCCATGGTCACTCGGACCAGTGGCGTTCCCATGGCTCGATCTGCCGACGCGGCAGGCCGAACAGCACTTTCACCATCAGGCAGAACTGGATCGCGGCATCGAAAAATATAGGTGGTCGGCCTGGACGCCCGGTCTTGGGGCCGAGCCACTTCATGTCCTTGTCTAGCCAACCTCTCACACATGCAAACATGTGTTGCCAGTCAACGGATCAACAGCGAGCCACGCCGCTTCAGGGTTTCGCTATAGGACTTCCAATTCGTCGTGCGGTAGCGGCCTGCTTCGGGCTTGCTCATGCCGAGCCTGTTAACCTACCGGATTCGCAAGGTGAATCCTTCCGGCGTCGAGTCCTGCAACAATGCCGGTCGCAGCCCTCATGTCCGGGGATGCTCCCCGGGTCAGAAACGGGGTGAGCCTAAAATTTTCCGAGCCACTTCAAGCAACATGTCTCTCTATTACCAACAGCCAAAAAGAACGAACACGCATGTGGGTTTTTCGAAAAGTAAGGTGGACAAAGCGGACGCCGAACGTCACCAGTTTAATTTCACAGGACACCCCGGGGTGGCCGTCAGCCTTAAATGCGTGGGAAAGAGCTTTGAGCAACCAACTGAAAGATTCTCCGATCATTCAAGCATTCAAGCACATGCAGGTCGCGCTGATGATCTTAGGATCAGAAGGTCAAATATTGCATAGCAATCACAAGACCAACCGCTTGTTTGGCTATGATAACGACGAGCTGATGGGGCGCGATATATGTGATGTTTTGTGCATTGAATCCTTGGCTGAACTGAATGCTTTCATCGAACCTCCCGCCGTTGATGCCTTCATTAAAGAAATCGCGGGACACCATAAAAACGGTGATCTGCTCACGCTATCGGTCCATGTCACGATATGGATTGATGCCAACCGAGGCCGACAGCATGCACTGGTCTTGAGAGATATTTCGAACGAATTGAAAGCCGCTAATTCGGTCAAAGAAGAGTTGAAGCGGGCGAACAATGCCATCGTTGGCGCTCATATTGGCGTTTTTGAATACAATCCCATTGATGACGATGTGATTGTTTCGGATATCTGGCGAGAACTGCTGGAGTTGGAGCCGTCAGACGACGTGGACCTTCAGGTGGAATGGCGCGAGCGCGTGCATCCTGACGACCTTGCCGCTGCACTGGAGCCAGTCCGTCTTTGTCTCGAAGACGTACGCGAACGTGCCAGCTGCGAATATCGATTACGATCGCGAGATGGAACGCAATGGGGCTGGATACGTACCGATATCGCGGTTTCGAAACGCGATGAGGCTGGTAAACCTATTCGTTTGAGTGGCGCAATGACGGATATCTCCGACATCAAGGCCGTTGAAGGCGCTCTGCGCGCGAGTGTCGAACAGTTTCGCGCAACTTTCGAAAGTCCGGTCATTGGAAAACTCATTGTCGACTTGGAAGGTAATTTGCTACGCGTGAATGAGGCTATGAGCCATCTTCTGGGGTATTCCACCGAGAAGCTTCTGACTTCCAATTTCCAGACATTAACGCATCCTGACGATCTCGATGAGGATCTTCGTCTGTTTAACCAACTGAAAGCCGGTAAAATAGCGCATTACGAGTTGGAAAAACGCTACATCCGCGCAAACGGGGCCATCATGTGGGGGATCTTAACCGTAAATATGGTCAAAGACGCTAATGGGGATCCAGAATATTTCGTCTCTCAAATCATGGATATCACCGAAAAGCGGCGTCTCAGCGAACTTAAAAGCGCGTTTGTTTCAACCGTTAGTCACGAACTTAGAACGCCACTGACATCAGTTCTTGGCTCTTTGATGCTGCTGTCTACCCTTAACGACAACACCCTGTCGGACGAAGCTCAGCGCTTGCTGTTCATTGGACAAAAAAATGGGGAACGCCTGCGCGATCTGGTCAATAACATTCTGGATTTCGAAAAGTTTTCGGCCAATCAGATGCGGTTCACCTTGTCCCGGCAGCAACTCGTCTTGCTTGTCGAGGAGGCCGTTATGGCGAATATGGCCTCCGCAGATATATCTGGTGTTCGTTGCAACGTGGTCTGTCCGGATCGGACGGTAAGCGGTTTTGTTGATCCGAAACGATTTGAACAGGTGATGGCTAATTTTCTGTCCAACGCTACTAAATTTGCGACCAAAGGCACCACAATTGACATTACGATTGAGGCACAAAACGAGGCTGTGCGCATTTCAGTTAGCAATAAAGGGCAGGGCATTCCGGCCGCATTGCAGGCGCATATGTTCGAGCCCTTTTTTCAAGCCTCTCCCGGAACAACACACAGCAAGGGCGGGACCGGCCTGGGTCTGAGCATCACCAAGCAAATTGTTGAGCAGACGGGCGGTGACATCGGCTTTAACAGCGCTCCGGGCGACACGACCACATTTTGGTTTACAGTTCCGACCAAAGATCTGGGCAAAAATTCAACCCATTGATCTATTTCATGTTGCCTTACAAGCTGCGCGGCGAGCGGATATTTACCGGTCGCGGCTCATTCTGTCTGATCGCAACTCTGGCCTCTGCACGCGCAATGGCACGCTTAAAAGTCTCTTCGATCATTTGCGCCTCACTGGTATTGGGCCTTATCGGATTCCCTATGGACACCTCGATATCAAGTGGATCACCATTATCGTATTCAGAGTTCTTTTCGTCGAGAGTGTTCTGAATTTCGGATTCGAGTTCGCCAGAGGTTTCCAAATTTGGCTTGTTGGAGACGATAATAAAGTTCCCGTCGCCAATATAGGACATCAGATGTCTGGTCGCTCCCAACGCGTTGGAAATCGCGTCTATCACCTCTGTGAGTGCATATAAAAACTCCGCCGCTGAGGCTCGGGAGTGGATAGCATCAATTTGGTGTATTTTGACGGCAAATATCTGTGAGCCGCCGAGTCCTGCCCGCGAAAGCTGTCTTAGGTAATTTTCCAAAGCTCTGCCATCGACAAGATTTTTGATGCCTTCAATCATCACGCCTTCCGACAGAGGGGATGGGGTGCCGGATTGATGAGAAGGGGATTGCGGCGCATTCTCATTCTCAGCGGGCTGGTTACTTTTCCGTGCGACGTTGAGTTCCTGTGCCATTCTCAAGCCCGCACGCAGCTCAGCCATGTCGATCGGTTTGCTGGCGTAATCTGTGGCACCGGCTTCGAAGGCACGATCAATGTAATCCTTCTCTTTCATTGCAGTCAGCATGATGATCGGTGTCTTCCGATAGGCGGGCATCGCCCGGACACGACTGCAAAGTTCGATCCCGTCCATCTCCGGCATATTGATATCGAGGAGGAGACAATCGAATGGCACCTCAGAGGTTTCCAGAACTTCCAACGCGGCGGCCCCCGATGGTGCTGTCGACATGTCGGGGAAACCAGCCTGCAGGGAGAACATCGGGAGAAGTTCAAGTATAAATGGATCATCGTCGACAGCGAGAATTCGCATGTATTCCTCTAAAGTTGAAATGTAAAAACGGTTGCCAACTCATACAATTTTCAGGAACATGGAGAACTGATCCGCTGGGAAGTTAGGGCGCGCCCGCGTCAAATGCAACCGAATGCTATAACAGCGGTAAGCGGATTTGAGCCCATAGGTTTTGAGGTCATCGTGACCTAAATTCGCGTGAATTGACGGGCCAAAATACGGTCGAACGCGATTGTCACCTATCATGTTTCACGGGTCATCGGCACATTGGTAGCGCATGAAATTTGTTGCAGATGGTTCCTTCAAAGCTCGGCGTATTGCGTAAGTTTCGATGGTTCACAGGTTTGTTGAATAGCGTTCCATCGTAAGCCTCATCGGAATTCGTCCTGCGTCTTAAGCACTTCGTACATCGTTGCCAAGGTCCGCAATACGAAAGCCGCGCTGCCGCATTGATATAAGGGGGGAGTGGCGGCTGTGGGCCGATCACGCCGCGCTGGCAGGCGCGTCCATCGCAACTTTGCGAAGGGCGTTTTCCTGCGCTCAGCGGACGGGCATCCCAAGCTATCAGATAGGCTACACCAACCCAGCGAGCTCTGGTCGCACAGCATAATCGAGATCGCGGCAGAAAGGCCAGGGCTTGCATTCCAGAAGCGTTTCGCGGGATACGGCGGCGCGACGACTTCCCCTGGGAAGTTCCTTGATAATCGAAAGCTACAATGCCCCAGACTGACCGTCTCAAGACCGACTGTTCGAAATGCGCGGCTCTTTGCTGCGTCATGCTGGCCTTCGACAAAGGTAAGGATTTCGCATTCAACAAGAACCCTGGCGAACCGTGCCGGAACCTCTCGGGACACAGTTGCACGATCCACGACAAGTTAACGCAGGAGGGGTTTCCTGGCTGTGTCGCCTATGATTGCTTGGGCTCCGGTAACCGTGTCGTTCAGGAAGTCTTCGAAAGTCAATCCTGGCAGAACGACCCGCGCCTGATGCCGGTGATGATGGAAGCCTTCTCAGCCATGCGTGAGGTCCACAAGCGGATCGACTTGCTGCGTGCCGCCGAGGCTCTGTCGTTGGCGCCGCGCGACGACGAGAAACGTCGGGACTTCCTCGACCACCTCGAGCAGCACCGGTGGAGTGCGCCTGAGCTCAATGAATTCGAGGTTGGGCTGGCGCTGGAGATCGACATCTTCTTCCATGGCATCAGCAAGTATTTGAGCGTCAGCCCCTCTGCCGGGCGGTGAGCCTGCGCCTTGATGGCCGGACGCGCAATCTTATGAGGCCCCGACTATACGGCAATGCGGTGAATGTCCGCTCAGTCCATATTTTATTGAAAAACTCGCCCCAGTAGCCGCGTTGATTGTTTTGCAAGATTGAGCGGGTGTTGATCTGATCCCGGTCGGCTAGGGTCTGGCTCATTGAGGTTCAAAGCCAGTAGATGACGGTTGCCGCGAGGGCGATGGCCGAGAGGAAGACTTTTGGGCATCTGTCGTATCGGGTTGCGACGCGCCGCCAGTCCTTGAGCCGACC
>NZ_JBFRYC010000008.1:0-140897 GCF_040892615.1 Thioclava arctica
CTCATTATAGGCAGTCCAATTCGTTGTCTTGTAGGTCGGTGCTGTCGGTTTGCTCATGCCCATCAGCTACCACACTGGATTCACGACATGAATCCCTACCGGATTTGTGCAACAGAGCCCCAATTACGCATGCTTTGGGCCGCCCGTGAGTAAGATCACCCCGCCATTTCTTTCAGCCTCAACGGGTACTTGGGCGCGAGGCCCGTATGACAAGAATAGGTAATAGGGAAAGGAATGCAGGATACCGTTGGGATAGATGTTTCGAAGGCAACTCTGGATGCATATTGGCGGTCTGGCAGGCAACACCAGGTTTTTAGCAACGATCAGGCTGGGCTAAAGCAACTTCTTCGCTGGATCTGCAAAGCCAAGGCCGCGTTGACGGTTTTTGAGGCGACGGGTGTCTATGATCGGCAGCTTCAGGCGTAACTGGCGGCGCACAGCTTGCCCTTTGCGCGCATTAATCCTAAACAAGCCCGGCGTTTTGCCGAGGGTATCGGGCAGCTGGCAAAGACGGACAAGGTTCCTTCTCGGGCATGCTTCGCATAACCTGTCAGGCAGCGGCTTCTGCCCTTTTGGCACGAATGGGATCCCTTCTTGATCTTGAAGCAGAGAAGCCTCGATCGCAGAGTGCAAATGATCTTAAAGACTTGGCCACAGCTCGGCAGGCTCTAATCAAAGATAGGACAGCCGCAAAAGCACGCGCGCAAACAGCCGCCGTCCTTTTGCTCAAAGCACAATTCAACATGCGCCTGAAACAGATTGAACGAGATCTCATGCAGCTCGAGGCGGCCATCCTAAGCGTAATTGCGCAGGATTCTGCTCTTTTAAAGAGCGCCGAAATCCTTGCGAGCATTCCCGGAATTGCGACGGTATCTGCCTGCGCGATGCTCACAGAAATGCCCGAGCTGGGGAATATCTCAGGCGAACAGGCGGTGTCTCTGGCGGGCCTCGCCCCCCCCTCGGGCCATTGCTGCGCAATGCCCTGCCGGACAATGAATGTCACGACAATCGGGGAAGTGGTAGGGGAGAGAGCACATTCGCGGTGGTCGCGCAGAAATGCGACGCTCTTCATATTTGCCGCCGGTGGCTGCAACGCGCTTCAACCCCGACATGAAGGCCAAGTATGATCAGTTGGTTGCATCACAGGAAAGTGCAAAAAACTGGCGATAACCGCAATCATGCGAAAGCTCTTGGTCATGGCAAATTCACTCCTGCGAGATCGCAGGAAATGGGCCAAAATCCATCCTTGATCAATACGGATACTCATGGTTTCCAGGGCAAACCACTGCCGGGCAGTGGAACCGCGCGATCAAAGAAGCGACAGTCAAGCGATGCGATTACGACAACCACGATCAGTTGCGAACACACCTCGCCGACTTCATGGCGGCTTACAATTTCGCCCGCAGGCTCAAGACCCTCAGCGGCCTCACACCATACGAATACATCTGCAAAATCTGGACATCGGAGCCAAACAGATTCAGCCTAAACCCGATCCACCAGATGCCGGGACTGAACAGCTAGGAGATTTCAATACAAACTTGCGCGATGAGCCAAGTAAATAACGGTCAAACTAGGCCCCCGCAGCCCTTAAAGCCGCGCAATGCGCTCACTCAGGAGCGTATAAAATCCGGTCGCGTCAATATCGCCCATGAACAGCGCATTTGGCGCGCGATTGGTGACGCCCCACCAATCGGCGACGGTCATGCCCATTGTCAGCTCGGACTGGGTTTCGATCTCGACATTGATATGGCGCCCGGTGAACAGATCGGGCGCCAGCAGATAGGCGATCACGCAGGGGTCATGCAGCGGCGCGCCCTGCGAGCCGTATTTCGCCATATCGAAGCGCTCGAAGAAATCGGTCCAGCTGGCAACGGCGTGACCCACCTGCGTGCCCATCGCGCGAAACGCCTCGATGCGCGCGCGCGAGGTCAGTGCCTTATGGGTCACATCCAGCGGCATAATCACAATCTGAGCGCCTGATTTGAACACAATTTCAGCGGCTTGTGGGTCGACATGAATGTTGAATTCTGCCGCAGGCGTGGTGTTGCCAACCTCGAAATAGGCGCCCCCCATCAGCACGATCTCGGCCACGCGATCCTTAATATCGGGGGCGCGTTCGAACGCGGTGGCGATGTTGGTCAGGGGGCCGAGCAGGCAGAGGGTGATCGTACCCGCAGGGGACTCGCGTAAGGACTCGATCAGGAAATCGACGGCATGCTGCTCCTGCAATGCCATCTCGGGCTCGGGCAGAACGATGCCGTCCAGCCCGCTTTTGCCATGCAAATATTCCGCCGTCACCAGCGCGCGCGCCATCGGGCGATCACAGCCTGCAAAGACGCGCATATCGGGCCGCCCGGCCAGTTCGCACACTTTGCGCGCATTCAGCGCCGTCAGCGCCAGCGGCACGTTGCCCGCCACGCAGGTGATGCCGAGCACTTCAAGCTCGGGGCTGGCCAAGGCCAGCAAAATCGCCACCGCGTCGTCTTGGCCGGGATCGGTGTCGATGATGATCTTGCGCGTCATGTTTGCCCTCTCGCTGTCGTGCCAAGATGGGACAGGGCGCGGGCGTTGTCCATCCGCCGCGAAACCTTCCTCAATCGGGCGCCTTTTCGCCATATTGCGCCGCTATTTCTGAGGCCAGCAATAACCGGAGGCAGAGCATGAGCCGGCACCATCACCTGTTTATCGCGTCGCCCGCCTCGGGGGCGCTTGGGGCGCAAGTTGCGCGCAGTTTGGCCAGCGGGCAGGCGCAGCTTGCCAAGGCAGGCTATGGCGAGGCCGTGCTGGGGCCCCATCGCAACGGCCAGATTCATCTGGATGCGAAGTTGATTGGCGATGTGAGCTGCGGGCTGTTCAGCTTTTTCGAGCAGGCGGGCAAGAATGCGATGCGCTTCGCGCGGCGTCTTGATGCGCCCATTGGCCGGGTGGTGATCCAGACGCTGCCCTATGATCAGTATTACCCGATGATGTGGCGTCATATGGCGACAGGGCGCGCGCTGAAACCCTTTGAGGGCGCGGTGGCGCGGCTGATGGAGCGTCCGCGGGGCTGGGCGCAGGTCATTGCTGATCTGCACGCAGCGCTTGCGCCGCAAGAGATCGTGGTGCTGCCCGCTCCGGTCTTGGTCGAGGAAGCCTTGGCCGCTTTGGTGCCGGGCGCGCGGTTGGACCCGCGCACGCCGCCCCAGTTGGATCGTCCCGATAGCGCGATTGCGATGTTGCAGCGCCTGCACCGGGCCAATGTCACGCTGGACCCCCATCAAATCCAACGTCTCGCGGCGTTTCACGCGCGCCAGCCTCAAGGCGCCCCGTTGGCCGCGTTCAACGCGATCGACAGCGTCAAGCTGCGCAAACGTTACGCGCAGGATATGGACCAGATCGCCGCGATGGCGCGCACGCGCATCGGCGCCGATCTGGATTTTGCAATCGCTGCGCAATAGCGCGCTTTAGCCGTCGATATCGACCTGATCGATCAGCTTGAGGGCGGCAGGGCGAAGCGCGGCGATCTTATCCAGAGATAGCGTATCTGGCTTCAGCACGCCCCAGCTTGCCACCAGTTTCGAAGGGGCCACCCCCGGTTTCACCGGAAACTCGTGATTGGTCTCGGCATAGATTTCCTGCGCCGCGTCCGAGACCAGAAATTCCATCAACTTCAACGCTTCAGCCTTGTTTGGCGCGGCTTTGGTCATCGCTACACCGGAAATGTTGACATGCGTGCCCCCGCCCTCAAAGACCGGGAACTCAAGGCGCACCGCATTGGCCCATTCCTGCTGTTCGGGATCAGCCAGCATCTGGCCCATGTAATAGGTGTTGCCCAGCGAGATATCGCATTGCCCCGCCCAGATCGATTTGACCTGACTGCGGTCATTGCCCTCGGGGCGCTTGGCGAGATTGGCCTTGAGGCCCTCTAGCCACGTTTTGGTCGCGGCCTCGCCGTGATGGGCAAGATAGGCGGCGGTGAGCGCCACGTTGTAATCGCTGGTGAAAGAACGGGTGCAGATGCGGCCCTTCCATTTCGGATCGGCGAGATCTTCATAGGTGGTCACCTCGCCCGGCGCGACGCGATCTTTCGAGGCATAGACGATGCGCGCCCGCGTGCTGAGCGCGAACCACTGGTTGCCCGGATCGCGCAGATTGGCCGGGATCGCGGCGATCAAGCCGGGGTCATCGACGGGCTGGGTCACGCCCGCAGCCACGACCTCTTCTATGCGCGCGATATCGACCGTCAGCACCAGATCGGCGGGGCTGCGTTTACCCTCGGCGCGCAGGCGTTCGAGCATGCCTTTATCGACGAATGCGGTGTTCACTTTGATGCCGGTCTGCGCGGTGAAGGCGTCAAACAGGGGGGCGATCAGCTCGGGTTGGCGATGCGAATAGACGTTCACATCGGCCAGCGCAGGGCTGGCGATCAGGGCAGCCAAAGTTAGGGATAGGGGCGTTTTCATGTCTCTCTCCTGTCACGCGGTTCGCGGCCAGAGGTAGAAGGCGATCACGCTTTCGTCAATAGTTGAGTGAAATTATCGGAAATAAATTTGACGCAGAAAAGGAAACGCCCGGCGCATGAGCGAGCCGGGCGTCGTTTCGGGGCAACGATAGGGGCCAGCGCCCTTGCGCGCGATCAGCTCTTTTCAGCCGTCTCGAATTTTTCCAGCGCTTCAAGCCAAAGCGCCTCGGCGCGGGTCATGGCGGTGCGCAGCTCGGCGTGTTTCTTCGACCAACGTTCGGCCTCGGCGGCGCGGGCGGCGGAATAGAGCTTGGGATCGGCCATGATTGCATCAAGCTTTTCGAGCATCTCGGTCAGCTTGGCCACGCGCGCCTCGCTTTCGCGCAGCGCCTTTTTCAGGTTTTGACGTTCATCGCGCGCAGGCTTTGGGGCGCTTTGCGTAGCGGGTGCAGCGGGCGCGGTTTTTTGCGATTGCTTGGCCGGTTTCTGTTTGCCCGCCGGGGCAGCCGGGGCCAGCAATTCGGCGCGATAGCTGTCGAGATCACCGTTATAAGGTGCGACGCCACCATCTTTGACCAGCCACAGCCGATCGGCCACCAAGCTAAGCAAGTGCATGTCGTGGCTGACCAAAATCACCGCGCCGGAATATTCCGTCAGCGCCGAAACGAGCGCCTCGCGGCTTTCGATATCGAGGTGGTTGGTCGGCTCGTCGAGGATCAGCAGATGGGGTGCATCGAGCGTCGCCAGCAGTAGCGACAGTCGCGCCTTCTGCCCGCCCGAGAGCTTGCCCACAGCGGTTTCCGCCTGATCGGCGCGCAGGCCAAAGCCAGCGAGCCGGGCGCGCAGTTTGGCCTGCGCCTCGTCGGGGCGCTGGCTGCGCAAATGCTGCAGCGGTGTTTCATCAAGGTGCAATTCGTCCACCTGATGCTGGGCGAAATAACCGATGCGCAGCTTAGACGAGCGGGTGATCTTGCCCTCCATCGCCTCAAGCTTACCGGCGAGAAACTTCGACAGGGTCGATTTCCCCTCGCCATTGCGCCCGAGCAGCGCGATGCGGTCGTCTTGGTCGATGCGCAGATCCAGCCGCTTGAGGATCGCGGGGCCACCATAGCCGACAGCCGCGCCCTCCATCGTGATAATCGGCGGGCTCAACTGTTCGGGTTCGGGGAAGCTGAACACCTGTTGCGCGGCCTCTTCGGGCGCGGTGATCGGCACCATCTTTTCGAGCATCTTCACGCGGGCCTGAGCCTGTTTGGCCTTGCTGGCCTTGGCGCGAAAGCGATCCACAAAGCTTTGCAGATGGGCGCGCCGGGTATCTTGTTTCTTGGCCTGCGCGGCTTGGGCCTCGCGGCGCAGCGCACGGGTGCGCGCGAAGGTGTCATAGCCGCCTTGATAGAGCGTCAACTGGCGCTCTTCGAGATGCAGGATCGCGCCGACCGCGCGGTTAAGCAGCTCACGGTCGTGGGAAATCACGATCACGGTGTGGGGGTAGCGGGCCAGATATTGCTCCAGCCACAGCGCGCCCTCAAGATCGAGATAGTTGGTCGGTTCGTCCAGCAGCAGCAAGTCGGGCTGGGCAAACAGCACGCCCGCCAGCGCCACGCGCATCCGCCAACCGCCCGAGAAATCCGAACAGGGGCGGGCTTGGGCCTCATTGTCAAAGCCAAGACCGCGCAGGATCGAGCTGGCGCGCGCCTCGCCCGACCATGCGTCGATATCGACAAGGCGGGACTGAATATCGGCGATGCGATGGGGGTCGGTGGCGGTTTCGGATTCCGCCAGCAGGCTGGCGCGTTCCTCATCCGCCGCAAGAACCGTGTCCAAAAGTGAGGTCGAGGACGAGGGCACTTCCTGTGCCACACCGCCAACCTTGGCGCGCGAGGGCAGGGTGATTTCCCCGCCATCCAGCGTCAGCTCGCCCCGGATCAGGCGAAACAGCGTGGTTTTCCCCGCGCCATTGGGCCCGACAAGGCCGACCTTATGGCCCTCGGGGATGGTGGCAGAGGCACCTGCAAAGAGCGGGCGGCCTTCGATCGAATAGGATATATCTGTGATGCGCAACATGCGCCCTCCCTTGCAGCAGGCAGGCGGGCGCGTCAATCGGCGCTGCGTCGATGGTGGCGAAAATGTTGCCCATAAAAGGCGTGCGCGCCTTCATGAAGTTGCAACGAAGCTGTGCCATATCGGGGCGCGACACGCGCGTGAGGGCTTTTCAAGCCCCGCCCTGCATGCTAGCAGGCGCGAGATATTCAGGGCCGGACAGACTGGCCACGAACCACCAATGAAAGGGTCACAAATGGCCATCGAACGCACGCTCAGCATCATCAAACCCGACGCAACCCGTCGCAACCTCACCGGCAAGATCAACGCCAAGTTCGAGGAAGCCGGTCTGCGTATCGTCGCCCAAAAGCGCATCAAACTGACCATGGATCAGGCGGGTCAGTTCTACGAAGTCCACAAAGAGCGCCCCTTCTATGGCGAGCTGTGCGAATTCATGGCGTCCGAGCCGGTGGTCGTTCAGGTGCTTGAGGGCGAAAGCGCGATCTTGAAAAACCGCGAAGTGATGGGCGCAACCAACCCCGCAGACGCGGCTGACGGCACGATCCGCAAGGAATTCGCGCTCTCCGTGGGCGAAAACTCGGTGCATGGCTCGGATGCTCCCGACACCGCGGCGCAGGAAATCTCGTTCTTCTTCTCGGGTCTCGAACTCGTCGGCTAATCAGCGCTTTTTGCGCAAACCGATATCATCAAGGGCCGCATCCAATCGGGTGTGGCCCTTGTCTTTTGGGGGTGGTGCGGCTTTGGCCTCGGTGCAGAGCGCGTCAAAGGATTTGCGCAGATTTGCTTTTTCCGCCCCCCGGCAATCATTCCAGGGCCGACCTTGCAGCGCCATGTGCAGCGCGTAATAGCCGATGAAATGCGCGCCATTGCCCGCTGCCAGCCAAGCACGATAGGCCTCATGGGCGCCAAGCGCGCGCAACTGCTGCGCGCTGGTGATCCCGGCGCGGGCAAAGCCCTGCGCGCTGGCAGGGCCGAGACCGGAAATTGAGGTGATTTCGTCACTCATCTAACACCTACACGCAATCGCGATGGGGCAGAGTGGCGTGGGGCGCGAGGGTGCGCAAGTCGAGCCAGAAACCGGCGCAAGATTGCGAAAAATAGCGCCGGTCAGGAGGGGTGACTAGCGCCCAAGTGAGGGCGCGTCGCCGAGGCGATCTTAGATCGACGCCCAGTCGTTAAAGACTGTTCCGCCTTGCTGCTGCGCGCCGCCTGTCTGGCCTTGTTGCTGGCCGGGACGGGGCGTTGCGCCCTGTTGTTGTTGACCGGATTGGCCGCCCGATTGCTGTTGCATGACACTTGCCTCATCATGAGTCGCGTTGTGCGGGGTGAGTCCCGCTTGTGGTGCGACAATTAGGCTCAGGCTTGGTCAGGTTAAAGGGGGGGTCAAGAAAAACTGAATTATCTGCGCAATCCCGTGATCGGCCGTCATGAAACTGTGACAGAACCGACACGAATGGCAGGCTGGGCTGAGAATATTGGCAAAACTATGACGCGGCGCCTCGCAGGAGAAAACCCGCCTAACGGGTCGCGGCCAGCGTGTTGCGTGTGCTGCAGATTCGCATGCTTTCGCCGCGATCAAGATGCAAGATCGCCTCAAGTGCGGCGTTGTCGGTGACCAGATCGGCCAGCGTCTTGCGATCAAGAGCGCCGTAGAACGCCTCAAGCGCCTCGATCAGCGCTTCGCGCAGCAAACAGGCCTCGCTGAGGGGGCAGGTGTTGGTTTTGGCGTCAAAACATTCGGCGAAGGGCAGCATTCCCTCAAAGGTGCGCAGCACATCGCCCACCCCGATTTTTTCAGGTGCGCGCGCAAGTTCCAAACCGCCAGAGCGTCCGCGATGGGTCTGGATAAACCCGGTCTGGGCCAACGTGTTCACCACCTGTGCAAGATGATTTTCCGAGGCATTGCAGACCACGGCGATCTCGTGTTTGCGCACGATCCGGTCCGAATTTACCGCGCAAAACATCAGCACACGCATCGCGAGGTTGCTTCGAGTGGTCAGCCGCATTTATGCCTCCGGGGCTTGGGTCGCTTCACTCATACGTGATAATTTGCCCGGCCTGTTTGATTTGTGTCAGTTCTCGCTCGCTAAATAACACATCACAGATGCGCCATTATGTCAGCCCCGAGGTCTTGGTGCAGACCAAGGCAAAGATCGTGATTGTGGGCTCGGGGGCTGCGGGGACGGGGCTGGTTAACCGTCTGGTGGTGGCAGCCCTTGGGCGTGACATGGGGGGCAAGATTACGCCGCCGCCATCGACCCCGGGGCACAGCGTGTCACTACCAAGGGCGGCGACGCGGTCGCCTCTGATTTTCGGGTCGTGGCCACCGGGCTGAAACTGGATTGCGACGCGGTCGAGTTCGACTATCAGAACCGTCTGACTCTGCCCTTCCTCGGTGTGATCTCACCGCTCGAAGAGCTGTGGATGTCGTGGCTGATGCAGGAAGTCACCCTGAAGTCACCCTAAAACGCGATGCTGCACGCAAATTCCTGCTGGCGTAGATGTTCATGCCCTTTGGCGCGGTCGCGGCGGTGGCGCAGATGTAATGGGCCACCCATTCGGGCTTTGTCGATATCGGGGGGGCGATTGACTGGATCGTGCTTCTTGGTGTCGCAGGCGCTGGGGCTATCGGAAGCGCGATCCTTGTTTATACTGTTCAATCTTTGATCAAGGGTCGCCAAAGCGCAGACCATATGGAGGGCGCAAAATGAGCACGACTGAGATGGCGCCAAGCGGCGCCCATAACCGGCTGGAACATTTCCCGATCACGTTTTTTGCCACCACGATGGGGCTGGGCGGTTTCACGCTGGCTCTGCGCGCGGCGGCCAAGCCGATGGGGCTGGGGCCGCTGCCTTATCAGGGGATGTTTGCCTTCACAGCGGTCGTTTTTGTGCTGATCGCTGCGTTTTACCTCGCCAAGGCGGTGAAATACCCCCAAGCCGTCAAGGACGAGTGGCATCACCCGATCCGGCTGGCATTCTTTCCGACCATCGCGGTGTCGCTGCTGCTGTTGGCGATCATCGCGATGAGCGTGTCGCACGCGCTTGCGCTGACGCTATGGATCGTGGGCACGCTGCTGCAAGGGACATTGACGCTCTCGGTTGTGACCAACTGGATTGGTACGCGCTCTTTCCTGCATGGTCAGTTAAATCCGGCTTGGTTCATCCCTGCCGTGGGCAATGTAATTGTTCCGGTGGCGGGGGCGCAACTGGGGTTCACCGAGATCAGTTGGCTGTTCTTTTCGGCAGGCATGATCTTTTGGCTGATCCTGCTGACGCTGGTGTTCAACCGGCTGGTGTTCCACGACCCGATGCCGGGTAAGTTGCAACCGACGCTGGTGATTATGGTCGCGCCGCCCGCCGTAGCCTTTATCGCGTGGCTGCGTTTGACGGGGGAGGCCGTTACGCCGGGCGCGGTGATCGGTCATGGGGTCGACCCGTTCGCCCATATCCTGCTATCGCTGGCCTATGTGTTTGCTGCCCTTGTGGCGGTGCAGATCCCGCGCATCCTGCGCCTGCCTTTCGCCATGAGCTTCTGGGCGCTCAGCTTTCCGCTGGCCGCGTTGACCATCGCGACCTTCCTGCATGGCGAATACGCCCATTCCATTGCGCATGAGCGGTTGGGGATGGTGTTTTTGGTGGCGCTGACGGTGCTGATCGTGGGGCTGGTCTGGCGCACCATTCTGGGCATTCTGCGCGCTGAGATTTGCGAACCCGAATAAACCGGTTCACTGGATTGCTTCGTGAAAGGGTGGGTCTTGGCCCGCCCTTTTTCGTGCTGCCAGCGGCATGGGTGTGGTGGTGTTTCTCAAAAGAAGGCGGCGCGCCAGGTTGCCCCCGCGCGCCGCTTGATCTTGTCGCCAGCCTTATTTCTGCTCGGTGAGCATCGTGAAGGGCTTGGCTGTGGTTTTGGTGCGCAGGCATTCTAACTAAACTTACGAAAGCGCGAGCTGCTTGATTCAGATCATGATCGGGTGGGATGTGATCAATCGCGGGGTTTGGCAGGGAGGCGCTGTATAAAACGCGGTGCGCTTGACGTTGCGCACGCGCCGCGCCACATCTGAGAGCAACAACCGGGGGATAGCATGGCACTGGAAGATGCGAAGACACAGATCGATCAGGCTTTTACGCGTGCTGAACTGCGCGGCCTGAGTTTCGAGAATGCCTTTGGCGGGGCGACGAGTTTCCTGCGTCGCCGCTACAGCAAAGATCTGAGCGGGGCGCAGATTGCAGTCACGGGCATTCCCTTTGATCAGGCGGTCACCAATCGCCCCGGCACACGGTTTGGCCCGCGCGCGATCCGCGAGGCAAGCACCTTGCAAGCCTTCGATGCACCTTATGGCTGGGGCTATGACCCGCTGAGTGAACTTTCGATCGTCGATTACGGCGATATGGCGTTTGATTATGCCAATGTCCCCGAGGTGCCGACACGGATCGAGGCGCATCTCGCGGGCATCATCAACGCCGGGGTTGTGCCGATCACGCTGGGGGGGGATCACTTCATCACCCTGCCGATCTTGCGCGCGATTGCGGCGCAGCACGGCCCGGTGGCCCTGATCCAGTTCGATGCCCATTCCGACACTTGGGCGGATGATGATATGAGCCGGATCGACCACGGCACCTTTTTGTACAAGGCGCTGAAACTGGGTTTGGTGGCGCCGGAAACGACCGTTTCGGTGGGCATCCGCACCGATAATCCCGATACGCTGGGCGTGAGTATCCTCGATGCGCCCTCGGTGCATCAAGACGGGATCGAGGCCAGTTTGGCGCACATTCGCAAAGTGGTGGGGGATCGCCCGACCTATGTAACCTTTGATATCGACTGCCTTGATCCGGCCTTTGCTCCCGGCACCGGCACGCCGGTTTGGGGCGGTCTGGCAAGTTGGCAGGCGGCGGCGCTGCTGCGCGGCCTCAAGGGGATCAACATGATCGGCGGCGATGTCGTCGAGGTCTCGCCCCCCTATGATCCGACCGGAGCGACGGCCATCGCGGGGGCGCATGTCGCGACCGAGTTGATGGCACTGGCGGGCTGGGGGTTGCGCAAAGAGGGCCGATGAGAGTGTTGCAGATCATCCTGGCGCTGATCGCGGTGCTTGTGGTGCTGGGGGATGCCTATGTGCGCCTTGCACCTTTGCCCAGTGATCGTTTTCACCGTCAAACGGCCCCGCAAGCGGCGGGCGATTATCCGTCCAAGGGCGGGATCGTGGCGGTGCGCGATGTGTCTGACCCCAAGGCGCAAATGGTCGCGCTTGACAAGATCATCCGGGCCAGTGCGCGCACGCGGGTGCTCAACGGGTCGGTCGCCACGGGCCATATCAGCTATGTGACCCGCTCGGCGCTGTGGGGCTTTCCTGACATCACCAATCTTTATGTCGGCAAAGATACGCAGGCCGGTAGTGGTACGCTGACGATCAGTGGGCATCTGGTTTTTGGCGCCTTTGATCTGGGCGTGAATGCCGCGCGCATCAAAGGCTGGCTGGACGAGGCGGGGCTGTAGCGGCGTAAGGACAATCGTGCCACAGCAGCGAACTCCCGCGACGTGACACCTTGCGCGGATGCCGGGGGCTTCTTATCTCGCGGTCACGCCAGCAGGAGCCAGCATGACGACCGCGTTGCGATATTTCACATGGGCCTTCGTGGTCACAATCGTGGCGCTGATCGGCGCTTTTGCGCTGGGCTATCATCACGAGGGCACTTGGGGCGGTGCGTTCTCGTTCTTGCTGATCGCGGCGGTGCTTGCGGTGCTGGAAATCTCGCTCAGCTTTGACAATGCCATCGTGAACGCCAACAAACTCAAGACGATGAGCCCGATCTGGCAAAAGCGCTTTCTCACTTGGGGGATCGTGATTGCGGTCTTTGGAATGCGCGTTCTGTTCCCGCTATTAGTGGTTGTGATCGCGGCAGGTATCGGGCCCTGGCAGGCGATCCAACTGGCGGCGCAACAGCCCGCCGAATATGCGCGCATCATTGACGGCGCGCATCTGTCGATTGCCGGGTTTGGCGGATCGTTCCTGATGATGGTCGCGCTGAACTATTTCATCGATGAGGGCAAAGATGTGCATTGGATTCACACGCTCGAATGTCGGATGCGCGCCTGTGCCTCGGTGCGTGGGCTTGAGATTGGCTTTGTGCTGCTGGTGATCTTGGGCTTCACCCTTTGGCTGCCCGATGGGCGCGAGGGGGATTTCCTGTTCGCTTCAGTGGCAGGTCTGGCCACCTTTCTGGCCGTGGAGGTGCTGGGGCAGGTGCTGGATCGTGCGAGCCTTGCCGCGGAAACGGCGCGCGCTGGGCTTGGTGGGTTTCTTTATCTCGAAGTGCTGGATGCCTCGTTCAGTTTTGACGGCGTGATCGGGGCCTTTGCATTGACCCAAAACCTGTTCCTGATCGCGATCGGGCTGGGTGTGGGGGCGATGTATGTGCGCTCGATGACGCTGATGCTGGTCGAGCGCAACACCCTCTCAGAGTTCCGCTATCTCGAACATGGTGCGTTCTGGTCGATCCTGATCTTGTCGCTGGTAATGTTTTTTCAGACCTTGATGCATGTCCCCGAGGTAATCACCGGGCTGGTGGGGGCGGGGTTGATCGGGCTGGCGCTGATGTCCTCGATCCGGTTCAACCGCCGCCTTGGTACGCCTCACAAGTGATGAATTTTTCTTGACACGTGGCGCTGGGCGCGGCATTTCGACAGCACTTCGGTTCCGCGCAAGCGGATGAAAAGGGAACCCGGTGCGGCGCAGCTTGCGTTCATTCCGGGGCTGCCCCCGCAACTGTGAGCGGTGAGTGACGGCTGACTGAGCCACTGGGTCTATGATCCGGGAAGGCCAGCCCGAGCGACGACCCGCAAGCCAGGAGACCTGCCGAGGCGCTCATCCTTTCGACCCGTGCGGGGCGCGCGGGAGAGGCGGTATTCCGCTTGTGGTGACAGTTTCACCGTCGGCGGAGATCTCATATTTCCAAAGACTTGCACTGTAAACTTCACGTAAGCCACGCGCTGCGTTCCGAAGGATTTGGATATGACTTACACCCGTTTCACCGCAACTCTTCTGCTTGGAACCGCCCTTGTCAGCCCGGCATGGGCGCAAGACAATCAACCCTTCGCCCTTGATGAGATCGTGATCTATTACGGCGCGCTTGAGCCGCGCTCGAGCGATAAGACCGGGCAATCGGTCACCGTGATTTCCAAGGCTGAAATGGAGCGCGCCGGCGAAACCCGACTGGCTGATCTGATTGCACAGACGCCGGGCGTGGGCATTCTGGCGCGCGGCCCGATGGGTGCACAGACCGGGTTTTCGATCCGCGGTGTGTCGCAAAACTACGTCAAGGTGCTGGTGGATGGGATCGATGTGTCCGACCCCTCGGCACCGCAAGTCCTGCCCGATCTCGGTCGCTTCAACAGCTTGAACTATGACCGGGTCGAGATCCTGCGCGGCTCGCAATCGGCGGTCTATGGCGGGCAGGCAGTGGCAGGCGTGATCAATCTTGAAACGCCGCGCCCGACCAAGGACGGGATCAGCCAGCGCGTCGCTTTGGAGCTGGGGTCTTATCAAACGGCCAATGCCGCCTATAGTTTTGGCTGGAAACAGGGCGATGATGAATTGGCGGTGCAGGTGTCCAAGATCTACACGGCCGGATATTCGGCGGCGGATGCGGCAAACGGCAACACTGAAAAAGACGGTTACCGTGCCAACCGGCTTAGCCTGCGTGCGCAAAAGCGCCTCAGTGAGAACTTGCTCGTCGGGATCACCGGGTTTGCGCAAAACGACCGGGGCGAGTTCGATGACGGCTTTTCCACGCCGCCCGTCGATGACAATGAATTCACGCTGCACAAGGAACGCGGCGCGCGCATGTTCGCGCAATTCACTATGGGGCGGTTCGATCACGAGATCGGGCTGACCTATTACACCACCTCGCGCTATTATCCGATCTATGACTACGGCTATAGCGGCAAGCGTCGCAAGATTGACTGGAAAGCCGCGACCGATCTGGGGGCGGGCCGATTGACAATCGGGGCCGATCGCAAGCTTGAATCCTACACCGGCACCTATGTCACGGGGCAGGTGCTGACCTCGGATACCGGGGTGTTTGCAGAATATGCGGTTGACCCGATCAAGAATGTCAGCGTCGTTGCCTCTGCGCGCCATGATACGCATTCGCAATTTGGCGGGTTCAACACCGGGCGGTTGGGTGTGACCTGGCAGGCCAGTGCGGACACGCTGGTGCGTGGCTCTGTCGGGAACGGTTTCCGCGCGCCCTCTGGCTATGAGATGTTTGGCTATGGCGGCTCCACCAGCCTCAAGCCGGAAAAATCGATGAGCTATGATCTGGGGCTGGAGCGCAAATTCGGCAAGCAAACCCTGACCGCCACGCTGTTTCGGATCGAAGTCGACAACCTGATCGACTACGCGGCGGGCAGCTATTACCAGACTTCAGGCAAAGCCACGCGCCAAGGTCTGGAGCTGGGTCTGAAAGGGGCGATCAATGCCAAGATCGACTACCAGATCGGCTATACCTATCTGGACTGGAAAAACCCGGCGGGCCTATCGGCGGGCTCGACATGGAACACATCCTTTGGGCGCAACACGCTGACTGCGGGGCTAAGCGCGAAGCTGAGTGACACCTTCACGGCAGGTGCGGATCTGCGTTTTGTCACAGATCGCCAGAGCCTGCCGGATTACGCGGTGGCCAATGCGCAGATCAGCTACGATTTCGGGGATGGCAAACAGGCCTATCTGCGCATCGAGAACCTGTTCAACGCGCAATACGAGTTGTGGCCGGGTTTTGGCACGTCGGATCGCGCTGCCTATGTTGGGGTGCGTGCGACGTTTTGATCCTCGCAGGGCCGCTTGGCGTGCCCTGGTGACCGCCGCCCTTTGGGTGGCGGTTCCCGCTTGGGCGCAACCTGCTGATCTGCCCATGCGTGTGGTCTCAATGAACCTGTGCACCGATCAGCTGGCGTTGGCGCTGGCTGATCCGGGGCAGATCGTTTCGCTCAGCCATTTCGCGACCGATCCGGGCATGTCGGTGCATTGGAAACAGGCTGAGGATTACCCTCTAAACTATGGCCGTGCCGAAGAAATCTCGATCCTGCGCCCCGATTTGGTGCTGGCTGACACATGGTCGAACCCTGACACGATCCGGATGCTCAAGACGCTGGGCATTCGCGTGGAGCAATTGCCGCCCTCGACCTCATTGCCCGAAATTCGCGACCGCATCACCAAGATGGGCGCGTTGCTGGGCCACCCCAAACGTGCGGCCAAGATGTTGGCGGATTTCGATGCGCGTTTGGCCGCGATCAAGCGCCCGGCTAAGGGGTTGCGCGCGGCGGTGATCGGGCCTTCGGGCTATGGCTATGGGCCGCGCACGTTGGAGGGGCAAATTCTGGCACTGGCGGGGTTTGACAATGTGGTCAGCGGGCCGGGGCTTGATTTCGGTGGACGGTTGCCGCTGGAGGATCTGGTGATGGATCATCCCGATCTGGTGATTGTCGGCGGCTCGCAAGGCAGCATGGGCACCAGCCGGGCGCAATCGGTGCTTGATCATCCGGTGTTGCGCGATTTACCTACGCAGCGCGGGTTGCGTGATGCCCGCTGGACCTGTGGAGCGCCTGCGATGTTGGGGGCGGTGGCCGATCTGGCGGCGCTGGGGCGTAAAATCGAACAAAGCAAGGTTTCGCAATGAGTTATCGCGCGATCCTCATCTGGTTATCGCTGGCGGTTGCGGGGCTGTTTTTGGCCTCGTTGCTGATCGGTCCGTCCGGGATCGGTCCGCTGGAGGGGCTGCGCGCGCTGTTTACAGGCGAGGGCGCGCCGGGTCTGGTGATGCGCGAATTGCGCCTGCCGCGCGCGCTGTTGGGCGTGGGTGTGGGGGCGGCGCTGGGGCTGTCGGGGGCCGCGATGCAGGGGTTCTTGCGCAACCCGCTGGCCGAGCCGGGGCTGATTGGCACCTCGGCGGGGGCGGCGCTTGGTGCGGTGATTGCCATTCAAACCGGGCTTTATGCTGCTTTCGCGCTGGCGCTGCCCTTTGCGGCCCTTGCGGGCGCGGGCGTGGCGGTTGCGT
This sequence comes from Thioclava arctica, assembly GCF_040892615.1. Classification (NCBI taxonomy): domain Bacteria; kingdom Pseudomonadati; phylum Pseudomonadota; class Alphaproteobacteria; order Rhodobacterales; family Paracoccaceae; genus Thioclava; species Thioclava arctica. The sequence continues at coordinate 16,558 of NZ_JBFRYC010000008.1, forward strand.
TGATACTGGCACTGGCCGGGCGTGAGGGGCGCGCCTTGGTGCTGATCCTTGCGGGGATTGCAGTGTCGGCCTTGGCGGGGGCAGCGACGGCGCTCGTGTTGAACCTTGCGCCATCGCCCTATGCCGCAGCCGAGATCGTGTTTTGGCTGATGGGTTCGCTGGCGGATCGCGCGATGACCCATGTGGTCTTGGCGACCCCGTTCCTGATTTTGGGGGCGGTGATTTTGCTCGCGACGGGGCCGGGGCTGGATGCGTTGAGCCTTGGCGAGGATGCGGCGGCCTCGATGGGCGTGTCGCTGAAACGGCTGCGTTTGCAGATTGTGTTTGGCAGCGCGCTGATGGTGGGGGCGGCGACAGCTGTTGCAGGGGCGGTCGGTTTTGTTGGGCTGGTCGTGCCCCATCTGCTGCGTCATTCGCTGGGCGCGCGACCCTCGCGGCTGCTACCTGCCTCGGCGCTTGGGGGGGCGGCGATGCTGCTGGCCGCCGATATCGCGACGCGCGTGATCGCACCCGAGCGTGACCTGAAACTGGGCGTGCTGACCGCGATCGTGGGGGCGCCGTTCTTCCTTGCGATGATCCGCAAGATGGGGCGGGAAACATGATGCTACAGCTTGAAAACCTCACGGCGTTGCGCGGGCAATGCCCGGTGGTTGATGCCGTGAGCGCCAGCATTGGTCCCGGAGAGCTGATCGGTTTGATCGGGCCAAACGGGGCGGGCAAGACGACGCTGATGCGCGCAGCACTTGGGCTGATTGCGCATCAAGGCGACAGCTCTCTGGCGCGACTTGATCCGATGGCTCGGGCGCGCGCAGCCGCGTGGTTGCCCCAAGCGCGCGAGATCGCTTGGGGGCTGTCGGTGGCCGAACTGGTGGCGCTGGGGCGTTTGCCGCACGGGCGCGATCACGGGGCGCAGGGGGCAGAGGCGGTCGCAGCGGCGCTGGCTCGGATGGGTCTTGAGAATTATCGCGTGCGCATCGCCACGCAGCTTTCGGGCGGAGAGCAGGCGCGGGTGCTGATTGCGCGCGCTCTGGCCCAGCAAAGCCCGCTGATCCTCGCCGATGAGCCCATCGCGGGTCTTGATCCGGCCGCCCAGATCGAGACGATGGAGGTGTTTCGTGCGCATGCCGACGCGGGCGGGGCGGTACTGTGTTCACTGCATGATCTGGGACTGGCCGCGCGCCATTGCACCCGCGTTTGGGTGATGGATCGCGGGCGTCTGGTGGCCGATGGCCCCCCTGCCACAGTGCTCAGTCGCGCGCTTTTGGCCGATGTGTTTCACATCCGCGCCCATTTTGAAGACACCGCGCAAGGTGCTGTCTTCCAAGCGCTTTCGACATTGAAGCGCTAAGATAGGCCAGCGCTAAGACAGGCGCGCTCTCGCGTATAAGTGATCCCGCTTCGCGGCGCGCTATTGGGGTGCAATTCGCGGATCATACGCAACGATCTTGCCAAGAGAGAACGCTGGGCATGTGTGCAATTGCGCATTTGGTGGTTTTGGCGGCTTTGCCCCCTTGTTGGAGGCCCAAATGTGGGTCTTTTCGCGGCGTCATGGGGCGGGGCGTTGCGCCTCGACTCTGGGGCCTTGCGCGCTAAAGTGGCTGCCAAGACGAAACGTCATCAACCCCGAGGAGGGGGCATGTATACCCGCTTTATTCGCTTTTCGCCGCTCGCCATTTGTATCTTGCTGACATTGGGCGCACTTTCGGGACTTATTCTGACAGATTGGTTTTTGATTGCCGCAGTGATCTTTGGCTTTTTGTCGTTGGTGGGGGTGAATGACATCATCCAGACACGCCATGCGATTACGCGCAACTACCCGATTTTGGGCCATCTGCGCTTTTTGTTCGAAGAAATTCGCCCCGAGATCCGGCAATATCTGATCGAGAGCGATGATGATGAGGTGCCGTTTTCGCGCGCCACCCGCACGATCGTGTATCAGCGCGCCAAGGATATCGAAGACGCCAAGCCCTTTGGCACAAGGATGCGGGTCTCGGAATCGGGCTATCAGTGGATCACCCATTCGGTCAAACCGCGCCATATCGAGAATAGCGATTTCCGCGTCGAAATTGGCGGTCCCGATTGCAAGCAGCCCTATAACGCCTCGATTTACAACATCTCGGCGATGAGTTTCGGGGCGCTGTCGGCCAATGCGATCATGGCGCTCAACCGGGGTGCCAAGGCGGGCGGTTTTGCCCATGACACGGGCGAGGGCGGCATTTCGCGCTATCACCGCGAGGGTGGCGGCGATCTGATCTACGAGCTGGGCTCGGGCTATTTCGGCTGTCGCAACCATGATGGCAGTTTCAACCCCGAGAAATTTGCGATGCGCGCGGGGGATCCGCAGGTCAAGATGATCGAGATCAAGCTGTCACAAGGTGCCAAACCCGGCCATGGCGGCATGCTGCCCGCCGCCAAGATCACGCCCGAAATAGCCGAAGCCCGCGATATTCCGATGGGGGTGGATTGTGTGTCACCCGCATCGCATTCCGCCTTTGATACGCCCATCGAGATGATGCATTTCATCGCCAAACTGCGTGAATTGTCGGGCGGCAAGCCGATTGGCTTCAAGCTGTGCGTTGGCCATCGGCGCGAATTCATGTGTATCGTCAAGGCGATGCTGGAAACCGGCATCACGCCCGATTTCATTGTTGTGGATGGTAAAGAGGGTGGCACCGGGGCCGCGCCTTTGGAATTTGCCAACCATATGGGCTTCCCGCTGGTTGAGGGTTTGGTGTTTGTGCACAACACCCTGCGCGGGGCGGGGCTGCGCGACAAGATCAAGATCGGCGCAAGCGGCAAGCTGGTCACCGCCTTTCACATCGCCAAGACGCTGGCGATTGGGGCGGATTGGGCCAATTCGGCGCGCGGTTTCATGTTCGCGGTGGGCTGTATTCAGGCGCAATCGTGTCACACCAACCGCTGCCCGACCGGCGTGACCACGCAAGACAAGATCCGCCAGCGTGCCTTGGTGGTGCCCGACAAGGCGACCCGCGTGGCCAATTTCCACCGCAACACGATGAAGGCGCTCAGCGAGATGACCGGGGCGGCGGGACTGACCCATCCGGGGCAATTCCTGCCCCACCACCTGCTGGTGCGCGTCACCGACCGCGATTTCAAGGTTGGCGACGAGGTCTATCCCTACATGCCCGAGGGCTTCTTGCTGCGCGAGGACGATGACCGCTTTGGCTATCTCAACCGCTGGCAACGCGCCCGCGCCGAGGCGTTTGAACCGATCGACAGCGGGGTGTGATTTTTGGGGGCGACCCGCTGGGGCACAAAACCGGGACGCGCGAGCGGGCGCGTCCCGGTCGTGGCGATAGTCGGCTTGGAGCCCTGTTTGAGGTTCTACACTCTTACTGACACTCTTAGTGCTGGCTCATTCTCATGAAACCGTACGGTCTAGGAGATACTCGATGGGAGCAATAGATGGTGTGCCGTTACTACTCTCAGCGGCTGAAGTAACAGCACGAAAATTCTACGAGGACGTTTCAAAATTACACAAGCTAATGGACGAACAAGGCGGGCAAACAGTTTTTGTGAATGGCCTACGAATGGCGACTGTTCAGATTGAAGTTGCTGCCGTCGGTGTCTTTTCTCTCTTTGAGGCGCGGCTGCAGCCCCAGTTCCCAAGGGGTCCGTTCTTCAAGCAGTTGAAGGCACACCTAACCAAAGTCGGTCAGACTGAACTCGCGAACGATGTCTGGTAATATTACTTGGCGGTGAACGTGCTGAAACACGGGCAGGGTTCAAGTTACGAGGAACTGCTCAAGACACCCAATTTGCCATTTACAATAAAGCAACCGGGTGACTTCTTCTTTGATGAAGGCGACATCGCTGAACCTGAAGGTCTAATACACGTCACCTCAACAGGTTTCTTCGAGGGGCTCATTCAAACACTAAGTAGAGCACACATGTCATTTGAAGGCTGATGGGTCGTTTAGGATTTAGGTTTGTTTTGTCCGCAAACCAACCCCAGAAGATCTCGCGCCAATCCCGCAGCTTTGCCCCCCTCACGCGATGATCCTAGGATCGTCCCCCATATCCAGACGCGGGAAGACGGTGGTTTCCAGCAAGCTTTTCTCAAAGCCGAACATGCCGCGCATCGCCCAAGCGGCATAGGCGCGCACGTCGGCGGTGGGCATCAGGTCGCGCTGTTCGAACAGGGCGTGATCGGCCAGACCGGGCCATTTGCCATAAACCTGCCCGCCGCGAATGGCGCCGCCCGCCATAATCAGCGCGCCCCCGGTGCCGTGATCGGAGCCAGCGGTGCCGTTTTCGCGAGCGGTACGGCCGAACTCGGTCATGGCCAGAACCGTCGTCTTGCTCCAATCGCGGCCCAGCCCGGATTTCAGCGCAAGGATCGCGCCCGACAGATCGCTCAGCCGCCCGGCCAGCACATTGCGCTGGTTGCGATGGGTGTCCCAGCCGCCAATCGAGAAGGTGGCGATCCGTGTGTCTTCGCGCAGCCGGGCCGCGGCAAAGGCTGCCAATTCAGCGCCCTGTCCCTTGATCTTGGGAAGGCGTGCCATGCCGTTCTTTTCAGCCGTTTTTTCGGCCTCCAGACGCGCGGAAATCTCCAGCGCCTCTTGGGCGGCTGCGTGAAACAGCGGGTCCTCTTCATAAACGCGCTCGAGCAGGCGCTGGCTTTGATCGCTGATGCGAAGCCGTGTTTTGGGGGCCCAGCTCATCGACGGGGCGGGCCCCTCGATCACCTTCATCTCATCGCGCCCGACCGCATAGGCGGTGTCAGATTTCAGATCAGGCACCGCTTGCAGCATCCGGTTGAGCCAGCCATCGCGCACCTGCGGTTCAAGCACATCCAGCCCCGTGCCCGCCTCAAGAATGTCCTGCCCGTCAAAATGGCTGCGCTTGTCGCGATAGGGCGTGGCGACGGCATGGGCAAAGCCTAGCTCGCCCGCGGTCCACAGCGGCATCAAATCGGACATCGCCGGGTGGAGCGCATAAAAATCATTCAGCGCGGGGCCGGTCTTGCCGTCGGTCAGGCTGGGTTTGCGGTAGGTGGCGTAATCGGGGTCGCCGATCGGGCGCACCACATCCAGCCCGTCCATCGCGCCGCGCAAAATGATGACCACAAGGCGCTCATCTCCGGGGGCAGAGGCAAAGGTCACGGGGCTGAGCAGGGGCCATGCGGCGGCCGAGCAGCCGATCAGCGAGGCGGAGCGCAAAAACAGGCGGCGAGAGATCGGGCGGGCTGGTTTATGTGTCATCGCGAGGACCCCTCTAGCGGCGGTTGAAATTGGCCGAGGCAAGGACCAGTCCGATCCCCTTGCGTTTGCTTTCGGCGCGCGCGGCGGCTTGCACCAAGGTCGGGCTTGCCGCATCGCCCAAGGCGGTCTGGACGAACTGGCGCGGATCGGGCAGGTGGCGTTCGTGAAGGGCCGCCATGCGCATCGACCAGTTGATCCGTGTGGCCAGCGCTTGCGGGGTGATCCACGCGGTGGCGTCTTCGGCCCAGCCATTCGGACCAAGGGGCTTGTGATTGGGTTGCCCCATCGCTCTGAGCGGGGCGTAAAACCGCGAGCGAGTCTTTTTGTCGTCGAGGCTGTCAATCAAGGCGGCGGGGGGATTGATGGCGCGCAGGCTGGCGGCGATGAAATCCCACGGCTGGCGTGCTTTGCCCCCAAGCGGCACCCACGCAGCGGGGTGCTCGAGCATCGCCGCGTAGGTGGCGCGCAGGTCGCTATTATGGGCGCTATAGGCTGAGGCGATATGGGCAACGAGATCTGGATCGGGCTGATCGGCCACGAAATGCACTGCCAGCTTATGGGCCAGATGATGTGCCGTAGCCGGGCTGAGTGCGATATCGTCAAGGGCTGCGTAAATGTCGCTAAGCTTGGCAGGGGTTTCACCGCCATAATGCCGCCCCAGCACCAGTTCGGCCCCCGGTTGCGCCCAATTTGGATGAAAGGCAAAGCCCTGTTGCGCGTTGAACCCCAGTCCGGTCAAGAGCTTGGAAAACTCGCGCACATCCGTTTGCGTATAGGTGGCCGAGACGCCCAGAGTGTGCAACTCTAACACCTCCCGCCCCAGATTTTCATTCAGCCCGACTTTTTTACGCTTTTGGGCAAAGGCGCTTTGTGGCCCGATCGAGCGGGTCTGATCGAGATACATCAACATCGCCGGATGGGTCACGGCAGCGCGCAGCATTTGCGCGAATGTGCCCGTCAGATGGGGGCGAATCGCTTCTTTGGCAAAGGCATCGGGCGCAGTGGCAGTGACGGTGTTCTTTGCGGTCACAGTGAAGTGATCGCACCAGAAATAGTGCAGCCGTTCGCGAAACCCCTGAGGCGACAGGCTGGCGCGGGCAAGCTGGGCGCGCAAGCCGTTCAGCACCTGTGTGTTGAGAATATCTCTCGTGGCTCTGATCCGGGTCTGGGCGGTCTGATCGCCCTCACGCTGGGCCTTCTGCGCCGCATACATATCGCGCATTTGTTGGCGCATAAATTCCGTTCCACGCAGCGGCCAGCGCACCGCTGCGCTATCAGGTTCATCAAGCTGGCTTCGCAGCGCCTGCGCATCGCGTGGCGCAGGCTGGTCGGGCGACAGCCCATAGCCAAAGTGGATCGCCGCGATTGTCGAGATGTTTTCCGCCCCGGCCATCTTGGTCACCTTTTCGCGAGGATGTCGCGGGCGCTGTCCCGGGACCAGAGGGATCAAGATACGCCCCCCGCGAGGGCTTGCCTAGCGGGCGCGATGCGGTCTCGCAGTAATGTGCCAGTCGGGTGAGATGCTGCGCTGCGGCGAGTAAATCCGTTGCTTGCATCACATCTTCTTGTATCATCATGTTTGAATATATCGACATGGGAGAAAGGGAGACTGCCATGAGAGACACTCCAAAGCCATTTTGGTCACCGCTTTCAGCGGGAATTGTGCTGGGTTTAGCGCTTTTGCTGACCTTTATCATTACCGGCCACGGGCTGGGAGCTTCTGGTTTCGTGACGCGATTCGCAGCGCAAGCCAATGAATGGGTCGCCCCGACCGCGACCGCAGAGAACGCCTATTTCGGGCCGTTCATGAAGGCGGGCAATCCGCTGATGTCCTGGATCACCTGGGAAGTCGTGGGCGTGCTGATCGGCGCGTTTCTGGGCGCCAAAGGGGCCGGGCGCATTTCGGTTAAAGTGGAGCGCGGGCCTTCGACGTCCAGCGGCAACAGGTTGATGTATGCGCTGATCGGGGGCGCGCTGGTGGGCTTTGGCGCGCGTCTGGCACGCGGCTGCACTTCGGGTGTGGGGCTGTCGGGGGGTGCCACGCTTGCCGTGGCAGGTTTCGTGTTCCTGATCGGATTTTTCGCGGCAGGCTTTGCCGTGTCCTTTTTGATGCGGAGGGTCTGGCAATGAGTATTCCGTTTTATGATGGCGGCGTGGCCTCAGGTTTGCTGTCGGGTGTGCTGTTTGGCTACGCGCTTGAGGCCGCCGGCTTTGGCAGCGCGCGCAAGCTGACGGCGCAGTTTTCGCTGCGGGATTTCTCGGTGTTCAAGGTGATGTTCACTGCCGTTCTGGTGTCGGCAATCGGGCTGTATATCCTGCGCTCGATGGGGCTGATGGCGGGCAATGCGGTGTTTATTCCGACGCTGTTCTTCTGGGCGATCCTTGCGGGTGGTCTGCTGATCGGGGCCGGGTTCGCGCTTGGGGGCTATTGCCCGGGCACCTCGGTGGTTGGCGTGGCCTCGGGGCGCATCGACGCGGTGGTTTTCGCCGTGGGCATGGTGATTGGCACTTCGGCTTTCGCTTGGGTGTATGAGCCGCTGATGGGCTTTTATATGGCCGGTCAGGGCCCGGCGGCGCAAACCTTGCCGCAGTTGTTCGGCCTGCCCGAATGGGTGGTTCTGCTGGTGCTGGTGGTTTTGGCCGCGATCGGTTTCCGGCTTGGCACGATGATGGAGCGCGCACGTGGCGGCCCGCTGACGTCTGAGGAGGTCTGTGCACCCGATGACGAGGCCGATGACCTGACCATGACCGCAGCCACGCGCCAAGCGTGACCTGTGGCCAACGTGATTTGACGATTTTTTGAGGGAGGAAAGACTGATGAAACTGAGAAAGACCAAGACTCGTAAAAGCCTGATGCGCGCAGCAATGGTGCCGATGACGGCGCTGGCGATGAGCGCTGCACTGCCGATGGCAGCTTCGGCGCAGGCCACCAACCCCTGTGCGCCCGCCGCAGTGGTCAATCCTTGCGCCCCGGCGGCAGTGCCTGCCAACCCTTGCGCACCGGGCGCAGCAGCGGCCAACCCCTGTGCGCCGGGTGCGGCAGCCGCAACAGCCGCCGATGCGGCACCGATGGCCAAAGGCCCCTTTGACACGACGGTCAAGGCCGCGCAGGCCCCCTATGGCAACGAGATGCCCAATATAGTGGTGAATTACCTGCGTGCCTCGCCCTATATCGGCACGGGTGGTTTTATTGACCCGACCGGGATCCCGATGCTCAAGATGATGGGATTCAAAACCGTTGTGAGCCTGCTCAAGCCCGATGAGGGCACGCCCAACGAAGGCGATTTGGTCAAGACGGCGGGGATGAATTACATCCATATCGCCGTTCCGACCAAAGCACCGACTGCCGATCAGGTCGCGGAATTCGCCAAGATTGCGGATGATCCGGCGAACTACCCGATCTTGTTGCATTGCGAGAGCGCCAACCGCGTCGGCGCGATGTGGGCGCTGTATCGCGCCTCCAAGGGCGTGCCCGCTGAAATCGCAATCGAAGAGGGCCGTCAGGTCGGTCTCAAGACCTCGCGCGAGGCGCAGGTGCGTGTCGACCTGGGCTTGCCGCCGCTCTGATCTGGTGGTGTAGTGAAATGAACGGGACCGGTCGGTTGGCCGGTCCCGCTTTTATAAGACCGGCTGCAGTCGAGTGAGGGGTTAGTATGGGTCAAATTGTGCGCTCTGGCGCTGAAATCGCACCGCCCGTGCTGAGAAAGCTGCCGCGCGGGCGCCTTGAAGAAATGCATGACGCCGCCGAGACAGTGATCGAATGCGAAACCGTGCTGCGCAAATCGGGCATGAGCGTGCTGTCCGAAGTGCTGCGCGATCAGGGCACCTTCACCACATGGGAGCGCTATCCCAAGGGCGACATTTTTGACCCCGAAACCCATTGTCAGTATTTCTATCACGCCCATGCCGCCGATGAGATGCTCAGCAGCGAAAATGGGCATTTTCATCTGTTCGTGCGCCCTGACGCGTTGGGCCTGAACCTTACGCCTTGGGATTTGCCCGGCGCGAGAATTCCCGCCGATGCGCCAGATGATACGGGCGCGCGATTTGCCCATATCGGTGCGATCAGCGTAAACGCCAAGGGCACGCCGTTGCGGATTTTCACCACCAATCGCTGGGTGACCGACGAGACGTTTTATCGTGCCTCTGACATGATCCGTCTCTTGGACCATTTCGCGATTGAACTGGCGCATCCGAACTGGGCTGTAAACCTGTGGCTTAGCGCAATGGTCAGCCTCTATCGCCCGCAATTCGAGGCGCTTTTAGAGGCGCGCGACAGTCGCATTCAGGCATGGCTCGACAGCCATCCCGACAGTGCCGTGCTTGAAGATCGCGGCTTGCAGAATATCTCTGAGCTGGCCATCGACACCCATGCCCAAATCGCGGCGATCGAGGCCGAACTCGATCTTTAGCTTTCCTGCATCAAGCGCCAGCGGGTCTCGGCCATGCTTTGGCTGATCATGCCGGGGATCAGCAGCGCATCGATCAGCCACCACAGCCCGACCAGCGCCAGCGGGACATAGCCAATCAGGATCGGCGCCAGCAATGTGCCAATCCCGGTCATCAGCAGCATGATCACGCCCGAGCCGACGCGCCCCAGATACATCCGGTGCACGCCCAGCATCGGCAGGAAGAACCAGATCGCATAGGCGGCCAGCGCCGATTTCTTTTCATTGGCGACGCGCTGTTCGATATAAAGTGCGCGGGTGTCGTCTCGGGTCATGTTAAGCCTCGTTACATCATCTGATCCCGATATGGGGGGTGTTACGCGCGGTGCAAGCCCGCAATTGCAAAAACGCGACTTGCGAGGGCGCGCATTGCACGGCAGGTTGGCGCGATGGAACCGATCTTGCAAACATCGCTCAGCTTTGCGCCCTGGATGGAGGCGCGCACCCGGCGGCTGCCCGGCGTGGTGCCGTTAGACCCGGAGAATTGGCTAGAGGTCGACAGCGCCTATGGCGCGCAAATGGCGCTGCGCGAACGACTTTTGGCCGAGACGCCCGATCAAGTGCATGCGCTGGCCCCAAATGCCGAACCCGCCGCCGCCGAGCTCTATCAGATGATCTTGGGCATCCTGCCCAGTCTTGGATTTGATCTGCAAGGGGGCCGCGCGATTTGCCCCGATGGGCGCGTCGTGGCGCTTGATCCAACGCAGCCGCTGATGACGCTGGGGCGGCTGGTGCAAGAGGATCTGTGCCTTCTGCAAGCCGATCCTGAGGGCACGGGGCAGGGCGAACATGTGCTGACTGGCGGCGTGCTGTGTTTCCCCTCTGGCTGGCGGCTGACCGAGAAATTTGGCCGCGCGATGATGCGCATCCACAAACCGATCGAGATTTACACCGACGATCTGGGTGCGCGGGTGCAACGCCTGATGGATGGGGTGCAACCGGGGCGCGGGCTGATGCGCGGCACGGCGTCTCATTCCGATGCGTTTCTCGCCGATCCGCGCTCGGAATACGAATATGACCATGGAAGCGCAGCCTCGAAATTCATCCGGGTGGAACGACAGGGCCTTGTGCGCTTGCCCGAAACCCGCGCGGTGGTGTTTTCGATCCACACCCAAATCGTGCGCACCGAAGCGCTGAGCGCGGAGCAGGCTGCATTGCTGGCGGAGTTCCCGATCCGCTTGGCGGATTAATTGTTGACGTAAGGTCATCCTGTGTCATCCTTACCCGAAGAACTTCATTTATGGCTGTTCGGAGTTTGACCGATGATTGCATCTTCCGTATTTTGTCGCCGTAAAGTCTTGGGCACGGCCCTGCTCGCCCCACTGGCCACAGGGATATTTCCCGGCGTTGCATTCGCCCAAGATTTCGAGCGTTTCAAAGCCGCCCTCGACGCCTCGCGCTCCATTGCAGATACGCTTGCTGCAAATGTGGCAGAGGCTTCGTTCCCGATCAACGCGCAAACCGCAAAGGCTTGGCAGGACACCGATTTCCAAGGGCGACGCCAGCTTGCTGATGCCGCAGTCGAGATTCCTGCCGAGGAGTTGCGCCCGTTCGTCATAGAAGGCCAAGAGACGCTCTATGATGCTATGCTTCTGGCTGGTGTCGCACCGATCCCTAGTCCAGATCAGGTGGTGGCGATCCCCATCGAACAGGTCCCATCAAAGACAACCTGTCCCGCGGCAGCAAGAACCGCTTGGGAGATTTTCCTGGACGCTCTTGGGCTTCTTGATGAGTCGGAGATAATCGAAGAAGTGCTGAAGGCGATCGGCGGCGAGCAGACGATGGATGACATGGCCGATGCAGTCAAGAAAAAGGATATCGAACGATTTTTCGACGGCTGCAAAAAACTCCTGACATTGTTTGGCGAAAAGACCTTCCTCGAAATGTTCATCGAAAAGGCCGGCAAAAAAGCCTTTTCCAAGCTGCTTGCGGCACTGTCCTTGCGGATGATTCCGTTTGTCGGCTGGGGGTATGTGTTGGTTTCGATCGCACTCTCGGTGAATCGGCATTGGGCAGACATTATCTGTGATCGCGCCGAGTAATCAAAAAGGCCCCGCGAATGCGGGGCCTTTCCAATTCTCTCAACGCTGAAATCAGGCTTTGGCCAGATTGCGCAGCACATATTGCAGCACGCCGCCATTGCGCAGGTATTCGATCTCGACTGCGGTATCGATCCGGCTTTTCAGCTTGATCTCTTTGGTCGAGCCGTCCGCGTAGGTGATGGTGCAGGGCACGATCGACTGCGGTTTGATATCGCCTTCCAGCCCGGTGATCGTGACCTCTTCCGCGCCCGTCAGGTTCAGATCCTTGCGGGTCTGGCCGTCGGTGAACTCGAACGGGATCACGCCCATGCCAACAAGGTTCGAGCGGTGGATACGCTCAAAGCTTTCCGCGATCACGGCCTTGACGCCCAGCAGGTTGGTGCCCTTGGCCGCCCAGTCACGCGACGAGCCCGCGCCATACTGTTCGCCACCAAAGATCACCAGCGGCTTGCCTTGCTCGGCATAGGCCATCGCGGCGTCGTAGATTGAGGTCTGCTTACCATCGGGGCCCTTGGTATAGCCGCCCTCGACACCATCGAGCATCTCGTTCTTGATGCGGATATTGGCGAAGGTGCCGCGCATCATGACTTCGTGGTTGCCACGACGCGAGCCGTAGGAGTTGAAGTCTTTCGGTGCGACCTGACGCTCGACCAGATATTTGCCCGCAGGCGTATCGGGTTTGAACGAGCCTGCCGGCGAGATGTGGTCGGTGGTCACGAAATCGCCCAGCACGGCGAGAATGCCCGCACCTTTGACATCCGAGATCACGCCAGCCTCGGGCGACATACCCCGGAAATAGGGCGGGTTCTGGATGTAGGTCGAGGTCGGCGGCCAGTCATAGGTCTCGCCCCCTGACACGTCCACGGCCTGCCATTTCTCGTCGCCTTTGAAGACATCGGCGTATTTGTCGATGAACTTGTCGCGGGTGACGACCTTTTGGACCAGATCGGCAATTTCCTTGTCGGTCGGCCAGATGTCCTTGAGATAGACATCCTTGCCATCGGGGGTTTGCGCCAGCGGCTGCGAGGTGATGTCGATATTCATGTCACCGGCCAGCGCATAGGCCACCACAAGGGGGGGCGAAGCGAGGTAGTTGGCGCGCACATCGGGGCTGATACGCCCTTCAAAGTTGCGGTTGCCCGACAGAACCGAGGTTGCGATCAGGTCATTGTCGTTGATCGCCGTGGAGATCTCGGGCTGAAGCGGGCCGGAGTTGCCGATACAGGTGGTGCAGCCATAACCCACAAGGTCAAAGCCCACCGCGTCGAGATCTTCTTGCAGGTTTGCGGCCTCAAGATACTCCGACACGACCTGCGACCCGGGTGCGAGCGAAGTTTTCACCCAAGGCTTGCGGTTTAGACCCAGCGCGCGGGCTTTGCGCGCCACCAGACCGGCAGCGATCATCACATAGGGGTTGGAGGTGTTGGTGCAGGACGTGATCGAGGCGATCACGACCGAGCCGTCGTGCAGTTCGTAATCTTCGCCCGCGACCTTGGCGGACTTGGCTTTGATCGTTTTGGTTGGAATCGGACCCTCAGCGGCCATGTCATGTGCCGCCTCCGAGTCGTCCTTGCCGCGGAACTCGTTGATCACGTTCGCGAACGCCGCAGAAGCGGTGGTCAGCGGCAGGTAATCTTGCGGGCGTTTGGGGCCCGAGATCGCAGGCACAATCGTGCCCATGTCGAGTTCCAGCGTGGACGAATAGATCGGCGCGTAATCGGCCCCACGCCACATGCCGTTGGCCTTGGCATAGGCTTCGACCAGCGCGATGCGGTCCTTGTCGCGACCGGTTTGTTCCAGATAGCGCAAGGTTTCGTCATCAACCGGGAAGAAGCCGCAAGTTGCGCCATATTCCGGTGCCATGTTGGCGATCGTGGCACGCTGTGCCAGCGGCAGATGATCCAGACCTTCGCCGTAGAATTCGACGAATTTGCCAACCACGCCATGGGCGCGCAGCATTTCGACGACTTTGAGCACAAGGTCGGTGCCGGTGGTGCCTTCGACCATCGCGCCCGTCAGCTTGAAGCCGACGACCTCGGGGATCAGCATCGAGATCGGTTGACCCAGCATCCCGGCCTCGGCCTCGATCCCGCCAACGCCCCAGCCCAGAACGGCCGCGCCGTTGACCATGGTGGTGTGGGAATCGGTGCCCACCAGCGTATCGGGATAGGCGATCTGAGCGCCGGTCTGATCCTTGTCAGTCCAAACGGTCTGGGCCAGATATTCCAGGTTCACCTGGTGGCAGATGCCGGTGCCCGGCGGTACCACGCGGAAGTTTTCAAACGCGGTCTGGCCCCATTTGAGGAACTGGTAGCGCTCGATATTGCGCTCGTATTCGCGATCCACGTTCATCTGGAAGGCGCGCGGGTTGCCGAATTCGTCGATCATCACCGAGTGGTCGATCACCAGATCGACAGGCACCAGCGGGTTGATCTTTTGCGCATCGCCGCCAAGGCCCTTGATGCCGTCGCGCATTGCCGCGAGGTCCACAACGGCGGGAACGCCGGTGAAATCCTGCATCAGAACACGCGCCGGGCGATAGGCGATCTCGCGCGGGTTCTTGCCGCCTTGCTTGGCCCATTCGCCAAACGCCTTGATGTCTTCAAGCGAGACGGTGAACCCGTCATCCTCAAAGCGCAGCAGGTTTTCCAGCACCACTTTGAGAGAGGCGGGGAGTTTGGTGAATTCGCCCAGACCGGCCTCGGTGGCGGCGGGGATCGAATAATAGGTGAATGTCTTGGAGCCGACGCTTAGCTCGCGGCGGGTCTTGGCAGAGTCTTTACCGGTGACGATGGGCATGAGATGGCCTCCCTTCATGGGTCCTAAGGGTGTCGCTGAGACAGTGTTTGCCCCAAGCGGGGCGCGCGTTCAAGAGGCGCGTGCTACTTTTTGTATACCGTTGCACACAAAGAGGGCGAATTTGGTCCGCAAAGGGTGCCAAGGTCTGCAAGTTCGTCCGCGCGCGGGGGGGCCACCCTGCGCAACAGTTACGCAACGAATTCTCGCAAAACCTTGATTGGCTCTGGTGTGGTCGTCAACGCTAGATATAAGGACGAGAGTTTGGAAGGGTTTCAATGGCACGCGCAGGTATCAGCGCTTCGGTGACGGTCTGCCTTGGTTTGGCATTGGGTAGCTTTTGGCTGCCAGAAACCGTTTTTGCGCAAGACAGCGCGCCAAGCGCACCCCAATCCGCGCCCACAGCCAAGCCTGCCGAGACGCCGCTCATCAAGCCCGATGCCCCACCGGGAATGCGGCGCAACGCTGCGGATGCGTTGGTGCGCTCAATGGCGGGACAAGTGTCGCCTAGCGACGATACGCCCGCGCATGACCCGATCGTGGTTGAATTGTTCACCTCGCAGGGCTGTTCATCTTGCCCGCCCGCAGATGCGCTGTTTCAGACATATGCCGATCGTGACGACGTGATCGCGCTCGCGCTGCATGTCGATTACTGGGATTATCTGGGCTGGAAAGATCCCTTTGGCAAAGCCGAATTCACTGCGCGCCAAAAAGCCTATGCTCGCGCCGCCCGAGAGCGCACCGTCTACACGCCGCAAATGATTGTCGGCGGCACGACGGCGCTGGTTGGCGTGCAAAAAGACGAATTGAAAGTTGCGATTGCCCAGCAAAGCGCCGTGCGCCAGCCGGTTCATTTGAAAATCAGCGGCGCAGACGGCGACTATGAGGTGTTGCTTTCGGCGGACCCGCCGCTCAGCGCGCCCGCTGTGGTGCAGATCGTGCGCTACATGCCCGAGGCGCGCATCGCGATCTTGCGCGGTGAAAACGCCGGCCAGACGATTGATTACCGCAACATCGTGACCGAATGGCATGCGGTGGCGGAATGGGACGGCAAGACGCCGACCCGGATCAAGGTTGATCTGGATGGCACTGATCCGGGCGTGGTGATCGTGCAAGCGGCCCAGCCGGGGCAGGGCGTGCCGCTGCCGGGCAAAATTCTGGCCGCGGGTCGCCTTGAGTAAGCCAGACCGTTAACCGCGCTGCTTCCAGCGGCGATGTATCCAGAACCACTGATCCATATGATCGCGCACCCGCGCCTCAAGGGCGTCGTTGAGCGCCTGCGTCATCGTCTCGGCATCGCTATGGGGCACAGGCGCGTCAACGAGGATACGAAAGGTCAGCCCGTCAGGCTGACGAACCGCGTAGACTTGAATCAGCTCGGCTTTCATCTTGAGCGCCATTTCCGCCGCTGACAGCGGCGTGCGCGCGGGCTGGCCGAAAAAGGTCAGATCCGCACCGCGCTTGAAATACTGATCAAAGCCGAAGGCCACCATCCCGCCATCGCGCAGATATTTCATCATCTCGGCCAGCCCACGCCGCGAGCGCGCGAAAAGCGGCTCGGCAATGGCGGAGATCGCAGCGACATATTGCGCGTTAAAGGCGGCATTGTTCATCGGGCGGTAGATTGCACCCACCCGATAGCCACGCGCCACAAGCGCGCCGCGCCAAGCGTCGTAATTGCCAAAATGCCCCACCGCCAGCACCACGGGGCGGTCTTCGGCATGGGCGCGCGCAAGGACCTCGGCGCCGGGGCCTTCGATGGGCAGATCGCGCACGCGGGCCAGAAATTCCTCGCCCGAATAGATCTCTGCCAGCATCCGGCCCAGATTGTCAGGCACCGCGCGTTCAAGGCGTTTGACCTCGGCCTCGGGCAGATCGGGGCAGGTCAGCGCCAAATTCTCGCGCACCCGGCGGGTAAACCCGATCATGGGAGCGGCGCGCGCCACCAAACGCCCGGCCAGCGGGATGCGCCGCTCATAGGGCAGCATTTGCACCAGCTTCATCACCGTCACGAAAACGGCGTTGGACAGGCGATCGGAAAGGGAAATCGTGTCGTTTTTCATCGCGGGCTGTCTGTTGGAAGGCGCGCCGCGCGGCGCTCGCGTGACCAGACATAAAGCCCCGCGCCGATGATCACAAGCGCCCCCAGAATCGTGGCGCTATCGGGCAGTTGGTCAAACATCAGCCAGCCCCAGAACGAGGCAAAGATCAGCCCCGAATACCCAAACGGGGCCAATGTGCCCGCCTCGCCTAGCGAAAATGCCCGGATCAGCAGGAATTGGCTAAGGCTGCCCGCCAGCCCGAGGCCTGCGAAAACCCACAGATCTCCCCAAGCGATGGGTTGCCAGATGAAGGGCAGGGCCAGTGAGGACAGCGCCAGCCCGACCAACGAGGACCAAAGCTGCGAGGTCGCCGCACTATCGCCGCGCACCTGCCGTGTGAGCAAAACGGCGCCTGCAAAGCTGAATGCGGCTAACAGTGCCAGTAGGGCTGCCGGGTGAAACATGCCGGTGCCGGGACGCAGGATGATCATCGCGCCAATGAACGCAGCCGCGATCCCGAAGATGCGATGCACGCCTAGCCGCTCGCCCAGAAACAGCGCCGCCCCCAGCGTCACGATCACCGGGTTCAGATCACCAAGGGCCGTGGCCTGCGCCAAGCCGATATAGCGCAGCGCGAAGAAAAACGACACGATCGCGCCCATCTGGAACAGCGCGCGCCCGGCCTGCAATACGGGCTGGCGGGTGCGCAACCGGCGCGGCACCGAGCGCCCGAAAATCGCCCCCAGTACCAGCGCATTCACCCCAAAACGCGCCCAGACGATCAGCAGCGGATGATAGCCCTGGCCCAGCAGCTTGGCGAAAGCATCCATCAGGGTGAGCATCGAAAACGCGCCCAGCATGAAGACCACCGCCAGACCGGGTCGGTCGGGATGAAAAGAGGGGGCCACGGCGGGCCCCCTCGAAACGGTCTTGATGGTGGGCAGAGCCATCAGAGGAGGGCTTTGACCTTGTCGGCCACAGCCTCGGGGGTGATGCCGAATTTTTCATACAGCTCACCCGCCGGGGCAGAGGCGCCAAAGCGATCCATGCCGACAAACCCGGCCTTGGCCTCGCGGCCCCGCTCACCCAGCAGCCAGCGATCCCAAGGTTGGCGCACGGCGGCCTCAACGGCGACACGCACCGAATTGGGCGGCAAGATGCGCTTGCGATAGCTTTCGTCTTGGGCAGCGAACAGCTCCATGCAGGGCATTGAGACGACCCGCGTGCCAATCGCCTGAGCTTGCAGGATCTCGCGCGCTTTCATCGCGATTTCCACCTCGGAGCCGGTGGCCATCAGGATCGCCTGACGCTTGCCCTCGGCCTCGGCGATGACATAAGCGCCTTTCGCCGTCAGGTTTTGCGGTTTGTATTCGGTGCGCAGCGTGGGCAGGTTCTGCCGGCTCAGCGCCAGAATCGAGGGCGTGCCCTCTTGGCTCATCGCGATTTCCCACGCCTCGGCGGTTTCCACCACATCGGCGGGGCGGAAGGTCAGCGTGTTGGGCGTGGCGCGGCAGATCGCGAGATGCTCGACCGGTTGGTGGGTCGGGCCATCTTCGCCCAGACCGATGCTGTCATGGGTCATGACGTAAACGGTGGGCACTTTCATCAGTGCAGACAGGCGCATCGCTCCGCGCGCGTAATCGGTAAAGCAGAAGAATGTCCCGCCATAGGGGCGCACGCCGCCATGCAGGAACATGCCGTTCATCGCCGCCGCCATGCCATGCTCACGAATGCCGTAATGGATGTAGCGACCCTTGCGGTTCTCCGGGTTGAAGACCGACATTTCCTTGGATTTCGTCAGGTTCGAGCCGGTCAGATCAGCCGAGCCGCCCAGCGTTTCGGGGCAGGCGGGGTTGATCACGCCCAGCACCATCTCGCTGGCTTTGCGGGTGGCGACCTTGGGGGCGGCCTCGGCTTGCTCTTTCTTGAAATTGCGGATCGCGCCAACCAGCTTTTTCGAGACAGTGCCGGTCATGATGCGGGTGAATTCCCCGCGTTTGTTGTCGGAAAGTGCCGCAAAACGCTCTTCCCATTCGGCGCGCTCAGTCGCGCCCCGGCTGCCAATCGCTTCCCAAGCCGATTTGATGTCGGCGGGGATCTCGAAGGGGCCGTGATTCCAACCGTAAATCGCCTTGGTGCGCGCGATTTCCTCATCACCGAGGGGCGAGCCATGCGCCGCGTAGCTGTCAGATTTATTGGGCGCGCCAAAGCCGATAATGGTTTTGCAATCCACCAGAACCGGGCCCTTGGCTTTCTTGGCCGCAGTCAGCGCACGGTCGATATCGACCGGATCGTGACCGTCGCAATGCAGCACGCTCCAACCCGAGGCGGCAAAGCGCGCGCGCTGATCGGTCTTGTCAGACATCGAGACGCGACCGTCGATGGTGATGTCGTTGTTGTCCCACAGCACAATCAGATTGTTCAGCTCTTGCATGCCCGCCAGACCGATCGCTTCTTGGGAAATGCCTTCCATCAAGCAGCCATCGCCCACGATCACCCAGGTGCGGTGATCGACAAGCTTTTTGCCCCAATGGGCGCGCAGCGATTCCTCGGCGATTGCCATGCCCACGGCGGTCGCAATGCCCTGACCCAGCGGGCCGGTCGTGGTTTCCACAGCGTCGAGCAGGAAGTTTTCCGGGTGGCCCGCCGTCAGCGCGCCCATCTGGCGGAAATTCTTGATCTGCTCGAGCGTGACTTGCTGATCCCCCGAGAGATGCAACAGCGCATAGACCAGCATCGAGGCATGGCCCGCTGACAGCACGAAACGGTCACGATCTGCCCATTTCGGGGCTGATGCGTCAAATTTCAGGTGCTTGGAGAACAGCACGGTGGCGACGTCGGCCAGACCCATCGGCGCGCCGGGATGCCCGGAATTGGCGGCTTGCACCGCATCCATCGCGAGGGCGCGGATCGCCGAGGCCAGTTTCCAATGTTCGGGATGGGCCTTGCGCAGCTCTTCGATTTCCATGGCGGTTCCTTTCAGGCAACAGATGGGTATTTAGGCCCTCTGATAGCAGGGATCGGGGCAAGATCAAGCTTGGCCCACAAGTGCTTGAGGCAAAAGGGTGGGCTTGGCTCATGCAACAGGGTTAAACTGAGCAAAATCCTGCCCTCGAATGCGATTCGGGACAAATGCGGGACAGCAGACCGATGAGGAGGCGCGTATGAGCGAGATTGCCGAATACGAACGCCGCATCTCTTTTGCGCTTGAGAGGATCGGGCGCGGGGTTGAGGTGCTGGCACAAAAGCGGGTTGCGCCGGCCGAGCCAGAGGCCGAGCCAGAGCACCTGCAAGAAGCGGCGTTTGAACAGATGGCTGCGCCCGAAACGGCAGCGCCCGAGGCCGCGCTCCCTGAGGCCGCGCCTCCTGAGTCAGAGGTGCTTGCCGCGCCGCAAGTGCCCGATGCGGCGCCCAGTTCAGACCTCGCACAGATGCAGGCCGCGCTGGATGCTGAGCGCGAGGCCAATGCGCAGCTCTCTGAACGCGTGCGCGCGATCCGGGAAAAACAGGATACCACGCTGAACGCGATGGAGCGCAAATACGGAGCCGCCGTGCGCGCCCAGGAAGCTGCGTTCAAAGAGGTGGCTGCGTTAAAGGCTGCGAACACCGCGCTGATCGCGTCCAATCGCAAGCTGATGGATGAGGGCGTGGCGTTTTCAGAAGAAGCCTTGATGGCCGAGTTGACGGCCCTGCGCGCCGCGCGCGCCAGCGAATTCAACGAGTTGGGCGATATTCTTGACGGGCTCGCCCCGATCCTCGCGCAGGCTGAAGAGGAGTCGCAAGATGCCTGACTTGACCGTTTCCATCGGTGGCCGTGATTTTCAGGTGGCCTGCCAGCAGGGCGAAGAGCATTTCCTGCGCACCGCGGCCGCGATGCTGGACAATGAGGCGCAGGTTTTGCTGGGCCAGATCGGGCGGCTGCCCGAGACGCGGATGCTGTTGATGGCCGGGTTGATGCTGGCTGACAAAGCAGCCGGGATTGATGATCAACTGCGCGAGGCGCAAAACAAGGTGGGCGAATTGCAGGCCAAGATTGACGAGTTGCAGGCCAATCCTGCGCGCGTCGAAGTGGCCGTGGTGCCCTCGGAGGTGACCGAGACACTGGCCGAGATCGCCGCGCGTGCCGAGGCCCTTGCCGATCGCGTTGAGGAACAAGCATGAGGGCGTTTGCCTGCGCGTTGTGCTTGCTGCTGGCCGCACCGGCTTTTGCGCAAGACACCAGCGACGCGCCCGCGCCTGCACCCGAGCAGCTGGCCCCATTGACCAATTCCTCGGCTACAGATGGCGTAATCACGCGCATCTATAGCTGTGAGCGCGGCGCACGTGTCCCCGCCGCCTATCTCAACGATAGCGATCCGCAGCGCGTGGTGTTGATGCTGGAAGGGCGGATGGTCGTGATGAGCCATATCCGCTCGGCCGACGGCGCGAAATACGCCGAGGATGGCGAGGGCGAGGCGGGCTATGTCTGGTGGACCAAAGGCTCAAGCGCGACGCTGGATTGGATTTCCGAGGATGGCGAGTCGCAAAGCCTTCTCAGCGGGTGTCAGGAGGAGTGAGCACCGATCCGGGGCAACGCCCTGGATGCAGGGCTCCAGTGGAGTCATGCAAGGTGCGAACGCCCAAAACCTATCGCGATCAAATGACCCCGCCGCAAGGCTCAAACGTCAGAGCCTCCGGCGGGAGTATTTTCAGCTAGATGAAAGGCTTACTCGGCGGCCTTCATCTCGAAACCCTTCTCGATCTGATCCGAAGGTGTGACCGGATACTCGCCCGAGAAGCAGGCGTCGCAATATTGCGGGCAAGCGTTGTTGCGCCCGCCAGCTTCGCCCACGGCGCGGTAAAGCCCGTCGAGCGAGATGAATTTTAGCGAATCCACGCCCACCCATTCGCGCATTTCTTCTTCGGTCATCTGGGCCGCCAGAAGCTTGTCGCGATTGGGCGTATCGACGCCGTAGAAACAGGGCCAAGCGGTGGGCGGGGAGGCGATACGGAAATGCACCTCTTTCGCGCCCGCATCGAGGATCATGTCCTTGATTTTGCGCGAGGTGGTGCCGCGCACGACAGAGTCATCAACCAGGATCACCCGCTTGCCCTTGATCAGAGCCTTGTTGACGTTGAGCTTGAGGCGCACGCCCATGTTGCGGATCTGCTCGGTCGGCTCGATGAAGGTGCGGCCCATATATTGGTTGCGCGTGATCCCGAGGGCAAAGGGGATGCCGCTTTCTTGGCTGAAACCGATCGCCGCCGGGGTGCCGCTATCGGGGACCGGGCAAACCAGATCGGCATCGACAGGGGCTTCGCGGGCCAGTTCAATGCCGATATCGTGGCGCGTTTCATAGATCGAACGCCCGCCGATGATGGAATCGGGGCGCGAGAAATAGACATGCTCGAAGATGCAGAAGCGACCCGTGGAGGGACCGAAGGGGCGCGAGCTGTCGATCTTGCCGTCCTGAATGACGACCATTTCGCCCGGCTCGATCTCGCGCACGAACTCGGCGCCGATGATGTCGAGCGCGCAGGTTTCGGATGACAGGACATATCCCTTCTCGCCCAGCTTCCCCAGCACCAACGGGCGCACGCCCAACGGGTCGCGCACGCCGATCAGCTTGGTGCGCGTCATCGCCACGATAGAGAACGCGCCCTCAACCCGGCGCAGCGCATCTGCGATCCGGTCGGCATGTTTGCGCTGGATCGAGCGCGCCATCAGGTGAATGATGCATTCGCTATCCGAGGAGGACTGAAAGATCGCGCCGCGCTCGATCAACTCGCGGCGTAGCGCGTCGGCATTGGTGAGATTGCCGTTATGGGCCACCGCACAGCCGCCCATCGAGAACTCGCCGAAGAAGGGCTGGATATCGCGGATCACGGCCCCTTTGGAGCCAGCCGTGGAATAGCGCACATGGCCGATGGCGATATTGCCGGGCAGCGTTTCCATCAAGCTCGATTTGGTGAAATTGTCGCGTACATAGCCGAAACGATGGGCCGAGTTGAACCCGGTGGCCGCGTCATGGGCGACGATGCCGCCTGCCTCTTGGCCGCGATGTTGCAGCGCGTGCAGGCCGAGGGCGACGAAATTGGCCGCGTCCGAGACACCAACGACGCCGAACACACCGCATTCTTCACGCAGCTTGTCGTCATCAAAGGGATCGGCGAAATGGGTTTTAGCGGGTGCGGGGCAGGACATGGGGGCAGCTCCGATGAACGCAGGAAGAAGGGGCGTTGTCGCCCGTTTAAAGCGAAACGCGAGAGGTGTTAACCCCTCGCGCTATCAAAACCGTCATTCAGGCGTCATCAATTCGCCGGAGTGCTGGGTAATTCATCAATACGCGCAGGATCAGCGCCGTCACCTTGGGGGGCGGGGCAGGTAGCCACCAGCGCCTCATAGCGCGCCACGATCCAGCCCGGCGCATCGCTGGGCATGGTTTCATCCATCTGCCCTGACATCCGCGCAAACACCTTGGCCGAGCGGGAATTATCGACCATCGCCACGGGGTCATTGCCCATTACGCGGTCATAAACGACAAAGGCGACGGCGACCAAGATCACGCCGCGCAGCACGCCAAACAGGAACCCCAGCCCCTGATCGAGACCGCCAAGGGCCGAGCGTTGCACCGCCGAGGCAAACAGCGGCGTGAGGATCGAAAACACCACCAAAGCCACGGCAAACACCACCGCAAAGCCGCCAATCATGCCCAATTCGCAGCTATTGCCGATGAATTTGTCGAGCCCCGGGATCTGTTGCACCAGCGGGCGGGCCTGATTGGCAAAGGCATAGGCGATGACCGCTGCTGCGATCCAGCCGACAATCGCCAGCCCTTCGCGCACGAAACCGCGGGAATAGGCGAGGATCGCCGAGAGAATGATGACAATCGCCACGATGGCATCAACGATGGTGAACCCGTCCATTTGCGCTCCTGTGCTGCTCGCGCTAACCCGCGCCGAACATCTCGCCCGTGAAAGTCACGAGATCCCCAAGCTTGCGCATGGACATCCCGGTTGTGCCTTCGGCTTTTGTCCCCGTCGGCGCGATGGCTTGTGAAAAACCAAGTTTTGCCGCTTCTTTCAACCTGTTTTCCGCCTGACCGACAGGTCTAAGCGCACCAGAGAGGCTGATTTCCCCGAAAATAACCATATCTGCGGGCAGGGCTGTGTCTTCTCGGGCACTCAAAAGCGCGGCGGCGGCGGCCAGATCGGCGGCGGGTTCGATGACTTTCATGCCGCCTGCGACGTTAAGAAACACATCAAGCCCGGTAAACGGGATGCCGCAGCGCGATTCCAGCACCGCCAGAATCGTCGAGATTCGCCCCGAATCGAGCCCCACCACCGTGCGCCGGGGCGAGGCGAGCGAGGAGGGCGCGACAAGCGCCTGAATTTCGGTCAACACGGGGCGGGTGCCCTCGATGCCTGCGAACACGGCCGATCCGGGGGCGGCCTGACCGCGTTCGGACAGAAACAGCGCCGAGGGGTTGGCGACCTCGGCCAGACCCGCGCCGGTCATCTCGAATACGCCGATCTCCGAGGCCGGGCCAAAGCGGTTCTTCACCGCGCGCAGGATGCGAAACTGGTGGCCGCGCTCGCCCTCGAAATACAACACCGTGTCGACCATATGCTCGATTACGCGCGGGCCTGCGATCTGACCGTCCTTGGTGACATGGCCCACAAGGATCACGGCGGTGCCGCGCCGTTTGGCGAAACTCACCAATTCATGGGCGGCGGCGCGCAATTGGCTGACCGAGCCCGGCGCGCTTTCGACGCGGTCTGACCACATCGTCTGGATTGAGTCGATCACCACCAGATCGGGGCGCTCGGCTTCAAGCGTTGTCAGAATATCGCGCAGTGAGGTTTCGGCCCCCAGGCCCACCGGCGCATCTGCCAGACCAAGGCGCGCGGCGCGCATGCGCACTTGGCTCGCGGCTTCTTCGCCAGAGATATAAAGCGTTTTCAGTCCCTTGCGGGCAAAAGCTGCGGCGGCTTGCAGCAGTAGGGTGGATTTCCCGATGCCGGGATCGCCGCCGACCAGAATGGCGCTGGCCTGAACCAGTCCACCGCCCAGCACGCGATCCAGCTCAGGCATGCCAGCCAAGGCGCGTTTGGGCGGGGCCTCTTTGGTGTCGAGCGCGGAAAGCTGGATCAGCTTGCCCTTGGCGCCGCCCAGCCCCGAGCCGGGCACCTTGGACAGCGGGCTTTCCTCGACGATGGAATTCCACGCGCCGCATGCCTCACAGCGCCCCGACCATTTGGCATGGGTGGCACCGCATTCAGCACAACGAAAAGAGGGGGCAGATTTGGCCATCGGGTCTTTCTGTCAGAGGGGGGCAGGCGCGTCCAGAGCTACGAGCGTTCCAGATTGGCCGCAAGCAGATCGGCGCATTGTGCCGCGTGGGTGACGGGCAACATATGGCCTGCGTCGCGAATGCAGGCCACGCCGACATCGGACAGGCGCGCCGCGATTGCCTCGGCCACACGCGGCATGGTCGGGGGCGATTGATCGCCGTGAATGATCATCACGGGCGCGTCGATCGCCTCAATCCCGCCCTCGCGCGCAATGCCCGCCGGATCTTCGAAATTCGCGCGGCTGATATTCTCCACCATCGGCATCGTGGCGATGAAGCGAGCGCGCTGTGCCTCGCTATAGCTATCCCAAGGCTGACCGGTGCCCCAGTCGCGCATAAAGCCGCGCGCGGCGGCCTCGTGATCGCCTGCCGCCATCATCGCCTCGAAATGGTTCTGCTTGGTGCGCAGCGCCTGCCATTCCGGGTCGCTTTCGGGCAGAACTGCGAACAGCACGGGTTCAATCAGGGTGAGCGAGCGCACCGCCTCGGGCGCGCCCACCGCGATGCGCAAGGCCACCGAGGCGCCGAAGCTGTGCCCGATCAGATCGACGGGGCGTTCGATGAAGCTGGCCGCGATGCGCGTCACCAGCGTCTGGAAAGCACCCGGTTCGGACGGATCACCGCGCCAGGGCGCGGATTGGCCGTGGCCGGGCTGATCGAAGGTTATGGCACTGATCTGGGCGGCAAGCGGCGTCAGCGCGCCTTCCCACAGCTTGGAATTGCCCAAGGTGCAGTGGATCGCCAGCGCGGGCCGCGCGCCAACACCAAGGGTTTGCCACGCGATTTCAGCGCCTTGCCGGATGTCGCGCACCATTACAGCGTTCCCAGATGGTCGTCCAAAAACTCGAGGCGGTCCTGACCCCAGAAACGCTCATCGCTTTCGGCCACGATATAAAAGGGCGCACCGAACGCGCCGCGATCCACGGCCTCTTGCAGGTTGCGCTCATAAGTCAGCGCGCCCTCAAACAGCCCCGAAGTGACCAGATCGCCGGAAAACCCATTGGCCTCAAGTGCCTCGCGGATCACCTCGTCCTGCGCGATATCCTTGCCCTCGGCCCAGCAGGCGCGCGTAATCGCATGCGACAGCCCGCCCAGATCGCCCCCGCCGGCCTGTTGTGCGGCGATGATCGCATAAGAGGCAGGCGCCGGATTGGTCGGGAAAAACGGCGGGGTGAAATCCATCGCCATGCCAAGCTTGGCCGACCAGCGCTTGAGCTCCTGCATGCGATAATCCATCCGGCATTGCGGACGCTGCGCCGGCGCCGTGCCGCCTGTGCGTGCAAACAGCGCAATCAGATCCAGCGGTTTATAGACGATCTGCGCCCCGTGCCGGGTGGCGATTTCCTCGAGTCGCTGGCCTGCGAGATAGGTCCAGGGGCTGAATACGCCGAAAAAATAATCGATCCGCGCCATTGATAACACTTTCTTGACGGTGGAAATTGCCGCCACGCTACCTCGGTGCTAAGGCAGGCGCAATCAACCGAATCCTGTCGGGGCGACCCGGCGCTGCCCTGAGGACCTGCCCTGATGTCTGTTGTCACAGAACCCAAACTGATTTCCGGAAATTCGAACCGCCCGCTGGCGCAATCCATAGCGCGGCGGATGTCGATGCATCGGGGCATGTCGGTGGGGTTGGTCGATACCCGGGTTGAGCGCTTCAACGATGGCGAGATTTTCGTCGAAGTGTATGAGAACGTGCGCGGCGAGGATATGTTCATCATCCAGTCGACCTCGAACCCGGCCAATGACAACCTGATGGAATTGCTGATCATGTCGGATGCGCTGCGTCGGTCCTCGGCCGATCGCATCACCGCCGTAATCCCTTATTTCGGCTATGCCCGTCAGGATCGCCGCACCAAGGCGCGCACGCCGATCTCGGCCAAGCTGGTGGCGAACCTGCTGACCGAATCCGGCATCGACCGCATCCTGACGCTGGATCTGCACGCGGCGCAAATTCAGGGCTTCTTCGATATTCCGGTGGACAACCTGTATGCCAGCCCGGTCTTCGCGCTGGATATCCTGCATCACTTCAAGGGCAAGATGGATGACGTGATGGTCGTCTCGCCCGACGTGGGCGGCGTGGCGCGGGCCCGCGAGCTGGCCAAGCGGATCGAGGCACCGCTGTCGATCGTGGATAAGCGGCGCGAGAAGGCGGGCGAGATCGCGGGGATGACGGTGATCGGTGATGTCTCGGGTAAGAAATGTATCATCGTGGACGATATTTGTGACACTGCAGGCACTTTGTGCAAGGCCGCCGAAGTGCTGATGGAGGCGGGCGCCACCGAGGTCCACGCCTATATCACCCATGGCGTGCTGTCGGGCCCGGCGGTTGAACGGGTCAGCAAATCGGTGATGAAGTCGCTGGTGATCACGGATTCCATTGAGCCGAGCGAGGCCGTCAAAGCCTGCCCCAATATCCGCATCGTGCCCACCGCGCCGATGTTTGCCCAAGCGATCTTGAACACTTGGTCGGGCACGTCCGTCTCGTCACTGTTTGAGACCGAAACCCTGACGCCCATTTATGAGGGCATGTATACCCGCGACTGAGTGTTCGCAGGGTAATGTGCGCACCCCTCTGGGGGGCACGCCGTTCTGAAATGACGAAAGCCCGGATCTTGGTGATCCGGGCTTTGTTTATTGCTATGGCGCGACCGGGGCCGCAGCCAGAGCGCGAAAGGCTCAGGCAGCTTTCTTCAGCGCTTTCTTGGCCGATTTCAGCTTTTTCTCCTGACGCTCAACTTTCGTTTTGCGCAGTTTCACTTCTTTCTTGAGGTCTTTGATCTTTGCTTTCTTCGCCATGATCAGGCTCCTTTCAGCTATCAGATGTGTCTGTCTCATGTTCATTCAGAAAACGGCGGATGTAGCGGCGTAACTCGCGCGCAGCGCTTGTGTCGAGCGTGTCACATAACGCCACAAAGGCATCGCGTTCGTGCGTCGCGATCCGGATGACCAATTGCCCATCCTTGCGCGATTTCTTTGCTTTGTCCTTTTTGTCCACCGGGCCGTTCCCTTCTTGAATAGGAGCAAGCTAACAGAAATTGTTATGCAATGTATATACGTTGCATCTACATTTTGTGCCGCGCGCGAACGCGCAGCCGTTGCAGGCTTAGCTGTGTTTGACCTTGCTCGTCTTGTGTCCCTTACCTTTCTTGTCACGATTGCCCTTGCGGCAAATTCGGTGCGCCTGGACTTAGTTGACCCGCAGTGACGAGGGGGAAGGACAGCAAAGTCGCATCGCGCTCGCGCGAAGGTGTTGGTGCGAGAGCGGCCTTGGCGCTGACGTTTCTTTACAGGATTTTTCCGGCGCGCTAACCCGAATAGGCGGATTTCGCCGGTTCACACCATGGCCGAGTTGGCGCCGGATCAAACAATTTGTGAGATATAAATCATGTATTTGGGAAGATTACTGATCGCTGCGACTTTGATGATGGGCGCTACGGCCGCACAAGCTGACGCGACCCTTTACAAATGCAAGTTGACCAACCGCTATAGCCGGAGCTTCATGTCGAAGACTTTGGAGATCGCCTATAATGCCCAGACGGGCGAGGCGAAGGCGGTCGACGGGCTGATCTGGCAGACCTATGGCAAAGGCATCCCCGTCAAGCTCGTGGTTGACAATCCCGCGCGCATCACCTTCCGTTGGGAGGTAAAGAACGTAAAAGGGCGTTCGCGCGGCGTGGCAAATACGATCCCCGGCGTAAGCGAGTCGGTTACGCTGCTCAAGGATACGATTGACGTGCAGGTCCAACAGATGCCGCTCGGCTACGACAACAGCTTCAGGGGATCGGGGCATTGCACCGCCCAGCCCTACATTGCGCGGCGCAAATAGGGCCTCACCTAGTCGCGATACAAGGAGCCTTATGCGCCTTTTCGCCCTCACCGCCCTTGTGATGATCGCTTTTGCGGCCAATTCGGTGCTCAACCGGATGGCGGTGCATGGGGCAGAGTGGGGGCCTGCGTTCACCGCTGTCGTGCGGTTGGGATCGGGGGCGTTGGTGTTGCTGGTGATGGCGTTGGGCGCGAAGGGCTGGCGCGGGATGCGTATCCGCCCAGCAGCCTTGGGCGCGGGTGTGGCCACGCTGTTTCTCTATATCTACGGATTCTCCATCGCGAGCGGGCTGATTGATGCCGGTGTCGGGGCGCTAACGCTGTTTGGCATGGTGCAGATCACGATGTTTGCGGGGGCCTTGGTGCAGCGCGAGCCGATCTCGCTTTGGCGTTGGATTGGCGCGGGGCTGGCCTTTGGCGGGTTGGCGGTGCTGCTGGTTCCCAGCGCGGGCGGGCAGCATCTTGATCCGCTGGGCTTCGGACTGATGGCGCTGGCGGGGGTCGGTTGGGGGCTGTATTCGCTGAACGGGCGGCGCGCGGGCGATCCGCTGGTGGCGAGTGCGTTGAACTTTGCGCTGGCGGTGCCGCTGGCGCTGATCTGGCTGGGGCTGGCGCGCGATTGGGGGCAGGGCGCAAGCTGGGGCTGGGCACCCGCGCTGACCACGGGGGCGATCACCTCGGGGCTGGGCTATGCGCTGTGGTATCGCGTGCTGCCGCAAATACCCTCCAGCCTTGCTGCGATCGCACAGCTTTCCGTGCCCATCCTCGCAGCCCTTGGCGGGGCGGTCTTGCTGGCCGAGACCCCCTCGCTGCGCTTCTGGATCGCGGCGGCGCTGGTGTTGGGCGGGATCGCGCTGTCGCTGCGCCAAGGAAATAGGTCAAAACCGCGTTGACACCTCTCGGGGGGGCTCCTATAAGCCCGCCATCCCGGTAGCCAACGCTGCCGGGTCATTCATTGGTGTTGGTGGACCTCGCAAGAGGAAACCTGTCGCCGGTCGCCGAGAGGCCCCGGAGGAGGACAACGCCCTTCGAAACGCTAAGAAGGAGTCCAGCCGTGACCAAACGCACGTCTGCCAAGTATAAAATCGACCGCCGTATGGGCGAAAACATCTGGGGCCGTGCTAAGTCGCCGGTCAACCGCCGCGAATACGGCCCGGGCCAGCACGGCCAGCGCCGCAAGGGCAAACTGTCCGATTTCGGCACCCAGCTGCGCGCCAAGCAAAAGCTCAAGGGCTATTACGGCGATCTGACCGAGAAACAATTCCGCCGCATCTATGCCGAAGCCGAGCGTGTGCGCGGCGACACCGGTGAGAACCTGGTAGGTCTGCTCGAGCGTCGCCTCGACGCGCTGGTTTACCGTGCGAAATTCGTGCCGACCGTCTTTGCGGCACGTCAGTTCGTGAACCACGGCCACGTCATGGTGAACGGCAAGAAAGTGAACATCCCCTCCTACCGTGTGAAAGAGGGCGACGTGATCGAAGTGCGCGAGAAATCCAAGCAAATGGCGCTGGTTCTCGAAGCCGTGCAATCGCCCGAGCGCGACGTGCCCGATTACCTCGACGTTGATCACAACAAGATGGTTGCGACCTTCGTGCGCACGCCCAAGCTGGGTGACGTGCCCTACGCGGTTCAGATGGAACCCAACCTCGTTGTCGAATTCTACGCGAAGAACTGATTTTCCAGTCTTCGCCGGTTTTTTGCGAAAGGTCGCGCCCTCGGGTGCGGCCTTTTTCGTTTATCGGGCCACAGCGTTGCGCTGGGGCCGCGCAATTCGCGCTTGGTGCCGTTTCAGTGATCTTGTGACTAGCCGCGCGCGCCGCGCGCCGTTAGATATCAGGAGAATTTCGAGGAACAGGTCATGACGAGTCACATCCGCCCGCAACCCGGCATCATGGAAATCGAGCTGTATCAGGGCGGGGCGGCCCATGTCGCAGGGCGCACCGATGCCATCAAGCTCAGCTCGAACGAGAACCCCTTTGGCCCCTCTGACAAGGCCAAGGACGCGTTTGCCAAATGCGCCCACACGCTGCACCGCTACCCTTCGACCGATCACGTGCGGCTGCGCAGCGCCATTGGCGATGTCCATCGGCTGGATCCCGACCGCATTATTTGCGGTGTGGGCAGCGATGAGATCATCCACATGCTGTGCCAGTCCTTCGTGGGGCCGCGCGATGAGGTGATTTTCACCGAGCACGGGTTCTTGATGTATCGCATCGCCACGCAAGCGGCGGGCGGCACCCCCGTGCAGGTGGCCGAGCGCGAGCGCACCACCGATGTCGATGTGATCCTGTCGGCTTGCACCAAGAAGACCAAGCTGGTGTTCCTCGCCAATCCCAACAACCCGACGGGCACGATGATTGGTCTGGCCGAGTTGGAACGTCTTGCCAATGGTCTGCCCAAAGGGGCGCTGCTGGTGATCGACGGGGCTTACGCCGAATATGTCGAGGGCTATGACGGCGGGGCAGAGCTGGCCACGCGCCTGCCCAACGTCTTCATGACGCGCACGTTTTCCAAGATCTATGGTCTGGGCGGGTTGCGCGTGGGCTGGGGCTATGGCCCGCGTGAGATCATCGATATTCTCAACCGCATTCGCGGTCCGTTCAACCTTGCCACCGCGCAGCTCGAGACCGCCGAGGCCGCCGTTCGCGATCAGGATTGGGTCAATAAATGCCGCGATGACAACACCCGTCTGCGCGCTTGGCTTGCCGAGGCGCTCGCGGAAAAGGGCGTGCCATCAGACACTTCCACGGCGAACTTCATCCTCGCGCGCTTTGCCTCTACGCAAGAGGCTGAAGCCTGCGATGACTGGCTGAAATCCGAAGGCGTGATCGTGCGCCGCGTGGCGGGCTACAATCTGCCCAATTGCCTGCGCATCACTGTGGGCGATGAGCCCTCCTGCCGCCGTGTCGCGCATCTGATCGGCGTGTTCAAGGCTGGCGGCGCGAGCCAAACCGCATGAGCGTGATCTATCAGAAAGTCGCGCTGATCGGGCTGGGGTTGATCGCTTCGTCGATGGCGCGTGCGCTGCGCGAGGGCGGGCTTGCGGGCAGCATCTCGGGGCATGCGCGCTCGGCTGAAACGCGCGAGACCGCGCTGGACATCGGCCTTGTCGATAGCGTGCATGACACCGCAGCCGCGGCCGTGGATGGGGCCGATCTGGTGGTTTTGTGCGTGCCTGTTGGCGTGATGGGCGCGATTGCCGAGGAAATCGCCCCCCATCTGGCCCCGGGCGCGACGCTCACGGATGTCGGCTCGGTCAAGCGCGCGGTGATCGATGCGGTCGGCCCGCATGTCCCGCAGGGCGTGCATTTCATTCCTGGTCACCCGCTGGCGGGCACCGAGCAATCGGGGCCGCGCGCAGGCTTTGCGACGTTGTTCACCAATCGCTGGTGGCTGTTCACGCCGCTTGAAGGCACGGACCCCGAGGCACTTGCCCGGCTCAAATCGCTGGTTGAGGCGATGGGCGCCAATACCGATGAAATGGCCCCCGATCATCATGATCTGGTGTTGTCCGTGGTGTCGCACACGCCCCACCTGATTGCCTATACGATGGTCGGTGTGGCAGATCACCTTCGCCGCGTAACCCACGAAGAAGTCATCAAATACTCCGCCTCTGGCTTTCGCGATTTCACCCGTATCGCGGCCTCGGATCCGGTGATGTGGCGCGATGTGTTCCTGACCAACAAAGAGGCCACGCTGGATGTGCTGGGCCGCTTTACCGAGGAACTTTTCATGCTGCAGCGCGCGATCCGGATGGGGGATGGCGACATGCTGCATGACTATTTCACCCGCACCCGCGCGATCCGGCGCGGCATCATCGAGGCGGGGCAGGATACCGATGCACCTGATTTCGGGCGTGCTCCGAAGAAAGACGGATGACGCGCGGGGCGATCATCGCAGTTGCGGCGCTTGCACTGGTGTCTTGCGGTAGGGCCGAGCGCGAACCGGCGGGTTATTCGTCTTCGGGTGCGTTATGCGGCATTGCCGGGCTGGAGGGCGCGCGCATTGCCCCGATCGACGGGCCCGGAGCCTGCGGTATCGTCGATCCGGTGCAGATCACGGCGGTGTCCGGCATTGCGCTATCCTCCCCCGCGCGGGTCAATTGCACTGCGGCGGCGGCCTTCAAGCGTTGGGTGGATCGCGGGATCAAACCGGCCGTGGGCAAGCGCGGCGGGGGCATTGCGACGCTCAATATCGCGGCCTCGTATTCCTGCCGGACGCGCAATTCGCGCAAAGGGGCCAAGCTGAGCGAGCATTCCAAGGGCAACGCGATTGACGTGTCTGGCGTGGTGCTGCGGGATGGCACGCGGCTGACTGTGCAAGATGATTGGCACGGCAAGCGGCGCATCATTCGCAAGATGCACAAATCGGCCTGCGGGACATTTGGCACCGTGCTGGGGCCGAAATCGGACAGCTTCCATCAGGATCATCTGCATGTCGATGTGGCCAGCTATCGCAGCGGAGCTTATTGCCGCTAGATCAGCCCTGCTGCTGCGGAAATTGCGGCGCAGCACCCAGCGGGATCGGCCCGAGGCTCATCTGTCCATTCTGGAAAATGAGCGGCACTTCCAGCGCATCTTGGGGGTCTTTCGCCGCCAGCATTGTTGCCACACCGGTGATCACGTTGACCTCGTCTTTCCCAATCAACCCAACCCCTTGCGCGATGGAAATCCATTTGCGCCACGTGGCAGAGCGGATTTGCAGCGTGCCTTCGGGATAGCCGCTGGCATCAATGCGCAGATTACCCGAGGCCGACAGATCATTGCCGCCCCAGCTTAGCGACAGATCACTTAGCGCCAATGTCATCAGCCCCGGCAAGCCCTGATCGGCGGCAGCCCTTGTGATCGGGTCGCGCAGCCCCGCCAGCGCGTCGAAATGGAGACGCGCAATCGTATCCCCAAGCCCCGATTTTGGTGCCAGTTTGTCGACCAGAGCGGTGGGCAGCATCAGGTTTACCGCCTCGGCCCCCAGCCGATAGGTTGCACCCGGCATCACCAACTGGCCCTTGTCATTAGGGTCGGGCAGCGCGCCCTGTGCCTTGTCTTCGCGCGAGACTGCCAAGCGTAGCTGATCGGCGCTCAGGCTTGGCGCGCTGCCCATTTGGGGCGTCAGCACCGGGCTTGTGATCACCGTGACCGCGTTTTCAAGCGGCAAAGCCGAGGAATAGCCGACCGTCACAGAGCTGCGCATATCAGCAAGGCTGAGCGTGTAAGCCTCAGATCCAAGGGCGATTTTCTGATCCGAAGGCAGATAGGCGATGATTTTATTGGGGGCATATCCCAGCGCGAAAACCTGCGCATAGGGGGCCGACCAAGTCCAAGCGCCATCCGAGCCGAACAATTGGGGCTGCTGGAAGGTCAGATCAAAGCGCGATGGAAAGCCTGCCAAGGACACGCCTTTGGCATCTCCCCAACCCTCTTGCTGGGCCTGTGCCAGCATATCTTGCGCGCCCGCCTTGATCTTGTGCGCCCCGACAAACCAATAGCCAGCATAGCCAAGCGTCAAAATCACTACCAGCCAGATCAGCTTGCGCATCGCTCAGTGCCTCTTTGCAATCATCCTCTTCCCCATGTAATGCGCTTGAGGATGAACAACCAGTCCGACTCAAACACGACCTGGATCTTTGGCTATGGTTCGCTGATCTGGAACCCTGGCTTTGAACCTGCCGAACGCGCGCTGGCCCGCGCTCCGGGTTTTGCGCGTTCTTTCTGTCTGCGCTCGCTTGTGCATCGCGGCACGCCCGAAGCGCCGGGACTGGTGCTGGCGCTCGATGCGGGGGAGGGCGCGTGTGATGGTGTCGCGTTTGCCGTTCGCGCGGGCGAAGAAGATAGCGTGCTGGCCTATCTGCGTGCGCGCGAATTGGTCACCTCGGCTTATTTCGAGCAAGCCATCGCGCTGGATCTGGCCGATGGGCGGCGTGTGCGGGCCGTGACCTATGTAATCGACCGGCACCACGATCAATATTGCGGTGGGCTCAGCCTTGAAGAGCAGGCCCAGATCATTGCGCAATCGACCGGCGGGCGTGGCCCCAATCGCGACTATTTGTTCAATACTGCGGCACATTTGCACGAATTGGGCATTCCCGACACGATGCTGGATGCACTTGCGGCACGCGTGCGTGAATTGACGTGTTAACGCTTGGCGAAGACTGCGCGCATCGCTAGTCTTTGTCCAAACAGGCAAAGGGGCAGGGCATGCACGAGCCAGTGCGGATAGACCCACAATTTTCACAACCCGTGCGTCAGGTTCTGCTGATGCTGTTGGTGTTGATACTGGTCGGGACGGGGGGCTATTTCGCCTATTCCCGGATTTTCCCGATTTTCTTGGCAAATCCCTGGCTGAACGGGGTGATCGTTACGGTCTTTGGCTTTGGTATTCTTGCCTGTTTCTGGCAGGTGGTACAGCTGGTCAAGGCGGTGAACTGGATCGAAAGTTTTGCCGCGGATCGCCCCGGACGCCCCGAGGTGACAGCGCCGTCGATGTTGGCCCCCTTGGCCTCGCTGCTCGGTTCGCGTGAGGCGCGGCGCGCCGTGTCATCCAGTTCGGGGCGCTCGATCTTGGAATCGGTGGCGACGCGGATCGACGAGGCGCGCGACATCACGCGCTATATCACCTCATTGCTGATTTTCCTCGGACTGTTGGGCACGTTTTACGGTCTGGCCACGACCGTGCCTGCCGTTGTGGAAACCATTCGCGCATTGGCCCCCAAAGAGGGCGAAAGCGCGATGGGCGTGTTTGACAACCTCATGAAGGGGCTTGAGGCGCAGCTTGGCGGCATGGGCACGGCGTTTTCTTCGTCGCTGTTGGGCCTTGCGGGCTCGCTGGTGGTGGGGCTGCTGGAGCTATTCGCCAATCACGGCCAGAACCGGTTTTACCGCGAGTTGGAGGAATGGATTTCCTCGATCACGCGGCTGTCCTTCACCGCGCTTGAAGGGGGTGACGGCGAGGGCTCGATGGTGGCGGGCATCCTTGATCACATGTCCGAGCAGATGGAGCAAATCCAGACTCTGTTCGTGCGATCAGACGCCGGGCGGGTGCAAACCGAGGCGCGTATCGCGCATCTGTCCAACGCCCTGCACGACCTGTCTGAACGCATGGGCGGAGAGATTGACGCCCGCGCGGTTCAGGCACGCTCGCTTCAGCATATGGCGGATGGGCAAGATCGGCTGATCTATGCGCTCGATAACCTGTCTGCGCGCACTGCCGAAGGCGCGCCCGAGGCCGAAGCGCTGGTGGAAACCCGGATGCGCCTGCGCTCGATTGATCAGCAAATGATGCGCATGCTCGAGGAAATCTCGGCCGGGCGGCAAGAAAGCATGGCCGAGCTGCGCCATGATTTCGCCGGGCTTACCCGCGCCATTCTGGGCTATAAACCCCCGCGCGAGGACTGATCCATGGCCTTGGCGCGGCGCAATAACAACCGGTTCTCGGGTAATATCTGGCCCGGCTTTGTCGATGCGATGACGGCACTGTTGTTGGTGCTGATGTTTGTGCTGTCGATCTTCATGATCGTGCAATCGGTTCTGCGCGACACCCTGAGCACCAAAGAGGGTGAACTGGTGGCTCTGAATGAACAGGTCAGCAATCTGGCACGCGCGCTGTCGCTGCAACAGACGCGCACGCAGCGCCTGACGGGCGAGTTGGAAGATGCCCGCGACGCCGCCGATCAGCAAAATTCGCTGATCGCGACGCTGACCTCGCAACTGGCTGATCGCAAGGCCGCCCTTGACGCTGCGGGTCAGAAGATCACCGAATTCGAGGCCCGCGTCGCGCAGTTGATCGGGCAACGCGACGCTGCGCAAAGCGATGCGACCGCCAAGGCCGACGAGATTCGCCTCAGCAAGGAAACCATCGCCGATCTGCGCACCAAGCTGACGCAATCGGGCGATGCGGTGGCGGCGATGACCCTGCAACTGGAAGAGGCGCGCAAAAAGGCGGAAGACACGTTGACCCTTCTGGCCGCCGCACAAACCGCAAAGAAAGACATCGAATCTCAGCTTAATCAGCAGCTTAGCGAGGCCGAGAAACAGGCCGCGCTAAAGGCGACCGCGCAAAAGGCGCTGCAGGAACAGACGCAGATCTCGGATGATGCCGCCAAAAAAGTGGCGCTGCTCAATCAGCAGGTTGCGGCACTGAGCACGCAATTGGCGCAGCTGCAATCGGTGCTCGATGAGGCGCAGCAAAAGGATGCCGCCTCAAAGGTGCAACTGGATAATCTGGGCCAGCAGTTGAACGCAGCTCTTGCTCGCGCCGCGTCAGAACAAAAGAAACGTGCCGATCTGGAAGAGGCCGCGCGCAAAAAGGCCGAGGCCGAGGCGAAGGATCTGCAAAACTATCGTTCGGAGTTTTTCGGTAAGCTGTCGCAGCTGCTCAAGGGCCGCTCGGGCGTAAAGGTCGAGGGCGATCGGTTCGTGTTCTCTTCCGAAGTGCTGTTCCCGGCAGGGTCAGCCACGCTGTCAGATGCGGGCAAGGCGCAGATCAAGCAGGTGACGGGGCTGCTCGATCAACTGCGCTCGGAAATTCCCGGCGAT
This sequence comes from Thioclava arctica, assembly GCF_040892615.1. NCBI lineage: Bacteria > Pseudomonadati > Pseudomonadota > Alphaproteobacteria > Rhodobacterales > Paracoccaceae > Thioclava > Thioclava arctica. The sequence goes on from NZ_JBFRYC010000008.1 coordinate 53,806, forward strand.
ATTCCGTGGATCATCCGCGTTGATGGGCACACCGATGACACGCCGCTTTCGGGCACGGGCCAGTTCAAGGATAACTGGGAACTCAGCCAGGCCCGCGCGCTGTCGGTGGTGAAATATATGGTGGACAGTCTTGGCTTTCCGCCCCAGCGCCTCGCCGCCGCCGGATTTGCGCAATTCGACCCGGTCAATACAGCCGACACCCCCGAGGCGCGCGCGCAAAATCGCCGGATCGAATTGAAGCTGACGGAGCGCTAAGGCAGGCGAGCCAATCAGAAGGCGTCGCCGCCATCGCCTTGATATTGCCGCGCGAGGTTGCCAAAGCGGGTGAACTGGCTTTCAAACGACAGATCCACCGTGCCGATTGGCCCGTGGCGCTGCTTGCCCAAGATCACCTCGGCCTTGCCATGCACGCGTTCGGCTTTTTGCAGCCATTCGGCGAATTTCGGGTCGTCTTCCTGTGGCTTGAGACGTTCGTGATAATACTCGTCGCGATAGACGAACATCACCACATCGGCGTCTTGCTCGATCGATCCGGATTCGCGCAAGTCACTGAGTTGCGGGCGTTTATCCTCGCGGCTTTCGACCGTCCGGCTAAGCTGTGACAGCGCGATCACCGGGATATGCAGCTCTTTTGCGATGGCTTTGAGACCCATCGAAATCTCACCAATTTCCTGCACACGGTTGTCGCCCCGTCCGGTGCCGCGCAGCAGCTGCAGATAGTCCACGATCACCACATCCAGCCCCGAGGTGCGCTTGAGGCGACGACAGCGCGCGGCCACCTGACCGATAGGCAGGGCAGGCGTGTCATCAACGTAAAGCGGGCAGGTTTCGAGCGACTTGGCGGCCTCGACGAAGCGGCGGAATTCGCCCTCGGACATGTCGCCGCGCCGGATGCGTTCCGAGGGCACTTCCGAGGCTTCCGACAAGATCCGCGCCGCCAATTGTTCGGCGCTCATTTCGAGACTGAAGAAGCCCACGACGCCGCCTTCGACCGCACCTTCCTGCCCGTCATACCTCCGCCCGCGCTTATAGGCTTTGGCGATGTTGAACGCGATATTGGTGGCCAGCGAGGTCTTACCCATCGAGGGACGCCCCGCAAGGATCAACAAATCCGAGGGGTGCAAACCGCCCAGCTTCTTGTCCAGATCAATCAACCCGGTGGACACGCCCGCCAACCCGCCATCGCGCTGATAGGCGGCATTGGCCGACTGCACGGCCTCGGTTACGGCTGACAGGAACGAGGTCCAGCCCTTTTGCGCCTGACCTTCCTCGGCCAAGGTGTAAAGACGTTGCTCGGCTTCGGAGATCTGGATTTTCGGGTCGTCATCGTCGATCGTGGGGCGTGCCGCACGCGAGGCGATATCACCGCCCAGCTCGATCAGCCCGCGCCGCACCGCCATCTCATAGATCATCACCGCGTAATCGCGCGCCGCATGCGCCGAGATCGCCGCCCCCGCGATGCGCGCGAGATAGGCCGGTCCGCCCAGCTCTTTGAGACCCTCGTCATCCTCAAGATAGGCTTTCAGCGTGACCGGCGAGGCCAGCGCGTTTTTCTGAATCTTGGCGGTGGCGACCTCGTAGATGCGTTGATGCACCGGCTCGTAGAAGTGCTCGGGTTTGATCACCGAGGCGATGCGGTCATAAATGTCGTTATTGGTCAGGATCGCGCCCAGAAGCTGTTGTTCCGCCTCAATATTATGGGGCGGGGCGGGGGCAGCTTCGATGCCGGGTGCGCTTTCATCGGGTCGGTTTGTTTGATCGTTCATAGGCCCTGCTCCCGGTTGTTCTTGCGCCCTTCTAACGAGAGCGGGACGCTTTGGGTATCTGGATAAATATGTGGAAAACTGCGGGTGAAGTCTGTCTTGCGGCCGAGATCAAGCGGCATGTGTCCTCGGCCCTACCACATTTGGTGGCAGCCTGCGCCCATCACAGATTCGCAGGAGAATTACCCCCAAGCGGTCCACAGTTTTATCCACAAGAAATTCGCGCGCGCTATGCGCCCTTGCGCGCATCCTGCCAAGCACGCGGCGCGGTCAAAAACGCCTCGACCTCGTCCAGCGTGTCCTTGCTGAAACTGCCCTGATCGCGCGCCTCTGCAAGAACGTCCCACCAGGTGCACAGATGATGCAGCTCGACGCCATGCTCGCGCAGGTTCGGCACGGTTTCGGGGAAGATTCCGTAGTAGAAGATCACCGCAGTATGCCCGCACGTCGCGCCGGTCTCGCGGATCGCATCGACAAAGCTCAGTTTTGAGCCGCCATCAGTGGTCAAATCCTCGACCAGCAGCACGCGCTGGCCTTCGCTCATTGCGCCCTCGATGCGGGCATTGCGCCCGTAGCCTTTTGGTTTCTTACGTACATAGGTCATCGGCAGCGCCATGCGCTCGGCCACCATCGCGGCAAAGGGAATGCCCGCGGTCTCGCCACCCGCGATATTGTCAAACGCCTCGAACCCGGCATCGCGCATCACCGTCACGGTTAGAAAATCCATCAAGGTCGAGCGAATGCGCGGAAACGAAATCAGTTTACGGCAATCGATATAGGTCGGCGAGGGCAGGCCGGAGGCGAGCGTAAAGGGCTCATCGGCGTTGAAATGCACCGCCTCGATTTCCAGAAGCATCCGGGCCGTGAGGCGCGCAATTTCTTCGCGGGCGGGATAGGTGCTGGGGATCATCGCTTTGTCCTTTTGCGTGGGTTTCATCTAGCGCCAAATACTCCCCGCGGAGCGTCCCACAGATCGGACAGGAGCCTCCGGCGGGAGTATTTCAGGCTAGATGAAACTCAGTTCTTTACATGCCAATAGACCGGGAAGCCCGGATCGAACAGGGTGACGGGGCCCGCGCCGGTGTTGATCTTGGCGGGCCATGTTGCGGGGTGCTCGCTTTTGTGCAGGCTCAGAGTGGCCCCGTTCACCGGCAGACCATAAAAGCGCGGGCCGTTTTCGCTGGCAAAGGCGGCCAGCGCGTCGAGCCGCCCCTCGGCCTCGAAGATATGCGCCAGAAGCGGCATCGTATTGGTGGCGGTGAAGCAGCCCGCACAGCCACAGGCGCTTTCCTTGGCCGGGTCGGAATGGGGCGCGCTGTCGGTGCCCAGAAAGAAATGCGGGTTGCCCGAGGTCGCGGCCTCGACCAAGGCGCGGCGGTGATGCTCGCGCTTGGCGACTGGCAGGCAATAGTAATGCGGCTTGATCCCACCCACGAGGATATGGTTGCGGTTGATGATCAGGTGGTGGGTGGTGATCGTGGCGCCCATATCCGCGCCTTGTGCGGCGACATAGTCGATGCCGTCTTTGGTGGTCACATGTTCCATCACGACACGCAGACCGGGCGTCGCGCGCCGGATCGGGTCCAGAACGCTGTCGATGAACACCGACTCGCGGTCAAAAATATCGACATCTGGCGTGGTAACTTCGCCATGTGTGCAGAGCGGCAAGCCGATCTCGGCCATCTTCTCAAAAACCGGGCGCACCTTGTCGAAATTGCGCACGCCCGAATCCGAATTGGTCGTGGCGCCTGCGGGATAGAGTTTCACCGCCTTGATCAGCCCCGAAGCGGCGGCAGCGGCCACATCGGCGGGATCGGTATCTTCAGTCAGATAGAGCGTCATCAGCGGCTCAAACGCGGCCCCCTCTGGTAGGGCGGCCAGAATGCGGTCGCGATAGGCTGCAGCTTGTGCGCTCGTGACCACCGGGGGCACAAGATTGGGCATGATGATCGCGCGGGCGAAATCGCGCGCGCTTTCGCCGACGATGCTATGCAGCATCGCACCATCGCGCAGATGCAGGTGCCAATCGTCGGGGCGGGGGATCGTGAGTGTGTTCATGATCAAGCCCATATCGCGCGCGCGCTGGCAAATCCAGAGATTCTGCGCCAATAGGCGCCGCTCTTAGGGATGTGTTTACGCTGCACTGCAGCACGTGCATGGCGGCAATGCGGGATTGGCGGTGGTCTGGACAGCGAAGCTGACCTATCTCTGGACGCAGGGAGGAAACGACCTGACACAGCAACACTTCAGGAGGTTTCCAATGGCTTTCATCACCACCAATGCACGTGGCGAACAATCGATTCTCAGCAAGCTGGTTCACGGCTTTGCCGAAGGGTTCATGCATTTCATGGAGCGTCAGTCGCGCCAAGAAGAAGTCGCCCGTCTCGAAGCGAAAACAGATGCCGAACTTGCCGCCATGGGGATCACCCGCGAGGGGATCGTGCGCCATGTGTTCCGCGACCGTTTTTACTGCTGAACAACTGGGCTTGCTTGATTGGGCAGAGGCGCGCGATAGTCTGGGTTTGAACACTCAGTGATCGGAGGCTCCGATGCCCGCAAGTCCTACGCCCGAAACCCTTACAGAATTGCGCGGCGATCTTGTGCTCGCAGCGCTCTGCGTGGGCCAGTTCCACGCGCCCTGCCAGCTTGATAATGACCGCTTGCTGGTGCGCGCGGACAAGGCCCTGATTGCGGCGCTTGATGCTTTGGGCATCCACATGGCCGCCGTGGTCGAACCTTTCACGCCAGCGCCGGTTTTCGTGCCGCATGAGGTTGTTCTGGCGCAGGTCGCGAAAGATGCTCGGCGTCGCGTGCGCACCCATATTTCAGAGATTGATGTCGCGGACGATCCCGAAGAGGCATCAGAGCCACCGGCCTCAAACGCCTGAGATATTTGCTTAAATCGCGCCGATCTTTGCGGGATCGGGCAGGGTGATGCCCTGTTCCGCCAGTTCGGTCTCAAGCACGCTGAGGCGCGCGCGAAAGCGTGGCCCGTTCAATCGGCGCGCGACGTTGCGACAGACCAATGCCTCAAGATAGGGGCGTTTTTGATCGCTGAGCCGCGCGGTAATCTGGCGCAAGAAACGCGCCAGATTGCGCCGTGCGCGATAGAGTTTCCAGAATTTCTGGTGGTCCAACTCTCCGTGGCAGGCGGCAATCAGAATGTCGTCGAGAATGGTCATCCCGCGCAGCATCCATTCGACGTTTGCACCGATGTTGCGACAAGCCATCAAAGACACGCAAGGGCGGGCAAACAGGGCGGCATGCATCGCATCAAGGCTTTGGAGCGGGTCATAAACGATAAATGCCTGCCCGACCCCTTCCAGCATTTCCGGCGCAAATCCGTAACGATCGGTAAACGAGGTGCGCCGCATTTCGCGAAACCGATCATCCCATCCCGCAACCGCAGGATCAAGCGTGGCTTGGGGTTGCAGCGCAACCACCGTGGCACCGGGGGCGACAACCGAAAAGGCGGCGGCTGCATAGCCGCACGGGCCCGCGCCGTAAAACACCACGCGGTCGAAATCTTCGAAGAACGCCTCATCGACGAGGCGGTCGAAATAGGCATAAACAGCGGGGTCGCGAAACCAACTGTCATGATCGCAGATCAGCGTCAGCGACGAAAACCCCGCCCCGCGCGCAATTCGGTATCCGCGCGGCAACTGATCGCCGCCATCGGCGCGAATCCCTGCGCGTGTTTCAAACGTCACCAGCAAGACCGGGCTATCGTCATGAAAAAAGACGCTATGCGCCCCCCCCAGCGGTTCAAAATAGCCCGTCTCCTCGGCCATTTCTTCGAGCCGTGCGCTCCATTCGCTTTCGCTGAGATTCGCCATTGTTAACTGCTCGTCCTTGTTCATTCGCCGCATCCGATCGAAGTTTGCCTGTCCTCCGATCAGAACCGTATTTAGGTTAATGTAACATTACCTCAACCGGGCACAAATGAGGGAGTTAGGGGGAATTGTCGCGGATTGTTGTCGTGCCCTCTAGCTATCCTCTTGCTTCGCCAGCTTTGTTTCGTTCTTGGCATCATTCGCGCGCAGACCCAATGTCACCATGCGCTGCATCGCGTCGGGCGCCAGCGGGCGGCTCGGTGGCGTTAAGAGCAGCCGCCCGAAAACTGCGCGATAGGGTTCCTCCAGCATCAATTGCGCGAATCTCTCCATGCGCCAGGCGACCGCACGCGCATGAAGGGCCGCGAGTTCCGGGTCGGCCATCAATTCCGCGCGCAACGCCCCCGCAGCCCCCGCATAGCGCGCCGCAGAGGTGTCTTGATCGTCGCAGAAATTGCGCTCCACCCAATAGGACAGATCAAAAGCCCCGGCCTCACGATTGGCCCGGCCGCGATCACATTTCACGATATAGCTTTCCATTGCGCCCAAGGCGTAGTGATTGAGCTGCACCAACGCGTAAGGATCGCTCCCCAGCGGCGTAAAGAGCTTCTGGCGCTGATAGAGCGGGGGCAATTTGCGTCCCGACCCATCCACCCAAAGCGCGGATTTCAGCCGCGCGCTATTGGGCGAACGCGGCCGATGCACCCCCAACTTGCCATAGGTGCCATCATTGGCAAACAAGGTCTTGAACATCGACGCGCGCCACGGCCAAAGCATACCAACAGGTGCGGCGCGGGTGAATTGCTCGGTGATAGGCGCATCCTCAAACGCGACCTTGCCGCAATTGCCAAAAAGCCGCCATGTCATCGCAATCGCCGTGGCCGGTGCGCAGGCTGAAATCAGTGCGCCCAACGTGCCATCGCCAGTCTTGATCGTAACGAACTCATCAACATCCAGTACCGCGATCCAATCGGCACTGGCCTTCAGCGGATGGCGGTCAGCGGCTTTGAGCGCATCCCATTGCGGCCCCGCGTTCCAAGGGCCGGGATTGGGTTGATGCGTGAGCCAGCCTAACTGCGCGAGACGATCCAGCATCTCGGCCGTGCCATCCGAGCAATCATTTGAGAAGACAAGGAAATCTGTAAACCCGACAGTGCGGTGATGGGCCAGCCATTCCAACAGGAAAGCCGCTTCGTTTTTGACGGAGGTGATGGCAAGGGCGCGCATGCGCTCAAGATGCCCGCCCCCATCTGCGCGCGCAAGCGCGAAAGGCGCGCCGTCGCGTTCTTGGCCTGGTTCGGAGTGCCTCCGGCGGGAGTATTTCGCGCTAGATGAAACCTAAGATCCACATTTCATCTAGCCCCTAAATACTCCCCGCGGAGCGTTCCACGCATGATCCAGAGAGCCGTCCTTAGTGTGCCGCCTCATCGGGCGGATCCACGGTGAAAAAGAAATCGCGCGGGAGGTCGCGCAGATGCAGATCCTCCGGGATCACATGGGGCCCGACATTGAACACCGCAGAGCCGAAATGCGTCAGCAGCGTTGAGAGTTTTTCAAAGCGTTGCGAGGTGAGCGTGGCGTAGAACTCTGCCTGATCGGGGCGCGCCATCAGTTCCGTTATTTTGGCGCGGTGGCAGGCAACGCTATGGGCATGTGCGGCGGCGATTTCGGGGTCAGCCATCATCCGGTCGAATGCGGCCTTGGCGGCGGGCAGCATGCGCTGGATCGAGGTTTCGAGCTGCGCATTGTGGTTCATGCGAAACCAGTAATTCAGCCCTTGGTCCCGATCGACATGGTTCACCCGGCCGCGGTCGCGCTTCACCAGAAAACTTTCCGCCGAGCGCACCGCGTAATGATTGAGCTGCACCCAGTCATAGCCGTAAGTGTCCAGCGTCGAGCGCCAGCCATTGCGAAACATCTCGCGCGGCATCGGCTTGCCCGATCCGTTGAGCCATTTCACTTGATCCCACAGGTCGGGGACCAACCCCTTGGGGCGATGCACGCCCAGCTTTTTATACAGATCGACATTGCGAAACAGCGTTTTGAACCCCCACGCCTGATGGGGCTTGCGCACGACTTCGGGGGCGCAGCGGGTGAATTGTTCGGTGATAAAGCGATCCTCGAAATGATGCACGTCATCATTGCCAAAGAGCCGCCATGTCAGCGAAATCATATTCGCCTCGCCCATCGCCTTATACAGCGCGGGCAGGGTGCCATCGCCGATCTTGATATCGATGAACTCATCCACATCCATGCAGATCGACCAGCCGGCATTCTGGATCATCGGCTCGTTTTCCGCTGCGGCGAGGGCCGCGTGCTGGGGCTTCATATCCACCATCGTGCGAAACGGGTTTTCACGATGCGCCACGATCCCCTTGCGTTCCAGCAGGTCCAGCATCGTGTCGGTGCCATCGGTGCAATCATTGGTGTAGATCAGGAAATCATCGACCCCGATCGCGCGGTGATAGGCTAGCCATTCCAGAATGAACGGCCCTTCGTTTTTCATCGTGGTGATGATTGCGGTGCGCCCGGCATGGAGCGCCTTTTTCGGGGCCGCCTTGATTTTGGACACGGGCGGGCGGATCGGCTTATGGCCCCAGACCTGCTTGGATAACTCCAACAGCTGGGCATCTTCGACCAATGAGGTCTTGGGCACCAGTTCCGCCGCCGACACGCCCGGCACACGAATCGCCATCGCGCGCCAGAAGCCGTAGATCAGCCCCGGATCGGGTTTGGCATAGCTGACGCGCAGCAGCCGCCAAGTGCTTTCGAGACCCGCTTTGGCTGGCGCGCATCCCCAGCGCGCAATGCCGCGGCGCGCATCGAAGGGGCGGCAGATGTGATCGGGGAAACGCTCGGGCGCGCCCTCACGCACGCGCCAAGGATAAATCCGGTGACCCGCCAGCAGGATCACCCCGTTATCGGCGGCCTGCGCGGCCTCAAACGCGGTGGGGCTGGTGTGATCATGCGGGCGCAGCAGGTCGGTGACATCGAGGATCAACACCGCCGCCGCCTTGGCAAAAAAGCGCCATTTGACGATCTCAAACACCAGCGCCTCGCCCAAGGGGGCGCGCCAGGGATCGGGGGCGGGCGGCTCCATCCGGTCTTTGCCCGGCGCGTCGGGAGCCAAAAAGACGTGCGATTCGGGGCCTTGATCGGGCTTGCCCAACGGCAGGTCACTTTCCAGCAGCACGACCGGCAGATCCAACTCGCGCAGATGCATCCCCTTTTGCAGCGTCTTGGCAAAATCAGCGGGGCTGCCAGCAGGGCTATCGGGCGGGGCGCGGTTCAAGATCACCGCCCCCGTTGCCCCATGGTGATCGTGATGCCAGCTTAGCCAATCCAGCACAGTTTCGACGCTTTCCTCAAGGCGCTGGCCAAACAGGCAGTTGCGCCCCTCAAAAATATCCCAATCGGGCGCGGCGGGGGTGAGCGGCATCAGCACCTGTTCGCTATCATCGCCGCGCAGCGCGATCTGGGCGGGGCCGGGGGCGTCGGGGGCCAGCACGGTCATCGTGGCCCCTGCGACGCCGCGCGCCTCGATCAGACGGGCGGCACCGGCGATTGGCGTGTCGATGAACTGCTCGGGGGCTGAGGGGCGGGCGAAAAAGGCGCGCATCTGCGGGGTGCCATCTTGCATCCAGCCCACCGTATCCAGCAGCGCAGGGCCAGTCCCGATGCCAGCCTGTGAGTGCATCTTTCGCCGGATCACGCGGTGCTCGCCCATAAAAACCTCTTGCTCGACTTTATGCTGTCCTAACATGCGCATGTGCTGTCGCGAAGCCCGCGCTTTGGGTGTGGGGCATGTGTTTTATGTGAATTTGGCAGCGCCGCGGTCAAGACGGCGGCAGAATAAAGGTATTTCTGCGCAGCTTGCGGGACGGGTGCGACAGGCACTCCAGCCCGGCGCAAGTTTGCGGGCGTCAAAGGCGCGTGGCGCGAGGCTGAAGCTGCGACATTGCGCCGCGCTCTGGGCGAGAATTGCGCCGCGTTTCCATGGATTTGCAAGAAAACTGGGGAAATCTCACGCAGGGCTCACTCCACTCTGTCAGAAACGTGACCCGCGGAACAGTTTGTCGCAGTTTCATCCGCGTGGTTTTTGACATAAATCAATCTCAGCACAGAGATACTCCCATATCAATCAGTGCATCGGGTCCTAGATCTCCCAATCGCGGCTTCGGCCAATTGGACCCGATCAGAGGATAGACGTTCTCCCTTGTCTTTCCCCTAAATGCGCCGCGGGTCTCCCTCCCGCGGCGCTTTAATTTTTCTCAAGGCTGTTGATCCGGGTGATGCGTGATGCGTGGCGCACGAGGGGAAGTCCTAACGGATTGTTTGAAAACCGTCTCAAGTGCGCCCCGCCCTCTGTCATTGACGCATCAGTGGAAACAGTGATCGAGACACGCGCAGTTTCAGGGGGAGGGTGGCAGACTCGTTGCTCAACGGGAGTGTTATCAACGAGAGTCTCGCTGGATTTGCCGCAAACTGACGGCACCTTTGACAACTTCATAGCTAGAGCGCCATGGAGTAGTCTTTTCCAACGGCGTGCCAAGCGAAAGCCTGTGTCCGGGAGATCAGGCGCTGGACGCGATCCCGAAGCCTGCGCTGAATGAGATTTCCAAGCTATTCAATGTCTCGCGCAGGGATTTGGGCAAATTGAGCGTCTCGCCAAAAACAATCGCGTCTTGATCAATCGCGCGGCTCTTTACGGCTGACTCTCAGGTGCCTGCGCCCATGAAAAAGCCCTCCCGAAATGGGGAGGGCTTTGTCGATTTCAGACTGGATCGGTCTTAGCGCGTCGAGCCGATCATCATCACCATCTGGCGGCCCTCAAGACGGGGCATCGATTCAACCTTGCCCAACTCGCCTACATCGTCGCGTACGCGGTTGAGCAGCTCGAGGCCAAGGTTCTGGTGTGCCATCTCGCGGCCCCGGAAGCGCAGGGTGACTTTCACCTTGTCGCCATTTTCGAGGAACTTGATCACGTTGCGCATTTTCACTTCGTAATCATGCACATCGGTGCCGGGCCGGAACTTGACCTCTTTGATCTCGATGATCTTTTGCTTTTTGCGGGCTTCGGCTTCGCGCTTTTGCTGTTCATATTTGAACTTGCCAAAATCCATGATTTTGCAGACCGGCGGGTCGGCATTGGGAGAGATTTCCACCAAGTCGAGACCGGCCTCTTCGGCCATGCTCATCGCTTCGCGCGGCGTCACAACGCCGACATTCTCGCCCTCTGCCCCAATCAGGCGAATTTCGTTCGAACGGATACGGCCATTGACACGGGGTCCGGTGTCGCGGGTCGGCGGGGCGTTATGCGGTCTGCGGGCTATGGTGGGAATCCTTCTGTAGCCAATATGATTTCAGGCGCAAAACATAGTCCTACGCGCCTTGGCTTTCAACCGCAAAGCGTTGGGAACCGGGCTGCAGGGATGCGCGTTGTCAAGATTGGCGGGTTTGCGCGCGCAGAGCGGTGGGAAACCGGCCCGTTTTGGGAGGTTGCGTTTGGCAATCTTAGCGCGCTGACATAAGTAGGTGCATAATATTAGTGTCAGTTGAGTAAGAGGGATTTCACCATGAATAAGAATGTAGGCTATGCTATTGCGGCCATTGTGATCGTTGCGGCCGTTGCCGTTTTTGTCACCACTTCGCAAAATCCGATGCCCCCCGCCGCGCCAGAGGCGCAGACGAACGGGCAAACAACGCCCGGCTCAGTGATCGACGGCGCCAAACAGGCCGTTGGCGATGCCGCGCAATCCACCAAAGATGGCGTGAATGCAGCGGTTGATGCCACCAGTGAGGCGGCGCAATCGGCGGCTGACGGGGCAAAAACGGCAGTGGATGCGGCCAAGACGGCTGCGGATAAGGCGGCTGCGGCTGCGGGCGATGCCTCGCAAGCGGCCAGCGATGCCGCCAAGGCCACGGTTGATGCCGCAACGCAAAGCGCCACGGATGCCGCCAGTGAGGCAGCCGATGCCGCAACGCAAGCTGCGCAAGCCGCTACTGATGCCGCCAATGCCGCCGCCAACGCGGCCTCGCAAGCGACGGTGAATGCCGATGATTCGGTGACCGAGGGAGCCGCAAGTGCTGCCACATCTGCCGCCGAAGCCGCCACCAACGCCGCCAATGCGGCTGCAGATGCGGCCTCGGCTGCGACCAATGCGGCGGAAACCGCATCGCAAACCGCTAATGACACCGCCGCCAATGCGCAAAGCAATGCCGCAGCGACCGGCGAGGGCGCGGTGCCCGGTGTGATGGATGCCGCCAAGGCGCTCACGGTTGACGGGTTTGACGCCGATATGGTCGAGAAGATGATTGACGACTCGGCGCTGCCTGCTGCGACCAAGATGCCGCTCAAAACCGCCGTTGAAAGTGCGCGCAACAATCCCGCTTTGGTGAAGGGCGTGCTGGATCAGGTGCGCTCGGCTTTGGGCATGTAACGCCCCCGCTGTCTATTGCGAAACCAAGCCCCGCGCAATTCAGGTTGCGCGGGGTTTTCCGTTTTAGCGAGGGTGCGCGCAGGAACGTGTCAGGCTTGGCGCGCGTTGTCCTATGACAGCAAAGGAGAGCCCCATGACACATGACCTAACCTTGCAATCGCGCGCATCCGTCACCCACGACACCCATCACCTACGTTTCAAGCGCCCGAAAGACCTGTCGTGCACTCCCGGTCAGGCGGTCGATCTGAGCTTGATGCGCGAGGGTTGGCGCGATGAGGCCCGCCCGTTCACGCCCGTCAATGGCAGCGAGGGCAACACGCTGGATTTCATTATCAAAAGCTATCCTGACCATGAGAGCGTCACGGCGCAAATCGCGACGCTGCAGCCGGGCGAAAAGGTGCAAATCTCGGACCCGTGGGGCGCTATTCATGATGCTGGCCCCGGCACGTTCATCGCGGGCGGCGCAGGAATCACGCCCTTCATCGCAATCCTGCGCGCGCGCCTGTTGCGTGAGGGGACATTGGGCGGGTCGACCCTGATTTTCTCCAACAAAACCGAGGCCGACATCATCTTGCGTAAAGAGTTCGAGGCGATGGAGGGGCTGGAAACGATCTGGCTTGTCACGGATGAGGCCAATCCGGGGCCGGGTGTGCAAAACGAAAAGATTGACCGCCATTTCCTGCGCAATCACGCAACCGCCGCCAACGCGCCGTTCTATATCTGCGGTCCGGATGCGATGGTCGATGATATCGAGGAAATGTTGATTTCTTTCGGCATCGCCAAGTCAGATATCATTCGCGAGGATTTCAGCTAAGGGCGCGAAAAGGGCCGACCGCCTGAGTCCGACCTAGATGCCCTCGCCGACGAATGCCTTTTCGACCACATATTCGCGCGGCTCGGAATTGGCGCCTTCGCGCAGTCCGAACCCTTCAAGCACGGCCATTACGTCCTTGTTGAACGCAAGGCTGCCACAGACCATTGCGCGGTCGGTGGCCGGGTCCATCGGCGCGATGCCGAGATCCTTGAACACCTTGCCGTTCTCCAAGTTCGTGGTGATGCGGCCCATATGGGGGAATTCTTCGCGCGTGGTGGTGGGGTAGTATTTCAACTTGCCTTCGACCATCTCGCCGATCAGCTCGTCATTGACGAGGTTCTCAACCAGTTGGCGACCATATTCCAGCTCTTCGATGGTGCGGCAGGTATGCATCATCACCACCTCGTCGAATTTCTCATAAGTCTCAGGGTCGCGCATCAGCGAGGCAAAGGGCGCAATCCCGGTGCCAGTGGCCAGAAACCACACCCGCTTGCCCGGCAGTAGCGCGTCATGCACCAGCGTGCCCACGGGCTTGGGGCGCAGGATGACCTCGTCCCCCGGCTGGATATGTTGCAGCTTTGAGGTCAGCGGCCCATCGGGCACCTTGATCGAATAAAACTCCAGCTCCTCGTCCCAGTTGGGCGAGGCGATGGAATAGGCGCGCAGCAAGGGTTTGCCATTATCGCCCATCAGCCCGATCATCACGAACTCACCCGAGCGAAAGCGCAGGCTTTGCGGGCGGCTCACGCGAAAGGAAAACAGCCGGTCGGTCCAATGGGTGACCTCGGTCACGGTCTGGGCATCGGGCAGGGTTTTGACCTTGGGAATCTCGTTCACGGCACTCTCGTTCATGGCTCAGGATTTAAAATCGCAATACAACTTATCGGGTCCGGATACGGGGTTTCCCGCTCGGTCTTCCTTGATCTGGCGCAAACCTCGCCAGAACCCCGGTGATAGCGGGGAAATGCCGCAGGGAAAAGCGTTTGGCGCGAAACAGTATTCGCAAGCGCGCGTTGCGGATGGAAATCCGTTCAGTAGCGCAGGTTCAGCGCCTCCAGCCCGTGAAAATGATACAGATCGCCATAAAGCGGCGGCTGGGCCAAGCGCATCGCGGGCAGGCGTGCGAACAGGATCGGCAGGGCGATGCGCATCTCAAGACGCGCGAGCGGTGCGCCAATACAGAAATGCGTCCCCGCCCCGAACGAGAAATTGGTCTTGACGGGGCGCGTGGGATTGAACGCGTTGGGACGGTCCCAGGTGTCGGGGTCGCGATTGGCCCCGGCCAGCAGCAGCCCGATCTGAGTGCCCGCCTTGATCACCTCACCCTGAAAGCTGACATCTTCATAGGCCCAGCGGGTGAACAGATGGAGCGGCGGATCAAACCGCAGGATTTCTTCCAGTGTGCCATCGACGCGATCCTCGCTCAGCAGCGGCGCATCGCGCTGCTCCAGCAGGGTTTTCACGCCATTTCCAATGGTATGCACAGTCGCCTCATGCCCGGCATTAAGCAGCAAGACCACTGTTGCGATCAACTCATCGCGGCTCAGATGGGTGCCGTCTTCCTGCACCGCGATCAGACCCGATAGCAGATCATCGCCGGGCGCTTTGCGCCGTGTCTCGATCAGCGCGCTCAGATAGTCGGTGAAAGCCTGCGCGGCTTGCGTGGCCTCGGCCTCTAGCACGTCATTGCGGCGCGCCTGATACATCTGCACCATCGCATTGGACCACGCCAGCAGATCGGGCGCATCGGTTTCGGGCACGCCAAGCAGCCGCGCGATCACGATCACGGGCAGGGGCTTGGCAAAATACTCCAGCAGATCACCGCCACCATCGGGCATGTCGTCAATCAGGCGATGACACAGCGCGGTGATATCGGGCGCAAGTGCCGCGATCCGCCCTGAGGTAAAGGCGCGCACCACCAAACGGCGCAAGCGCGTATGGTGCGGGGCCTCAAGTTCCAGCATCGAATGGCGCTCAAGCGCGTAAAACGCTTCAAGATGGGGCGGTGTGGGGCGAGCATGTTCTGCCGGGATTTCGCGCCCCAAACGGCGATCGCGCAGCGCCGCGCCCACAACAACCGCGCGCGCCGTGACGGGCATCTTGTAATGGGACCAATGCACGAACGGGCCGGCCGCGCGCACACGGTCATAAAACGGATAGGGGTTTTGCACGAATTCCGCATCCAGCGGCGATTGGGTCAGGGTCTGCATATCGGCTCCAGTTGCATGGCCCCAATTGGCCCGAGACGCCCGCCTGTTGCAAGCCTCGCGCTTGCACTTTGGCGTCTGCCGCGCCACCAATAAGCGCAGCGGAGGATATCATGGTTCAGATCACCCAAATCACGCCCAACGATCGCGCCGACTGGGAGCCGTTGTTTCGCGGCTATTGCACGTTTTACAAAAGCGCCCCCGAACCCGCGCTCGACACGGTCTGGGACTGGCTTTGCGATGAACACAGCGCGCTGCGGGGCGCGTTGGCGCGTGCGCCTGATGGCACCGCACTTGGCCTGGTGCATTGGGAGGTGATCTTGCGCCCGCTCAAGGGACAGCGCTTGTGCTACATCCATGATTTGTTCGCCAGCCCAGAGGCGCGCGGTCAAGGCGTCGGGCGCGCGTTTATCGAGCATGTACAAGACGCGGCGCGCAAGGGCGGTATTGAAGCGGTGCGCCTTGCCACGCAAGAGGGCAACGCCACCGCGCGCAAGCTATATGACCGTTTCGCGCCGGCATCCGATTTCATCCTCTATACCTTCCCGCTCTAGATGCGGCTGCGCGTCACCCTGCTACTGCTTTGGCTGGCGCTGACTTTGACGGCGTCTTTTTCAGTCTGGCGTATTTCGATGCGTGAAGGGCTGGCGCGGATCGAGGTGCAAGGCGCATCCGATCTGCGTCTCGCCTCGGATCGGCTTGTAGCGGCGCTGTTGCAATTTCGCGAGGTTGCGGTGCTGGCCGCCGATCATCCCGATGTGGTGGCGTTGGCGCAAAGCTTTGCCCAAGAGGGGCGCGCGGGGGGCGCGTGGCGCGATGAGGCCGTCAGCCTGACCTTGCAGCGCTTGGCCGATCACGCGGGGGCGCGCGACATCTGGCTGATCGCGCCCGATGGGGCGGTGCTGGCCGGGCCGCCTGACGCACCCGCGCATGTCGATATCTCGCGGGCGCTGACGCGTGCGGTACAAGGCGCTACCGGCTCGGATCATTTCGTCGACCCCGCCACGGGCCAGCGCCTGTTTACCTTTGCCGCGCCGGTTTTTGCGCCCGAAGGCGGGGTGATTGCGATTGTGCGGCTGCGCTTGCGCGCGGGCGATGTCGAGGCCGAGGGGCGCGGCAACCCGGTGCCGGTCTGGTTCACCGATCGTGATGGGGTCAGCTTTCTTACCAACCGCACCGATCTGGTGCTGACCTCGGAGCGGGCCACGCATCCCGATCCGCAATCCTATCCCGCAGGTGCGATTGCGCCGCGCGCGCCTTGGGTAACGCGCCAGTTGGCGGGGCGCTTGGTGATCTCGGGGCATGGCTCGCTTATAGGGCCGGGGCTGGAAGTCACGCGCGCGCTGCCGGTGATTGACATGACGGGGCATGCCTTGGCGCTGGCGGATCCGGTTCTGCGCTCGGCGCGGCTGGCGGCGCTATCGACGGCGGCAGGGATTTTGGCGCTTGGGGCGGTGCTGCTTGCGCTGTGGGAGCGCAGGCGCGCCCTCGCGCTGGCCAATGCCGCGCTTGAGATGCGCGTCGCCGCGCGCACCGCCGAATTGAGCGCCGCAAACGAGGAATTGCGGCGCACGCAGGCCGAATTGGTGCAGGCGGGCAAGCTGTCGGCGCTGGGCCAGATGTCGGCGGGCATCAGCCACGAGTTGAACCAGCCCTTGATGGCGATCAGTTCTTATGCCGAGAACGCCGAGTTGCTGCTCGAGCGAGGGCGCACGCAAGAGGCGGGCGAAACCTTGGGGCGCATCGCCGCCATGGCGCATCGGATGGGGCGCATCATCCGCAACCTGCGCGCCTTCGCCCGTCAAGAAAGCGAACCTGCGCGCCGTGTCGGTCTTGCGGCGGTGGTGGAAAGCGCGTTGGAAATGCTGGATGCCCGCATCAAACAGGGCGAGGTGAGCGTGCAATGGCAGCGCCCCGATTTTCCCGCCATCGTGATGGGGGGCGAGGTGCGGCTCAGCCAAGTGGTTCTCAATCTGATTTCGAATGCGTTGGATGCGATGGAGGGCGCGCCCCTGCGCCGCCTCAGCATCGCGATCTCGCGCGCTGAGGATCGCATTCGCTTAACCGTCGCCGATACCGGCCCCGGCATCGCCGATCCGACGCGCATTTTCGACCCGTTTTATTCCACCAAAGAAGTCGGCAGTGCCGAAGGGCTTGGCCTTGGCTTGTCGATTTCCTACGGTCTGGTGCAAGGGTTTGGCGGCAGTTTGCGCGGCGAAAACGCGGCCACGGGTGGGGCGGTGTTCAGCGTCGATCTGCGCGAGGCCCCCCAAAGAGAAGGCAGCCTATGATCCGCCGGGTGTTGTTTGTCGATGATGATCGCGCGGTGCGCGAGGCGCTGGGCCAGACGCTGGAACTGGCCGGTCTGCGGCCCACGCTTGCCAGCAGCTATATCGAGGCCAAGGACCATATCGGGCCTGCCTTCGAGGGCGTGGTGGTGACCGATATTCGCATGCCCGGCAAGGACGGGTTTGCGCTGCTCGATCTGGTGCAAAAGGCCGATCCCGATCTGCCGGTGATCTTGCTGACGGGCGAGGGTGATGTGCCAATGGCGGTGCGTGCGATGGCGGGCGGGGCCTTTGATTTTCTGGAAAAACCCTGTTCAGGCAAAGACTTGCTGGCCGTTGTTGAGAAGGCGCTGGAGCTGCGCGCGCGGGTCATGGAGACCCGGTTGTTCAAGCGTGAGGGCAAGCGCGGCGATGCGGCGGCGCGCATCTTGGTGGGTCATTCGCCCGTCGCCGAAGAGCTGCGTGAAAGTGCGCGCCGCGCCGCACGCTCGGGGGCGGAGGTGCTGATCACCGGCGCTCCCGGCGCGGGCAATTCCAAGATCGCCGAGGTGATCCATCTGTTGTCCACTCACGCGCGCCGCCCCTTTGTGAAACGCGCCGCCGCCGGGCTGGATGCCAGCGCGCTTGAGGCCGGGTTCGCGCAGGCCGAGGGCGGCACGCTGTATCTCGATGAGGTGGCCGATCTTCCCCAGCCCGCGCAATTCGCGCTGATCGAGCTGCTGGAAACCCGCCCCGCCACGCGCCTGATTGCAGGCACCTATCGCGATCTGGGGGCGCAGGCGCGCGCGGGCCGCTTTCACCCCGATCTCTATTGGCGCCTTGAGGCGTTGCGTCTGCGCGTGCCCTCGCTCTCGCAGCGCCCCGAAGACATTCCCGACTTGTTTCGCCACTATGTCGCGACCGCCTGCGAGCAGGCCAATCTGGCGATCCCCGAAATCCCCCCCGATCTGAGCGCGGCCCTGATGGCGCGCGACTGGCCGGGCAATTCGCGCGCGCTGATGTCCGAGGCGATGCGCTTTGCGATGGGTTTGGGCGCGCAGACCGCACAGGCGCAACCGCTGGGCCTAAACGAACGGATGGCGAGTGTCGAGAAATCCCTTCTCGCCGAGGCCTTGGCGCATGCCGGTGGCAACGCCACCGAGGCCGCCGCCGCCCTCAAACTCCCGCGCAAGACCTTTTACGACAAGCTCGCCCGGCATGGGCTGCGACCCGAGGATTACCGGGGGTAGGGGGCGCTTTATGTTCAGCTTGATGATTTGAACGGAGCGGACAGAGGGTGATTAAGGGGTGAGACGCGCTTAGCGTCGGCGCCAAGAAGATCTGTCTTGGCGAATGTTGTTCAGAGAAACTTTTGGCTCGAGTGCGATGCTCAGCGCTGGCAGAAAAAATACCGCCTCCAGAAATACCCAATGTATTCAAAACGCTTTAGCAAAAGGCCACTTCGTCCCTTTCGTATCAAGCGAGATAGTTCACGCCCGTAGATAAAGACGAGGAGAAGAAGATTAAGGGCAATCTGCAAAAGCAGACATCCACCCCATTCCAGCCACGCCAGAAAGTCTAGAATTAAAATTGCTTGGATACAGGCCGAAGATCGCGCTCAGCGACACTGGGAAGATGTGGATGACAGAGTTGAGCATGCAAAGTGCAAACGTCACAATTAAAATGTGCCTTGTACGCTCTGACGCCAACTGCATTGAAGATTGCATAGCAAGAAATTCCGTTTTCAATATCTGCAATAATGATGTTTGCGAAGTGTATTAAAACAAAGGCAGATACCTCTAAACGACATCGACACTGCGACCTGTGATCTTCATCTCATCTCCGCGCGTCCACCGGAGGGCAGTGTGCGAAGATTCGCGTCCCAAGACATTGATCTGTGCGGAATTTCGCACAAGGCTTGGTGCGGAGTTCGGAGGAGTTGCATCTAAGAGGCTGATTTTTCATCAAATTATCCCTGCGTCACATCACCTTCACGAAACTGTTGATCGCGCGCGCCAGTGGCTCTTTGCTGCGCATAAGTGCCGGAGAGGACCGGTGCGCGACAAAAAACACGTCTGGGAGGACATCATGAAGACATTCACCGCCGCCGTTTCGGCGCTCGCTTTGCTGGCTTCGGCTTCGATCGCTTCGGCCGATCCCACGAAATGCGATCCGGGCGAAATGGTCATCAAGTTCAGCCATGTCACCAACACCGACAAGCACCCCAAAGGCATCGCGGCGGCGCTGTTTGCCAAGCGGGTGAATGCGGAAATGGACGGTAAGGCCTGCGTTGAGGTCTATCCGAACTCGACGCTGTATAACGACGATCAGGTGCTTGAAGCGATGTTGCAGGGCGATGTGCAGATGGCCGCGCCGAGCCTGTCGAAATTCGAGACCTTCACCAAGAAATACCGCATCTTCGATCTGCCCTTCATGTTCAAAAACATGGCTGCCGTAGACGAGTTCCAGAACTCGGAAACCGGGCAGGAGATGAAGAACGCGATGGTCAAGCGCGGCTTGCAAGGGCTTGATTTCTGGCATTCCGGCCTCAAGCAGTTCTCGGCCAACAAGCCGCTTCTGGTGCCCGGCGATGCCAAGGGTCTGAAGTTCCGCGTGCAGCCCTCTGATGTGCTGATTGCGCAGATGAAGGCGCTCGGGGCCAGCCCGCAGCCGATGGCGTTCTCGGAAGTCTATGGCGCGCTGCAAACCGGCGTTGTGGATGGTCAGGAAAACACCTGGTCCAACATCTATGGCCAGAAGTTCTACGAAGTGCAGGACGGCACCACTGAAACCAACCACGGTCTGCTGGATTACATGGTCGTGACCTCGGTCGATTGGTGGGACAGCCTTGACCCGGCGATGCGCGACCAGCTTGCAACGATTTTGCATGGGGTCACCAAAGAACGCAACGCCGCGATCAACGATGTCGAAGCGCAATCCAAGCAGGCGATCCTCGATGCAGGTGGGGTTATTCGCGAATTGACCCCCGAGCAGCGTCAAGAATGGGTTGATGTGATGAAACCGGTCTGGGCCGAGTTCACCGACGATGTCGGTCAGGAAAACATCGACGCCGCTCAAGCGATCAACGCCAAGCATTGATCCAAGTTTATTGATCCAAGTATTCCGGGCAAACCCCAACAGATTTGCCCGGATATTCAGGCGCGCGCGACCCCACACACGCGCGCGCCTGTCGCCTTTGGGCCCACCAGAACCGGAGTGACCCCATGACCCAGCGCTATGAGCCGCGCTCTCGTTTGTCCTATGTGATCCACCATATCGAAGAGGGCGCGATTGCGCTGATCCTTGGGATGATGACGCTGATCACCTTCGTCAACGTGGTGCTGCGCTATGTGTTCAACTCCTCGCTGATCTGGGGGTTGGAGGTGACGCTGATCTTGTTTGCCTGGCTGGTGTTGCTGGGTATGTCTTATGCGGTCAAGGTCACGGCGCATCTGGGTGTAGATGCGGTGATCAATATGCTGCCGCTGCGCCCCCGCAAGGCGATGGCGCTTTTGGCGGCGGCTTTGTGTGTTTTATATGCGGTCCTGTTGCTCAAAGGGGCGTGGGATTACTGGGCCCCGTTTGCCGGGCTCAATCAGACCGGTGGGCGCTGGTTCCCGACCGGCTTTATCCAGACCCGTGATCGCGCGTTTTACATGACCGATCAGGTGCCGTTCCCGCAGTTTTTGTCCTTCCTTGAGGGCTGGGTCAATGACGGCGAAACCTATGACAAACTGCCCCGTTTCCTGCCCTATTTCATTTTGCCCTTCGGTGTCGCGCTGCTGCTGTTTCGCTTTATCCAAGCGGGTATTGGCATTATGCGCGGCTCCCGCACGGCCTTGATTGTCAGCCATGAGGCCGAGGATCAGATCGCCGATGTCGCCCATATGAACAAGGAAGACTGAGCGCATGGATATCCTATTCCTGTTCTTGATGGTGATCGGCTTCATGCTGGTGGGCGTGCCGATTGCGGTGTCGCTGGGTCTGGCCTCGACGCTGTTTTTGCTAATCTTTTCGGATGCATCGCTCGCCTCGGTGGCGCAGTCGCTATATGATGCGATGGACAATCACGCGACGCTGCTGGCGATCCCGTTTTTCATTCTCGCCTCGTCCTTTATGTCGACGGGGGGCGTGGCCAAACGCATCATCCGCTTTGCCATCGCAGTGGTCGGGCATCTGCCCGGTGGACTTGCGATTGCGGGGGTGTTTGCCTGTATGCTGTTTGCGGCGCTCTCGGGATCGTCCCCCGCGACGGTTGTCGCCATCGGCTCGATCGTGATCGCCGCGATGCGTCAGGTCGGCTATTCCAAGGATTTCGCCGCTGGCGTGATTTGTAACGCAGGCACGCTGGGCATCCTGATCCCGCCCTCGATCGTGATGGTGGTCTATGCCTCGGCCACCGATGTGTCGGTCGGTCGGATGTTCTTGGCCGGGGTCATTCCGGGCCTTCTGGCAGGCACGATGCTGATGGCCACGATCCTGTTCATCGCGATCCGGCGCAAATTGCCCAAAGGCGAGTGGCAGGGCTGGGGCGAGGTCTGGGCCAGCTTCCGCGACGCCTTCTGGGGGCTGATGCTGATCGCGATTATTATGGTCGGGCTGTACGGCATCCCAGGCATCACCGGCGGTATCTTTACCCCGACCGAGGCCGCCGCCGTGGCCGCTGTCTATGCCTGGATTGTGGCGAATTTCATCTATCGCGACATGGGGCCGCTCGATCAGGGCGACACCAAGATCAGCCTGCTCAAACGCCCGCAGGCCCTGATCGAGGTGATCTGGCACAAGGGCACGCGCGACACGCTATTTGAGGCGGGCAAGCTGACGATCACGCTGATGTTCATCATCGCCAATGCGCTGATCCTCAAGCATGTACTCACCGACGAGCAGATCCCGCAAAAGATCACCGAAGCGTTGCTGGGCGCAGGCTTGGGCAAGATCATGTTCCTCGTGATCGTGAATGTGATCCTGCTGATCGGCGGGCAGTTTATGGAACCCTCGGGCCTGATCCTGATCGTCGCTCCGCTGGTCTTCCCGATTGCGATCCAACTGGGAGTCGACCCAATCCATCTGGGCATCATCATGGTGGTCAATATGGAGATCGGGATGATTACGCCCCCGGTTGGACTCAACCTGTTCGTCACATCTGGCGTGGCGGGGATGCCGATTATGCGGGTGGTTAAGGCTTCGGCTCCCTTCCTTGCAGTGCTGTTCGTCTTCCTGATCCTGATCACCTATGTGCCGATCATTTCGACCTTCTTGCCAACGATGGCGATGGGGCCGGAAACAGTGGTGAAATAACGCTCAAACCGGGGAGGGGGGGGCGCTGCCCCCCGTCCTTCGGACTCCCCCCGGGATATTTGCAGAATTTGGAATAACGGACGGGTTTGCTCTTCCTCTTGATCTAAATATCCCGGGGGAGATTGCCGAAGGCAAACGGGGGCAGCGCCCCCTTGCGTGAGTGGCCAAGCAGGGTGCGTCTTGTTAGGATGCTCAGGCGGGAAGAGGGGGTTGTATGTCACGCATTTTTACCGGACCTGACGGGGTGAACCGCTGCTTTTGGTGCGAAGGCTGGGAGCCCTATATCGCCTATCATGACAATGAATGGGGCTATCCTGTCAGCGACGATATCCGCCTATTTGAAAAGCTGTGTCTGGAAGGGTTTCAGGCGGGGCTGAGTTGGCGCACGATCCTCGCCAAGCGCGAGAATTTCCGCGCCGCTTTCGACGGGTTCGATTTCAACACAGTGGCGCGCTACACCGAGGCGGATGTTCTGCGTCTGCTCGGGGATGCGGGCATCGTGCGCCATCGTGGCAAGATTGAAGCGGTGATCAACAACGCGGCGCGCGCGCAAGCGGTGGTGACGCGCGAAGGTTCGCTTGCCAAATGGATCTGGTCTTTCGCGCCCGGTCACCCCGAACATGCGCCCGGTGACGTGCCCGCCAAGACACCCGCCTCGGAGGCTCTGTCAAAAGCGTTGCGCAAGGATGGTTGGAAATTCGTTGGCCCGACAACCGTTTACGCCTTCATGCAGGCGATGGGGATGGTCAATGATCATATGCCGGGCTGTGGTCATCACGCGCGGGCAGAGGCTGCCCGCGCGGAATTCATTCGCCCTTAGGCGGCGGTGCGGCGCGGGCGGCGGCGTTTGGCCTGACCGGGTGCGCCGGCAGGAGCGCCGTGATTGGCCTTGGGTGCGCCGAATTTCTGGCCGCCCCCATTGCCCCCATTGCCACGACGTCCGCCGCTGGATTTGCCCGCCGATTTGCCGCGCTGGTTGCGCACCGAGGGGCGATTGACGGCGTTGGGACGCTCGCCAGAGGCGGTCGGGATCTCGATCTTCATCAGCTTTTCGATCTGAACCAGCAGGTCCACATCTTCGGGCGTGC
The DNA here is from genome assembly GCF_040892615.1 of Thioclava arctica. NCBI lineage: Bacteria > Pseudomonadati > Pseudomonadota > Alphaproteobacteria > Rhodobacterales > Paracoccaceae > Thioclava > Thioclava arctica. Next base: position 77,516 of record NZ_JBFRYC010000008.1, read on the forward strand.
AGAAGGACATTGCCTCACCTTCACGACCCGCACGCGCGGTGCGCCCGATGCGGTGTACATAGGCGTCGGGCACTTCGGGCAGATCGAAGTTGATCACGTAAGACACGCCGGGAATGTCGATCCCGCGCGCGGCGACATCGGTGGCCACCAGCACGTTGATCGTGCCGTCGCGGAATGCCTTGATAGCGCGATCGCGCTGGCCTTGCGATTTGTTGCCATGGATCGAGGCCGCGTTATAGCCATCGGCCACAAGCCCCTTCATCAGCTTTTCCGCGCCATGTTTGGTGCGCGAAAACACCAGCGTCAACGCTTTGAGATCAGCCGACAGAATATCGCGCAGCTTGTCGCCTTTCGCGGACTTGCCATCGAGGTAATGCACCGATTGGGTGACTTTATCGGCGGCTTTGCCGGGCGGGGTGACCTGCACGCGCTCGGGGTTGGTGAGATAGGCGCGCGAGAGTTCATCCATCTGCTTGGGCATCGTGGCCGAGAACAGCATGGTCTGGCGCGGCGTGCCCAGTTTCGGCGCGATCCGGCGCAGCGCATGGATAAAGCCCATGTCGAGCATCTGGTCGGCCTCATCAAGCACCAGATAGCGCACGGTCGACAGGTCCACCGCGCGGCGGTCCATCAAGTCGATCAGACGGCCCGGTGTTGCCACCAGAATGTCATTGCCACGATGCATCAGGCCGATTTGGCGGTTGATCGACTGGCCGCCGACGACGGTTGCGACCTTGACCTTGGAGCCATCAGTCAGCTTTTTGAGGTGATCTGCGATCTGGTTGACCAGCTCGCGGGTGGGGGCAAGGATCAGCGCCTTGACGGTTTTCGGAGCGGGCTTGCCGGGTTCGGCCAGCAATTGATCGATCAGCGGCAGGCCAAAGGCCAGCGTCTTGCCGGTGCCGGTCTGGGCCAGACCCATCACGTCACGCCCTGACAGAGCGAGCGGGATCGCGCGCTGCTGGATCGGGGTGGGATGGGTGAGGCCCGCGCGGGTGAGGGCTTCGATCAGGGTCGGCGCAAGGCCAAGAGTTGCAAAGTCGGACAAAATAATTCCTTTAGCGCGTGCCGGAATGGCGCGCGCGATGTGCTGCACGTCCCGATCTAGCGGGAGGCGGGCAACAGGGTTGGTGGCGCGCGGCGCGTTTCGCCGTTTGCCTTGAGAACCCTGCGTGATGGGGAACGGAAGTTTGGCGGTTGCTGATGCGCCTCAAGGGAGGGGCGCAGGCTTACTCACGCGGCAGCGCAGCAACCATTGAGGGTCAAATGGGGGAGTTTGAACGCAAAGTCAAGCCCCTGCGCGGTCTCGCGCAAAGTTCGGGTCCCGCGCGGTATCGCGCAAAGTTCGGTCCCGCGCGGTATCGCGCAAAACGGATGCCGCGCGGTATCGCGTGAAAACGGATACCGCGCAGGGGCCGGATCAGGCGGCGTCCAGCGCAGCGATGATCGCGCCGAAATCAGCGGCTTTCAGGGATGCGCCGCCGACAAGTGCGCCATCGACATTGGAGACGGCGAAAATCTCGGTCGCATTCGAGGGTTTGACCGAACCGCCATAAAGCAGCCGTATCCCGTCGCCCTCGGCGCCAAAGCGTTTGACCAAAGCGTTACGCATGAAATCATGAACCTCGGCGATCTGTTCCAGCGTCGGCGTGCGCCCGGTGCCGATGGCCCAGACCGGTTCGTAGGCCACGACGCAATTGGTGGCGGTGGCATGATCGGGCAGCGAGCCCTTGAGCTGGTTGCCAATGATCGTCAGCGTCTCGCCGGCATCGCGCTGCGCCTCGGTTTCGCCGACGCAGACAACAGCGATCAGACCGCCCTCGATCGCAGCTTCGGTCTTGGCGCGCACCAGCACGTCGCTTTCGTGGTGATCGGCGCGGCGCTCGGAATGGCCGACAATCGCGTGGCTTCCCCCGGCATCGGCGATCATCGCGGCGGAAATATCCCCAGTATGCGCGCCGGAACCTTTCATGTGGCAATCCTGCGCACCCACATCGAGGCTTGCCCCCGCAATCTGCGCCAGCGCAGAAATCAGCGTTGCGGGCGGGCAGAGCAGCACATCACAAAGCGGTGCGGGGTGGTTTGCCACCAGCGTTTCGACCTCGGCCAGATCCGCCTTAAGCCCGTTCATTTTCCAATTGCCAGCGGCCAGTTTGGTGCGCATGCGCTCTCTCTCCCTGAATGATTACACCGGCAGATTAGGGCAGGGCGCAGGGCAGCGCAAAGGGCAAAAACGCGCAGGCTTAGGCCTTGGCGTCTGCTGCGTCCATATCGGCGAATTTGATCGATTCACCGCAGCCGCAGGCCTCGACGACATTCGGGTTGCGGAACTTGAAGCCGCTTTCGAGCAAACCCGTTTCATAGTCAATCTCGGTGCCTAGCATGAACATCTGTGCCATCGGGGCGATCAGTACACGCGCGGGGCCATTTTCGACGACGATATCCATCGGGCCTGCTTCGGCGGCGACCTCCATCGTGTATTCCATGCCCGCGCAGCCGCCCTTTTTGACGCCGATGCGAAAGCCATCCGCGTCTTCACGCGCCATCAGCTTGGCGATTTGGGCCACAGCGGCGTCGGTCATGGTCACAGGGTCTTGTCCGGGGACGTTAAACATGGGGGCTCTCCTTGTGACTCAAATCTAGTTCGCTGGGGGTAGGATTCCAAGGGGGGCGAGGTGGCTCATCAGTGCGAGCGTCGCGTAAGAGCCCGCCAAGGCCCAGCCAAACGAGGCCAGCGTGCCAATAATGACATATTCGCTTTTCGGGTTCGCGCCGTTTTTTGACACGGCCTCAAAGCGCAGGATCGATTTCGCCGCGATCAAAAAGCCGATAGCGGCAGGCTGTCCGGCCAGCACCAGCAAGAAGATTACGCCGCGTTCAAGCTGGCCGATCAGGCGGCCGCCTTGGGGTAGCCCCTCGGGTGGGGCGCTATCGTCAAAGCGCGCCATGAGTAACCCCACGGCAAAGCCGCCCGCACGGATCGTCACGATCGCCCCTGCGATCAGCGCCAGCAGGCCGGGCAGCCAGCTTTGATCCGCCCAAAACGCGTCGGCAAACAGGCCGGGGAAGGTGGCGGCAATCGCGGCGGTGGCCAGCAGATGCGCGCCTTGATCGGTAACAAACGCCATCAGCGCGCGGCTTTTGGGGGCAAAGGTTTTGGCGATGTCGATCAGGAAGTGGCTTAGCCCGACAAGGATCAGAGCGGCCAGCAATGCGCCAGAGAGTTGCAGCAGCAGTAAGGTACTTAAGCCCAGTAAAATCGCCAGATGGGCGGCCAGTGTGGGCATGTGACGACGCGCTTTACCTGCGACCATTTCATTGCTTTGAAACGCAAAATCGGCCAGCACATGGGCGCAGATCAGGGCGGTAAAGGTCTCGATCATGCGCTGTCCTCGATCAGGGTTACCGCATCAAGGATCGCTTCATAGCCCGCGCCGTGCAAGGCTTGTGACAGCGATTGGCGGGTAATGCCGATTTCGGCGCTCGCGGCGGTTTGGGTGGGCGGATCGAGGCGCAGCATCGGTACCATCGCGCGCGCCTGTGCCTGTGTCCAACCCTGTGAGATGTGATCGAACAGCCGCAGCGCCGCCCCCAGCGCGCCGCCCCCGGCATGGGCGATGCGCGGGCCTTCTAGGGCATCCAATAGCTGCCCCGAGGCAGTGAAAACTGGCCCATGCGCGGCGTTCAGATCGGTGTCGAGGGGGAGGGTGCCTGCGCCTTGGGCAATCGCGATCCGGGTCGAAAGTTCCGGGCCAACCGCGCGCAATCGCGCCCGGATCAGCAGCGCAAGGCGCGCCTGAAATCGCGGCGTGTCCAGCGCGATTTGCCAGCCATCGCCGCGGTTGCGGGCAAAGCGCGTCGCCCCGATTTGAGGGCCCAGATCGCTGCAGGCTTGCGCCACAGCCTCAAGTGCTGCGTCCAGCGCGCGGCTTGAGAGGCGTGATGAGGCGACAAGATCGCCGGTGAGAACGCAGATCTGATCCATATGCAGGTTATAATGCCTGCACTTGATTGAATGCAAGCTATTTTGCCTGCGAATAGTAAAATGCAGGCCCTAAAGCCTGCATTTTGGTCGTCGTGACGGCATGTCTGCCCGAGATCAGCCCAACGCGGGATAATCCGTGTAGCCCTCGGCCCCGCCACCATAAAGGTGATCGCCATCCAGCGGGTTCAACTCCGCGCCCGTCTGAAAGCGCTGCGGCAGGTCGGGATTGGCGATGAATAGCCGCCCGAACGCCACCGCTGCAGCACCATCGGCCAGCGCGGCCTCGGCCATCTCGTGGCTATAGCCGTTATTGGCGATATAGGGGGCGGTGATGCGATTGCGCAGCGCCTCGATCGCACCCTCGGGCCAGTCGCGCGCACCGCCCGTTTGCCCCTCGATCAGATGCACAAAGGCCAGATCTTGCGTGTTGAGGAAATCGACCACGGCGGCGAACAGCTCGGGGGTGTCGCTGGAAATGCCGACGTTATTCGCGTTCGAATAGGGCGACAAGCGGATGCCCACACGGCCCGGCCCCCAGACGCTGATGACCGTCTCGACCACTTCGCGCAGGAACCGCGTGCGGTTCTCGATCGAGCCGCCGTAGCTGTCGGTGCGGGTGTTCGAGGTGTCGCGCAGAAACTGGTCGATGAGATAGCCGTTGGCGGCGTGAATCTCGACGCCGTCAAAGCCTGCTGCCTTGGCGCATTCGGCCGCGTTGCGATAATCCGCGACCGTCGCCGCGATCTCGTCCAGCGTCAGCGCGTGGGGAACGGTCGTTGCGACAAAGCCAGTGCCGTCAAAGGTTTTCGACTCGGCCGAGATTGCCGAGGGCGCCACCGGATCGCGCCCATCCAGCAGTTGGGGCACGGAAATGCGCCCGACATGCCAGATCTGCGCGACGATCTTGGACCCCGCGCCATGTACCGCATCCGTGACTTTGCGCCAGCCCGCGACCTGCGCGTCATTGTAGATGCCAGGCGTCCAGGCATAGCCCTGACCCATCGGCGAAATCTGCGTGCCCTCGGAGATGATCAGCCCGGCGGTGGCGCGCTGGCGGTAATACTCGACCGTCAGATCGACAGGCACCAGATCGGGCGCACGGTTGCGCGTCAACGGGGCCATGACGAAACGATTGGCGATCTCGATCTGGCCAAGCGTTGTGGGGGTAAACAGCATATCGGTCATTGCGCCTTTATCCTTGATTGGAGAGGGTTTCCTGTTCCTGAAATGGGGCGCGCGGGCAGGGCGACAAGGGCGCGCAAGGGGGGTGTGCAAAAATGCAAAGGGCGGCACGGGATCGCCCCGCACCGCCCTTCAATAAAGCGCATCACGAATGGTTACATAAAGCCCAGTTCGAGGCGCGCCTCGTCTGACATCATGTCCATGCCCCATTGCGGATCAAAGGTCATCTCGACATCGACATCGCGCAAGCCCCCGACCGAGGCCACCGCATCCTGCACCCAGCCCGGCATCTCACCGGCCACCGGACAGCCCGGCGCGGTCAGCGTCATGATCAGCTTGGCGTCGTTTTCGGGGCTGATTTCAATCGTGTAGATCAGGCCGAGGTCATAGATATTGACCGGAATTTCCGGGTCATAGACGGTGCGACAGGCATCCACCACCTGCTCATAAAGCGGATGATCGGTGCTGGAGGGCTTGATCAGCGGCGTGCCCTCAAGCGGGTTTTCGGGAGTGGCGGTCATGGGGTCTCTCTCGCGGTTCGCGGATATCTCGACTGTTTATATAGGGATTGCATGGCCCGGGTAAAGGGAGCGCGTCATGACGCAAGCGTGAGCCTAGGTCTTGCGCCAGCGCGGGTGTGGCAAGCGACGGTGCCCCAAGCGCAAGGCTTGCGGCGGTCAGACTGGCGCGCATGGTCGTATTCTCTCGCAAAACGCTCCCTGAAACCGCTTTGGCAGGGCAGGGCGCGTGCGTCACCTTGCTAGGCCCTGTTTTTTGCGCCCCGTTCGCGCCCACTTGACCAACGGGGCGCTTCACGCCAAACCGCTTGCATGTTGCCCGAAGAGAAACTTGTCCAGATCCTTGCACGCTTCGAATATCTCGAGGCGCAGCTTTCCAGTGGCGCTGATCCCGCGAAAATCGCCCAGATCAGCCGCGAATATTCCGAGCTGAAACCCGTCGTCGCCCAGATCGAGGCGTGGCAACACGCGCGCGCCGATCTGGCCGAGGCTGAGGGCTGGCTGGATGATCCCGAAATGAAGGGTCTCGCCGAGGAAGAACTGCCCCAACTCAAGGCGCGCATCCCCGAGATGGAGCAGGCTTTGCGTCTGGCGCTATTGCCCAAAGATGCCGCCGACGCGCGCCCGGCTATTTTGGAAATTCGCCCCGGAACAGGGGGCGAAGAGGCGGCGTTGTTCGCCGGTGATCTGCTGCGGATGTATCAGAAATACGCCGAGAAACATGGCTGGCGCTTTGAGCTGATGGAACTGACCCAGACCGAACTCGGCGGCGTCAAAGAGGCGGTCGCGCGCATCGAGGGCGCGGGCGTGTTCGCGCGGCTCAAGTTCGAATCCGGCGTGCACCGGGTGCAGCGGGTGCCCGAAACCGAGGCAGGCGGGCGTATCCATACCTCGGCGGCCACTGTGGCCGTGTTGCCCGAGGCCGAAGAGGTCGATATCGACATCCCCGCCAGCGATATTCGCATCGACACGATGCGCGCTTCGGGCGCAGGTGGGCAGCACGTCAACACGACGGATTCGGCGGTGCGCATCACCCATATCCCGACCGGCATCGTGGTCACGTCTTCCGAGAAATCCCAGCACCAGAACCGCGCCAATGCGATGGCCGTTCTGCGCGCGCGTCTGTTTGAGGTCGAACGTGAGCGCGCTGCCTCTGAGCGCGCAGAAAGCCGCAAATCGCAGGTCGGCTCGGGGGATCGCTCGGAACGCATCCGCACCTATAATTTCCCCCAAGGACGGCTGAGCGATCACCGCATCAACCTCACGCTCTACGCGCTGGCGCAAGTGATGGAGGGCGAGCTGGACGAGGTGATCTCGGCGCTGATCGCCGATGATCAGGCAGCCAAACTGGCGGAGATGGAGGGGTGAAGGCGCAAGAGGCGCTGGTTGGTGCCACCCGCCAGTTGACGCAGGCCGGGATCGAGGGCGCTGCGGGCGATGCGCGCCGCTTGCTTGCCCATGCTTTGGGGATCGCCCCCGATCGGCTGACCTTGGCGTTGCAAGACCCGCTATCCGAGGGCGCGCAGATGCGTCTGGACGCCGCGATTGCAGCGCGCGCCGCGCATCAGCCAGTCGCCCAGATCACTGGCAAACGGATGTTCTGGGGGCAAGAATTTCGTGTCACCCGCGATACGCTCGACCCGCGCCCGGAAACCGAAACGCTGGTGGCCACAGCGCTTGAACAGCCCTTTGTCAGCCTGCTGGATCTGGGCACGGGCACCGGTTGCATCCTGATTTCGCTGCTCAAATCCATGCCCTTCGCGCGTGGAACCGGTACGGATATCTCGCCAGCCGCGCTTGAGATCGCACGCGAGAACGCGCAGACGCTGGGCGTCGCACCTCGCGCCACGTTGATTGAATCGGACTGGTTTTCTGCCGTGCCGGGGCGCTTTGATCTGATCGTGTCGAACCCGCCCTATATCGCGCAGGACGAAATGGCGGGGCTAAGCGCCGATGTGCGCGACTGGGAGCCACTGGGCGCGCTGACGCCGGGCGGTGACGGGTTGGACGCTTATCGTGCGATCGCGCGCGGGGCCGGGGCGCGGCTGATGGCGGGCGGGCGGATCTTGCTGGAAATCGGGCCAACCCAAGGGGCCGCAGTCGGCGCGCTTCTGGCCGCGCAAGGCTTTCACGATATCGCGATACGTCAGGATTTTGACGGGCGCGATCGCGTGGTTACAGCGCTGCAACCGGGCGATACGGACAGCTGTGGCTGCGCCTGATCGCCAGATTTTCATGCCAAATTTCACCGATCTATGGATAAATTGCACCAAATTCCCGATAAATAGCCGTATCTGCGCAATTAGAGGCTTGAAACCGCGCGCGGCCCATGTTTACTGCAACCTTGTGCAGATTGGAGAGTATCTCCCCTCGCACGGCTCAGCTTCACACTGCGGGTCGCGGATCAATAGCAGGCATTTTCTGGCCTGTGCCTGATCCGGCCATCCCGCGCGGCACGCGCCCCGTTTCGGGGCCTGACCCCGAAAATGCGCCCTTGAGGTGCCACAAGCCAAAAGAAAACCATGAGATCTTCCAAATCCCGTTCGCGCAACAAGTCGAACCGTCAACGCTCGATGGGCAATGTCGTCAACCGGGTCTTCGACAGCTCCGGCCCCGAAGGCAAGGTGCGCGGCACCCCCCAGCAGATCATCGACAAATATCTGACGCTGGCGCGCGATGCCCAACTGTCCAATGACCGTGTGGCCGAGCAGAACTTTCTGCAACATGCCGAGCATTACACACGCATGCTGGGCGAGGCGCAGCGCGAACAAGCGCGCGAGCAAGAGGCCCGCAACCAGCAGCGTCAACAAAGCCAAGGCGGTGATGGCCAGAATAATGGTCAGAACACTGGCCAGTCTGGCGGATCGGATAACGGCCAAAGTAATGGCCAGAATAACGACCAGAATAGCGGTCAAAACGCGAGTTCGAATGGCGATCAAACGCCCAACGCATCTGACTCCGCGCGCTCTGATTCTGGCCGGGCAGAGCCTACTCAGACGGAATCGGGCCGCACCGAGCAGCCGCGTGCGGACACAGCTCGCTCTGACGCTCCGCGGCGGCGCCAACGCGCAGTGGCCGATGAGGGCAGCGCGATGATGCCGCCCATGCCCGCCCCTGACGAAGATGCGTCTTCGGCTTTGGTCGACACGCCCGAAAGCCGCGCGCATAGTGAGACCGCACCGGTGACGGAAAAGGCGGAAAAGCCCAAGCGCCCGCGCGCTCCGCGCAAACCGCGCCAGCCCAAATCCGCGCCGGTCGAGGCCGCGCCCGAAACCTCCTCAGAGTAATCTCTGCGCCAAACCTACCAAAAAGACCCGTGCCTTGGCGCGGGTCTTTTGCATTGCGCAACCTCGTTGATGGTTCAGCTGGCGGCTTTCACGATCCGGGCCAAGCGGCAAAATTGCTCGATCGTGACCTGCTCGGCGCGCTCGGTCGGCTTGATCCCGGCCTCTTCCAGCTTGGCCTCGATATCGGGGGCCACTGATTTCAGCGAGGCGCGCAGCATCTTGCGCCGCTGATTGAACCCGGCAGCCACGACCCGGCTGAGGGTCGCGGGATCGGCGGGAAACAGCGGCTCGGGCAGGGCGCGCAGATGCACCACGGCGGAATGAACTTTGGGGGCGGGGGTGAAGGCCTCGGGCGGCAGGCCCATCACGATGCGTGCTTGCGAGCGCCATTGCGCCAAAATCGCGAGCCGTCCGTAATGCTTGTCACCGGGCTGGGCCACGATCCGCTCGGCCACCTCGCGCTGAAACATCAAGGTCAGGCTTTCCCAGAACGGCGGCCAACTGGGAGGGGTCAGCCAACGTACCAACAATTCGGTGCCCACATTATAGGGCAGGTTGGCGGCAACCTTGATCGGTGGCGTCAGATGCGCCAGCGGGTCGATCGCCAGCGCGTCGCCGTGGATCACCTCCAGTCGCCCGGGATAGGCGGCTGCGATCTCTGCCAGCGCGGGCAGGCAGCGCGAGTCTTTCTCGATCGCCAGAACCCGGCGCGCGCCTTCCGCCAAAAGCCCGCGCGTCAACCCACCGGGGCCGGGGCCGATCTCCAGCACATCCGCGCTGCTCAAATCACCCGCCGCGCGCGCAATTTTCGCAGTCAGATTGAGATCAAGAAGGAAATTCTGCCCCAGGCTTTTCTTGGCCACCAGGTCATGCGTGCGCAACACCTCGCGCAGCGTCGGCAATCCGTCAAGCGCGGCCATTTAAACGCTCCTCATTTCATCTAGCCCGAAATACTCCCCGCGGAGCGTGCGACCCCGGCGGCAGGTGCCTCCGGCGGGAGTATGTATTGCTAGATGACAGAGCATCGACCTAATCCCGTCGCGCCGCGCCCATCCGCGCGGCCATTTCCAGTGCGGCAATCAGCGAGGCGGGATTGGCGCGCCCGAGCCCTGCGATATCATAGGCGGTGCCGTGATCGGGCGAGGTGCGCACGAAGGGCAGGCCCAGCGTGATATTCACCCCGCCGTCGAAATCGAGCGTCTTGATCGGGATCAGGGCTTGATCGTGATAGGCGCAGATCGCGGCGTCATAGGTTTGGCGCGCGCGGGCGTGAAACAGCGTATCGGCGGGCAGCGGGCCCGAGAGCGCATAGCCCTCGGCGCGCAGGCTGGCGATTTCGTCAATCATCCAGTCGAGCTCTTCGTGCCCCATCGCACCGCCTTCACCGGCATGCGGATTAAGCCCCGCCACGGCGATGCGTGGTGATTCAAACCCGAAATCGCGGCGCAGCCCTTCGGCGGTGATGCGCACCGTTTCGCGCAGCAGGTGCGGGGTAAAGGCTGTTGGCACATCGGCCAGCGCAATGTGGATGGTCGCGGGCACCACACGCAGCGGCGGGTTGGCATTGGAGGAGGCCAGCATCATCACCACACGGTCGACCCCGGCCAGATGGGCGAGGAATTCAGTATGGCCGGGAAATGCGAATCCCGCGCCGTCATGCAGCGCCTTTTTGTGAATCGGGGCGGTGGTCAGCGCCGAGCCTTGCCCACGCATCACCAAATCGACGCCGCGTGCGATCACATCGATCACCGCGCGCGCATTGGCCGGGTCGGGTTTGCCGGGCTCGGCGGCGGCGGGAAACGGATGAGGCAGCACCGGCAGGCCAGCGCTGGCATGGGTGATCGCCTCGCTTGGCTGGCTGATCTCGCGGATTTTGGTGCCGCGCGGCAGATGCGCAGGGTCGCCGATCCATACGAAGGGCAGGCGGGCACCGAAATGCTCCCAAGCGCGGGCGGCCAGTTCGGGGCCGATGCCCGAGGGGTCTCCGCAGATCAGGATCACCGGGCGGTCAAGGGCGGGCGCACTCATTTGCGCACGATCACCGCATCGGCCTCAAGATCGGCCAGATAGCCCTCGGCATAGGAGGCGAGCGCGTTGTTTTCCAACTGCGCGCGCACCTGATCGCGCGTCGGGGCGACCTCGTCCTTGCCGGGCACGCTTTCGCGATTGCACAGCATCACCAATGTGTCCGAACCGCCGCGCGAGAGCACCTCGGTTTCGCCAATATCCAGATGGGCCAGTGTCAGGCCGATATCGGTGGGCACCTGTGCTTGTGTTACCCCGTCATGAGCGGTCAGCGCGCTGGCAGGCAGGCCTTTGGCGATGGTGTAAAGCTCGTTGCAGCGGCGCGCATCGGTCGCGACCCGACCGGCGAGTCTCGCCGCCTGTTCGCTGCCCGTCGCACCAAGATTGAAGGTCATATAGCTCAGCGATTGTGGCCCGCTGGGCGCGCTGCCATCGCCGATGGCGCGCAGCATGAATACGGCCACAGCGCCCTTCAGCGTGATCGGCGCTGTCGCGGTGCCCGGCTTGAGCGCAAGGACAGCTGCGCGCAGCTGCACGGGCAGGTTTTCGATCGGCATCCAGTCAAGCCGCCCGCCACGATTGCGCGAGGCGGTGGCTGAGTATTTCCGGGCAAGGGCTGCAAACGCGGCCTCGCCTTTCGTTGCTGACAACTGCCGGGCTTGTCCCATCGCGTTGCGCTCATTGCCGGGCGGTGCCGGAATGATCGCCTCGGAAATCAGGATTTTTACGCCTTTTCCCACTTGCGATTCCTGCATCATCGCGCGGTCGATGGCGGCGTCGTTGATGAATACCTTGGCGCCGAAGCGCGCTCGCACCAGTTCGCGCCACAGCATGCCTGCGCGCACGAAATCGCGGAAGGTCGCGGGATCGACGCCGTTTTGCTTTAGGGCCTCAAGGAATTTTTCGTTGGTCAGATTGGCGCGCCCGGCGAATTCGGCCATGCCCTTTTCAAGCCCTGCCTCATCCAGCTTCAGCCCGACCTGATGGGACGCTGAAATCCGCAGCCGGTCTTGGATCAAGGCCTCTTCGGCGTCTTTGGGCGTGGTGCCTGCGGCGTTCAGCAACTGCATGAAGCGCAGGCGCTGATTGATTTCATACGCGGTAATGCCAGAGCCGTTCACGGTGATAACAGGGGAAAAACTGCCGCTCGATTGTGCCAAGCCGGGCAGAGCGCCAAACACCAGAGTCACCGCAAGGGTCAGAAGGGGGAGCAGTCGGGTCATCATCGTCATGGCGTGCCTGTATCCGTTTATTCGCGTCGTATTCGGCCTTCGGTCTGCGATCTAGCGCGCGCACATGCGGCGCACTGCGCTGCCTTGCGTCGAGCCAAAGCCCACAAGTTGCACCGACAGGCCGAAATCCGTCTCGGGGGTTACACTAGTAGAGGAAGTGAAGCGGCGCGAGAGGGAAAGATCAACCAAAACACATTCGTTGACATACTGAAGCCCCAGATTCGCGCGTGCCGCTTGCTTGGCGGTCAGATCATAGCGGGTCGCAAAGGTGCCTGACCAGCCGTTGCCCCAGTCATAGCCGGTATCCAATGTCAGCTCGGACAGGTCGGTGGTGAGCGTGGTGTCAGAGTTTGCATCCAGCCAAAGATAGCCCGCCGTGACGTGATAGCGCTCTCGCGACCACGCCACGTGCAGCTCATCGCGCGACACCGAAAAATTATCATTAAAGAGCATCCGGTTTGAAAAGATCAGCCCATTTGCCGTGCTCAGTTGGGTGGAAACCAGCCAATCGGACCGGATCCCCGCCAGCGACGAGATTCCAGCGAATGCGCCCAGATCCTGCTGGCGGAAAATGCGCCCGGCCGTGACGCCCAGCGACCAGCCCGAGGCGTCATAGCGCGTCCAGCTGACACCAAGATTGGCGCGCAATCCGGTTTCGCGGGCGTCCTCTCCGGGGTAGCGGGTGAGCGAGAAAAGATTGCCCTCGTCAAATTCCGGCAACAGGCTGTCTTCATTGGGCGAGGCTTTGAGCGTGTTCGGGGCCCAGGCGATTTGCGCAATCGGTTCAATGACATATGCCGCGCGGGTGCTCGATTTCACCCAAGGCCAGCGCAGTTCGGTGGCCAAAGTTGGCTGGCCGCGCAAAATCATCTTGGGATAGGCGGGATCGGACTGGGTCTCGATAAGATCGCCGCTATATTGTGCCTCAATCTTACCCAAAAGGCCGCCGCCAAGCAGCCAGTTGCGTTGCCAATTGGCCGAGACTGAGCCGCGCAGCATGTCGCGGCCATCTGGCACAAGATCGGCGTCGGTGCCATCAATGCTGGACGTTGAGGCGCGCCGCGCGGCCAATGTGGAAAAGCGCACCGTTGCCAGCCCGCCCAAAGCCTGCGGGCTAAAGCTGCGCACCCATTGCGCGGTGCCTGACAGCATCGGCTCGGTCGAGTTGCTTTCCCCATCGCGAATCGAACGAGTGTTGCCAAACCGCGCGGTGATCATCTCACCCGCGCGCACCCGTTCCAATGTCACGCCCGACCACAGCCGGTCATCGCTGGTGACGCCATAATTGAGCAGATAACTATCATCTGACACCAAGCGCAGCTGAGCGCCGAGTTTGAAATCACCTGGCAGACGTGCGCTTAGATCACCAAACAGATAGCCCCGCGTCGCGCCCGGGATGATGTCATCCTTAGACACTGCGCCGTTCAGTTCCAGTGTGCCCCAATTATAGGCTTCGCGATAGCGCAACCCCAGCGTTTCCGTGCGCGCCGCCGAGACATAAGGGGTTACCGTCAGATCGCGCGAAGGACCAAGCGCAAAGAAATACGGTACTTTGATCCCCGCGCCCAGACCCGAGGTGGTGCGAAACGACGGGCGCAAAAAGCCAGACATCCGTTTGACGCCCGGGGCGGGCATGGGCAGGCGCGGCAGATAGGCGATAGGCACGCCGCCTGCACGAAACTGCGCGTCGTAAAACACGATCTGACGGGTTTGGGAATCATGCACAACCTTGCGGGCGCGAATTTCCCAAATCGGGGTGGGATCGGCGACGCACACCCGGCAGGACGAGGCCACGACCCGGTTGAGCACGGTGTAGCGCCCGTTCTTGCGTTCGATCGAGGCGGCGGCAAGCTGCAATTCGCGCGCCATCACCATGCGCGCACTCAGCAAGATGCCGTTGCGCAAATCGGGCGACAGTTCGGCCTGAGAGGCGAGGATCACGCTGCCCGTCTGGCCCGGTTGCTCCAGTCGGATCGGGCCTTCGATGACCAGCTTGTCCTGCGCTTGATCATAGATCACGCTCGACGCCGTTAGCCGGTTCGAGCGGTAATACATCTCGACATGGCCCTGTGCGATGAGACGATTTTTACCCTCGATCTGCACCCGATCGGCGAGCAGCGTGGCTAACTCATCGGAAGCGGGAATCGCTGTTGCATCGGCTGGGCTGAGCGCGGCCTCTGGGCTGGCGGTTTGGGCCGCTACCGGGCTGGCAAGCGTCAGCGCGCCCAGCACCACCGCCCCCAGCGCCGCTTTCAGATCGCGCGACCCCATCATCCATCCTCCCGGTGCAACACCAGTGCCAAAGGCAACATCAGTCCGATCACCGGGGGCGCCCACGCCGCGAGGGTGACGGGAATCTGCCCGTTATCTCCCAGAACCTGCGCAATATTGCGCAAGAAAAACAACCCCAACCCGGCCGCCAGCGCCATCAGCACCTTGGCACCCGTCCCGCCAAAGCGAATATGGTCCATCGTAAAGCTGGCCGCAATCAGCACCATTCCCACCAACATCAGCGGCAGCGCCAGTTCCATCTGGAACCAGACCTGATGACGGCGCGCCGAGAAACCGGCGTTTTCAAGGGCGGCGATAAAGCTGGGCAATTGCCAAATCGGCACAGCCGAGGGTTTGCCGAAACTGTCGCGAATGCGTTCCACCGTCAGGTCCGAGGGCAGGGTCAGGCTGGCTTGGCGCGTAGCATCGCGTTCGGGGTTGGTCGAACTGCCCAGTGGCCAGTCTTTGACGTCTTCCAGCAGCCAATGTCCGGGTTCCAGCACGGCCTTGGCAGCGTCGATCCGCCGGACCGGGCCGCGCGGGGATTCAAAGATCAGAAAGGTGACATTGAACAGCGTCGTTGCATTCGCATTGGCACGCGTGGCGTGAATCACCGCCTGCGCAAGCGCCTTGCCATCGTTGCTGAGCCCTGCGCTTTGACGCATCCAGACGCCTTCACGCCCGATCGAGACGGCCTCGCCCTCTTTGGCCTGATAATGCTCCACCATTGTTTCATAGCGCTTCGTTGTCGCGCTGACCAAAGGATTGCCGATGAACAGGGCGGCCACCCCAAGCAGTATTGCGACAATCAGCGGCGCGGCCAACATCCGCAACGCCGAACGCCCTGACGCCCGGATCACCACCAGTTCCGATGAGCGCGCCAAGCCGATGAACAATGCGACCGCTGAAAGCATCACGATCAGGGGCAGAATATTATACATCGTGGCCGGGGTATGGAGCGCCGAAATCAGCGCCAAACGTCCAAGTCCCATCTGCGCGTCAGAAAAACGACGCACCTGTTCGACAATATCGATCAGGAACAAAATGCCCCAGAAACTTGCCCCTACAATGAGAAACGCGCGCGAAAACCGCCTTGCCAGATACAGCGCCAGGGTCATGAGCCACCCTCTTGCAGAGTAGCTGTCGCGCGGATTCGCCAAGGCCTGCCGGACCACCACAACATGGCAACCGCGATCAGTCCGCCCCCCAATGCGGGCAGATATAACAGTGGCCAAAGCCCGGGATCAGAGGATGACGCGCTTTCGACGCCGTTTTGCAGCGCTTGCACCACGATCAGGCCAAAGATCGCGAGCGTGATCTGGCGCCACATGCCAAAGCGCGAAAACGTCCCGATCATCAGCGCGGCAAAGCCGATCAGCGCGGCAATGGGGGCCAATAGCGGCTGGCTGATGCGGCGGTTCAACTCAAGACGAATCTGCTGCGGGCTGGCGTCACTCTGCGCGGCGAGTTGCGCGCCCCCTCGCAGCAGCGTCAGTGTCCCGATCTCATCCAGCGACCGTTTGCTATTACTGCTCACGTTGAACAAAGTCCCGATATCGTAGGTGAAATTCGCAAATCGGGTGATTGCCAAACGATCGCCGGGCTGCTGGAGCGTTTGTGCCATACCGTTCAGCATCACAAGTTTCGGCCCACTGTCAGAGCGCACGATCAGTGCCTTGTCGGCGCTGTAGATTGTCGCGCGGGCTGGATCGCGTCGATCTGACAGAAACAGGTCTTCCAACTCTCCCAGTTCCGAAATCTTGCGAATGTAGATTGTCACGCCTTTGACGGGGTGCTGAAAACTGCCCTCGCGCAGAAATTGCGCGGTGACGTTTTGCGCGACTTCCTGACGGCGCTCGGTAAGGCGCTGCTTTGCGGCGGGCACCAGCACGTTGATCAAGATCGCCATCATGATCGAGGCAATCAGCCCAAACACCACAACCGGGCGTGCAAGGCGCCAATTGGACGCCCCGGTGGCGCGCATCACCACCAATTCGCTATCCTGATCCAGCCGATTGACCGCATAGATCGTGGCCGCAAAGGCTGCGACCGGCAACACGATCCGGATCACGTAGGGCAGCGTCAGCGCGGTGAATTCCAGCACCACCACCGCCGTTTGCCCATCCGAAATCAGGCTGTCAAACATCAGCACAGCCCGGTTGACCCAATAAACAGAGACCAGAACGAGTGCAAAGAACCCGAACAGCGCCATCAATTTGGACAACAGATATCGGTCCAGTTGCGTCAAATGCCCTACCATCCTCCGGGAGGTTTTGCTCTCTCTAGCCTGTCGCGCGGGTCAAAGAAAGGTGCCAGTTGGGGCGCTTTTCATTTTCCGGGCGTCGGTCTAGGGTCGCGCAAGATCACATTGCCACCCCCCGCCTGTAGCATGGTGCGCCTAGGCGCCGCGCGCGGGCGAAATTCGGAGACCTTCATGACCCAACCCGTTGCCATTGCTTTCAAAGAGATCGACCTTGATACGCTCAGTGCCTTTGCGGGGCGGATCGCGCTTTGCGTGGGCGAAGAAGGCAAGCTGGGCCCGACCGGGCGCAAGCTGGATCGCGCAATGAAGGGCGCGCTGCGCCGTGCGGTGGAATCTGACAGCTTCGCCAAGCTGGGGGCGGGCGAGTCGATGGATTTGGGCTATCCGGTGGGGCTGGCAGCCGAGGCGGTGCAAATTCTGCGTCTCGAGCGGCGCGCCGATCAGGCGCAGGCGCGCAAAGCGGGCGGGGCCGTGGGGGCCAAGCTGGGCGAGCGTGGCGCGATTGTGCTGACCGAAGGGGTGAACCGGGCCGCCGATGTCGCCTTTGGTCTGGCACTGCGCGCCTATCAGTTCAACTATCACACCTCGGGAAATAGCGCTTTCGGACCTGTCACCGTCATGTCGACAAACCCCGAGGAACTCGCCGCACAGGCCGCGCCCCATGCCGCCTTGGCCGAGGGCGTGTTTTTCACCCGCGATCTGGTCAATGAACCCGCCAATATCCTGACGACAGACGACTTCGCCGCGCGCCTCGCCGCGATGCACGAGCTGGGCCTGCAGGTCGAGATCCTTGAGGAAGAGCAGCTGAAAGAGCTGGGCATGGGCGCGCTTCTGGGTGTCGGCCAAGGCTCGGAAAGCCCCTCGAAAGTCGTCGTGATGCAATGGAATGGCGGCGGTGACGAGGCTCCTTTCGCGCTGGTGGGCAAGGGCGTGGTATTTGATACGGGCGGCATCAGCCTCAAACCCGGCGCGGGCATGGAAGAGATGACGATGGATATGGGCGGCGCGGGCGTTGTGTCGGGCGTGATGCGAACGCTGGCGCTGCGCAAGGCCAAGGCCAATGTCGTGGGCCTCGTCGGGCTGGTCGAAAACATGCCCGATGGCAAAGCCCAACGCCCCGGTGACGTCGTGAAATCCATGAAGGGCGACACGATTGAAGTGATCAATACCGATGCCGAAGGCCGTCTCGTTCTGGCCGATGTGCTGTGGTATGCGCAAGAGCGTTTCAAGCCCTGCGCAATGGTCAATCTCGCCACGCTGACCGGCGCTGTGATTGTCGCATTGGGCCACGAGAACGCAGGTCTTTTTGCCAATGATGACAAGTTCGTAGGCGACATTCTTAAAGCAGCAAATGCCGAGGGCGAAGGTGCTTGGCACCTGCCGCTGCAACCCGCCTATGACAAGCTGATCAAATCTCGACTGGCCGATGTGAAAAACACTGGCGGGCGGCCTGCGGGCTCGATCACGGCGGCGGCGTTCCTCAAGCGGTTTGTCAAGGATGAGGTGCCGTGGTGCCATATTGACATCGCGGGCGTGGCGCTGCCCCCGGCAGCGACCGATCTGGCCCCCAAAGGCGCGACCGGTTGGGGTGTGATGACGCTGGATCGGCTGATCCGCGACAAATTCGAAGGCTAGGATGGGGCAGGTCAATTTCTATCATCTGACGTATTCGGCGCCTGAGCAGGTGGTGAGCAATCTCGCCGCCCGCGCGATCGAACAGGGCTGGAAGATCGAGCTGCGCGGGCGTGATCTTGCGCGGCTCGACCAGCTTGATCTGCGGCTTTGGCAGATGGGAGAAGCCAGCTTTTTGCCCCATGGTAAGGCGGGCGGGCCGCATGACGGGTTACAGCCGCTTTTGCTGACCACCTTTCCTGCGGGAGATGCGCGCGATGCGCTGATGGCGCTGGATGGGGCCGAGGTCAGCGCCGCCGATACCGAGACCCATAAACGTGTCTGGATCCTGTTTGACGGCAATGACGCGCAGGCGCTGAATGTGGCGCGCGGGCAATGGCGCGCCTTGACCGGGGCGGGCGCAAAGGCCGCGTATTGGAGCGAAGAGTCGGGGCGCTGGGAGAAGAAGGCCGAAAGCTGAGCAGGCGCGCGAACCGGGCGCGGGGGAGAAGACATGGATATTTTTCTGATCGTGATCGCGGCCTTTTGCGCAGGCGTTCTTAACACGATTGCCGGGGGCGGCACGTTTCTGACCTTCCCCGCGCTGGTTTTTATCGGCCTGCCGCCGGTGATGGCGAATGCCACAAGCGCCGTGGCGGTGTTTCCCGGCTATCTTGGCGGTGCCCTTGGCTTTCGCGCCGAGCTGGCGCGCTTTGACAAGACGCGGATGCTCAAGCTGCTGGCGGTGACATTCGCGGGCGGGTTGATCGGCTCGCTCTTGTTGCTGGTCTCGTCCAACAAAGCGTTTTCGCTGGTCGTGCCCTTCCTGCTGCTGGCCGCCACGCTGGCCTTTCTGTTTGGCGATCAGATTCGGGGCTGGGCGGCGCGCAAAAGTCGGGCGGTGACGCCGTTTGGCTCGGTCGGGCTGCTGCTGGTCAGCATCTATGGCGGCTATTTCAATGGCGGGCTGGGGATCGTTCTGCTGGCGCTGTTCGCGCTGTGGGGGATGGTCGATCTGCACGAGATGAATGGGCTAAAAAACGGGCTCTCCTTTGCGCTGTCAGCGATTTCGGTGGCCGTGTTTGCGGCGGGCGGTTTGGTGCAATGGCATTATGCGGTCGCGATGATGCTGGCCTCGACGGTGGGGGGCTATGCCGGTGCGCCGATTGCGCGCAAGCTGCCCCGCTCGGTCGTGCGCGCGCTGATTGCGCTGGTGGGATTCACGATGAGCGCGGTTTTCTTCTGGCGCTTGCTGGCCTGAGCCCGTCTTCCCATCCGCCGCCATCCGCGTTACACCCGCGCCCTGATCCGCAGGAGCGCCCAGATGTCGAAATTCAGCTTCACCCTTAACGCCACCGACGGGGCTGCGCGCACCGGCGTGATTTCCACGCCGCGTGGCGAGATTCGCACGCCCGCATTTATGCCCGTGGGCACGGCGGCGACGGTCAAGGCGATGATGCCGGAATCGGTGGCCGCAACGGGGGCCGACATTCTGCTGGGCAACACCTATCACCTGATGCTGCGCCCCACCGCTGAACGGATCGCGCGCCTCGGCGGGCTGCATAAATTTATGAACTGGAACAAGCCGATCCTGACGGATTCGGGCGGCTTTCAGGTGATGAGCCTCGCGTCCTTGCGCAAGCTGACCGAGGAGGGGGTACAGTTCGCTTCGCATATCGATGGCTCGAAACATATGCTGACGCCCGAGCGCAGCATGGAAATCCAGAAATTGCTGGGCTCGGATATCGTGATGGCGTTTGATGAATGCCCCGCTCTGCCCGCCACGGATGACGAGGTCGCCAAGTCGATGCGGCTGTCGATGCGATGGGCGCTGCGCAGCCGTGAGGCGTTTGGCGATCGGCCGGGATATGCGCTTTTTGGCATTCAGCAAGGTGGCGTGACACGTGAACTTCGTGCTGAAAGTGCCCAGAAACTCACGGAAATTGGCTTTGAGGGCTATGCGGTCGGCGGTCTGGCCGTGGGTGAGGGACAAGAGGCGATGTTTGGCGTGCTCGATTACGCGCCCGCCATGCTGCCCGCCGATAAACCGCGCTACCTGATGGGCGTGGGTAAGCCCGATGACATCGTGGGGGCGGTGGAGCGCGGCATCGACATGATGGATTGTGTGCTGCCCTCACGCTCGGGGCGCACCGGGCAGGCTTGGACGCGTCATGGGCAGGTAAATATCAAGAATGCCCGTCACGCCGATGACCCGCGCCCCTTGGACGAGGCATGCACCTGTCCGGCCTGTTCGAATTATTCACGCGCCTATCTGCACCATGTGTTTCGCTCGCAAGAGATGATCTCTGGCATGCTGCTGACCTGGCATAACCTGCATTACTATCAAGAGCTTATGCAGGGTTTGCGAGACGCGATTGCGGCAGGGACACTGGCTGCGTTTGTGGCGGATTTCCACGCTCAGCGCGCGGCTGGCGATATCGATCCGCTGTAATCAGACCGCGCCGCTGGTGATTACGATCACTGCCGCGTAATGGGTGGCCGCGGCGGCCAGCACATGGCTGTGCCAGATCGCGCGCGAAAACGGGATGCGGTCGATTTGATAAAATATCGTGCCCAGCGTGTAGGTCAGCCCGCCGATCACTACCAGCACCAGCGCGGTCACCGATAGCGCGCTGAACAGGGGCCAAGCCGCCAGCACACCCAGCCAGCCCATCGCGAGATACAGGATAAAACCCGAGCGCTCGGAGCGGTGAAAGAAGCCCAGCTTCATCACCATGCCAATCGTGGCCAAAAGCCAAACTGCCCCGGTCAGCATCCAGCCCGAAATTCCACCCATTCCGATCAAGGCCATCGGCGTGTAAGTCGCGGCAATCAACAGATAAATCGCGGCGTGATCCAGCCGGCGCAAGATCCGACGGGTCGGCGCGTGTA
The DNA here is from genome assembly GCF_040892615.1 of Thioclava arctica. Lineage (NCBI taxonomy): Bacteria > Pseudomonadati > Pseudomonadota > Alphaproteobacteria > Rhodobacterales > Paracoccaceae > Thioclava > Thioclava arctica. The sequence continues at coordinate 98,782 of NZ_JBFRYC010000008.1, forward strand.
GCGTCAGATTATACGCAGCCGAGAGCGAGAAGGAAGCGATCAGACCAAGGCTGTAGACCGTCAAAGGCCAGATGCGCCCTGTCGGAATGCTGAGCGACGCCCAGACGATCAACGCGCTGACCCCGGCCACGGCAAAAGCGACGCCCAGAACATGCACGACCCCGTCGGCGATATGTTCTTGTGCAGAGTGATCGAGTTGGTGACGGGTCATGCTAGCTCCTTATCGCCTGAGCCACCAATTTAACAACGATCACCGCGTTTCCCTAGTGTGACGCTGGGTCGCGTCCCTTTCGCGGTTAAATTCAAAGCCGATAGATGGCTGCGAATTTCTGGCTCAGATAGTCGAGCAGGGGTTTTTCATTGGGCGCAAAACCGCAGGCGTGCTCGATGGTGTCACGCGGCGGGCGCAACCCGCCGAATTGGCGCAGGTTCTGATCCAGCCACCCTTTGGCCGCGCTGGCATCGCCCTTGGCCAACCCGGCGTCGAGATCGGGCACCGCGGCGCGCATTGCCTGATTGAGACAGCCCGCATAGACATTGCCCAACGCATAGGTCGGAAAATAGCCAAACAGACCCAGCGACCAATGCACATCTTGCAAAAACCCTTGCGAAGGCTTGGCGACGCTCACGCCAAAATCGTGCTTGAAGCGGGTATTCCACGCCTCTTCGAGATCGGCGACTTCCAATTTGCCCGCGATCAGGTCGCGCTCAAGATCGAAGCGCAGCATGATATGCAGGTTGTAGTTCAGCTCATCGCTTTCGGTGCGGATGAAACCCATCTCCACGCGGTTCACGAGCGCATGGAACGCCTCGGGACCCGCCAGACCCAGATCGCCAAACGCCTCAATCATGCGGGTATACAGCCAGCCGGTGAACGGGCTCGAGCGGCCCAACTGGTTTTCGCAAATGCGCGACTGGCTTTCATGCACGCCCATCGACACGCCATGCCCAAGCGGGGTGAAGCGATAGGCAGGGTCGATCGCCTGTTCATAGGTGGCGTGGCCGGTTTCGTGGATCGTGGAGTAGATATTGCCGAAGGGCTCGCTTTCGGAAATTCGTGTGGTGATGCGCGCGTCATCGCCTCCGCCAGATGAGAACGGATGCACCGACATATCAAGCCGCCCGCGCGTCCAGTCATAGCCAAAAGCGCTGGCGCAAATGCGCGCCAAGCGAAGCTGGGCGTTTTCGGGGAAGACCATGTTCAGCGGCTGTGGTGAGACCTCAGAGCCGAGCACCCGATCGCGCAATGCCACCAGCGGGGCGCGCATCCGGTCAAACATCGCGCCCAGTTCTTTGGCGCTTGCACCGGGTTCGTAATCATCCAGTAGCGCGTCATACAGATCGCCGTCTGATACACAGGCCGCTTCTTCGCGTTTTAGCCGCACGACCTCGTCGAGCGTGGGCAGGAAGGCGCTGGCATCTTCATCCGCGCGCGCTTGCGCCCAGATCCCTTGGCTCAGCGAGGTGAGGCGCGCCAGTTCCGTCGCCAGCCGCGCAGGAATACGGGTCGAACGATTGTAACTGCGCGCGATCAGATCAAGCATGCGGGATTGGGCTGCATCCGTCGCCTCAGCGCGCACCAGCCAGTCCTCGATACGCGGATCGGTGCGCCGGGCGTGCAGCACGCTCTCAATCGCGGCCATTTCCTCGGCGCGCTGATCGCTCGCACCGCGCGGCATCATCACCTCTTGGTCCCAGCCCAAAAGCCCCGAAATATTGCCTAGCGCCTCGGTTTCGCGCTGATGCGCGGCGAGTTCGTCAAACGCGCTCATGCTCGTCCCTCCCGAATGGATCGGATGAGGGGGAAGCGCGCGTTATGACGTGCGCGGATCACCAGCACCCAAGTAACAACGGCGCCCAATTGATGGATCAGCCCCAGCCACCAATAGTGCACCAGTTCCAGCGCTGTGGATATCCCCAACACCATCTGGAACACGATCATCGCTGCCATCAGCGCAAATGCCTGACGCGTGGTGCGGTGGGCCGAGCTGCGCGCGCGCCATGCCGCGAACAGGCCCAGCAGAACCACCAGATAGCCCATTATGCGGTGGTTGAATTGCACCAGCGCGGGGTTTTCGAAAAAATTCGTCCAAAGCGGCGTGTAGTCAAAGCTTTCTGAGGGCAGGAACTCGCCATTCATCGAGGGCCATGTCGGAAAGGCCAGCCCGGCGTCGATCCCTGCGGTCAGCGCGCCAAGGATGATCTGCACGAAGACAAATACGATCAGCACCGTTCCCAGACCCGTCAAACGCGGCTCGGCGAGGCGGCGCGCTTGAAGCAGTTGCGCTTGGGGTCGCCCTAGCTGGAAGGCGAACCACGCGATCAGGCCAAGGATAATAAAAGCGAGCCCCAGATGCGTCGCCAGCCGATAGGACGCCACCGAGGTCATCCGTCCGACCAGCCCCGACGACACCATCCACCAGCCAATCGCACCCTGCATACCGCCCAATATCCCAAGACTGAACAGCCGCCCCCACCAGCCTTGCGGGATTTTCTTGGTCAGCCAGAAGAACATGAAGCCGGCAAACCAGACGAGGCCAATGATCCGCCCAAGCTGACGATGCCCCCATTCCCACCAGAAAATGCCCTTGAACTGCGACAGGGTCATATCGGGGTTCATGTATTGGAACTGTGGGCTTTGCTTGTAATTGGTGAATTCCGCCTGCCAATCGGCCAGATGCATCGGCGGGATCGCCCCCGAGATCGGCTTCCATTGCGTGATCGACAGCCCGCTATCGGTCAGCCGCGTCGCCCCGCCCACGCCGATCATCGCTACCACCAGCGCGAACATGATGAACAGCCAGACGCGGATCGCGCGGCGCGCACCCTTGGGTTTGGCGTCGATCATCCCGCCCTTGGGTTCGCTGCGTGTCGAGGCATCTTGCGCGCCGACCTCCTCGAAAATGCTGCGTTTCTGGCTCATGGGGGTCTCCGGGCTTGTCGTTTGGGCGCAAATTAGGCCGCACCCGCCGCAGGGGCAAGGGGCAGGCGGGCTACTGGCAAGTTTGGCGCGCTTGCACGATCATGGGATGCGTGTGAAACCAAGACGGCGGAACGCTCCGATCAGACTGACACTTCATCAAAGGGCGACAAAAAGGATACTCGAAATGCCTCAACTTCTTGATGTAAGTCCTTTGAATAGCAAAGATTTCGCGCTGTTTGGTGACGTGATCGAGATCAGCGGCGCGCCCGACAAGATCATCAATGCCGGGATGTGCGGGCGCTATCACGACCGTGCGAGCCTCGATTTCTCAGACGGGCACGCCGGGATCAGCCTGTTTGACGCCAAGGCCCGCCATCTGCCCTATGTCGTCGATATGCTTGAACGTCACCCCGCGGGCAGTCAGGCGTTTATCCCGATGACACAAACCCGGTTTCTGGTGATCGTGGCCGAGGACAAGGACGGCGCGCCCAGCAATATCAGGGCCTTCCTGACGCAGCCGGGGCAAGCCGTGAACCTGCATCGCGGCGTTTGGCATGGCGTGCTCGCGCCGTTTGAGGCTCCGGGGCTTTACGCCGTGATCGACCGGATCGGGGCGGGGGCCAACCTTGAGGAACACTGGCTGGCCACCCCTTATGTGATTGAAACCGTTCCCGACTAAGGGACCCTAGCGCGCAAACCCGCCCGAAAAGCGCATATGCCGGTTCACGTCCTTATAAAGCAGATAGCGAAACGGTCCCGGTCCGCCCGCATAACACGCCTGCGGGCAGAACGCGCGCAGCCACATGTAATCGCCTGCTTCGACCTCGACCCAATCCTGATTAAGCCGATAAACCCCTTTGCCCTCAAGCACATAAAGCCCATGCTCCATCACATGGGTTTCCGCAAACGGGATCACGGCACCCGGCTGCAAGGTGACGATGGTGACATGCATGTCATGGCGCATATCGGCCATATCGACAAAGCGCGAGGTGGCCCATGCACCCTCGGTTCCCGGCATCGGGGTCGGGGGCACGTCGTTTTCATTGGTCACGAAAGCCTCGGGCACATCCAACCCCTCGACGACCTCATAGGCCTTGCGGATCCAGTGGAAGCGCCCGGGTTCGCTGGCGCGGTTGTGCAAGGTCCATTCACACCCCGGCGGCAAGTAGGCATAGCCCCCCGGACCCATCACATGCGGCTTGCCTGCGATGGTCAGCGTGATCTCGCCCGAGACGACAAACAGCACTGCCTCGGCAGACGCATCGGTTTCAGGCCGATCCGAGCCACCACTCGGCTGCACTTCGGCAATGTATTGCGAGAAGGTCTCGGCAAACCCCGAAAGAGGGCGCGAGAGAACCCAGAACCGCGTCGCTTCCCAGAACGGCAGAAAACTGGTGACAATATCGCTGAACGTGCCTTTGGGAATGACCGCATAGGCCTGCGTGAACATCGCGCGATCGGTCGAAATTTGCGTCTGCGGCGGCAGCCCGCCCGTCGGCGCGTAATAGGAATTTTTACTCATGATCCGCCTTTGAGTTGCGTTTGCGCAGGCCTTGGCACGCCTGTTGATTGCCCAATTCCAATCATAAATCACGCGCCCGCGCCACGACAGAGTTTCACGCCCATCGCCGCGCTGATCCATCTTTTGCTGTGTTTATCCTTGGGTTAGGGTAAAGACGTGGGCAAGGCGCGCCTGATCCTTGGGGCGCGGCGCAAGCGGAGAAGCCTTATGTCAAAGACCATCTATGTGCTCAACGGGCCGAATTTGAACCTGCTGGGCAAGCGCGAGCCCGAGATTTACGGCTCGGACACGCTTGCGGATGTCACGCGTATCTGCACCGACGTGGCCGCGCCTGCTGGCTTTGAGATTGCGCTGTTTCAGTCCAACCACGAGGGCGAGATCGTCGATCAGATCCACGCCGCGCGCGAAAACGCCTGCGCCATCGTGATCAATCCGGGCGCGTACACGCATACCTCGGTGGCGATTTTGGATGCGCTCAACACCTTTGAGGGCCCGGTGTTTGAGTGCCATATCTCCAACGTGCACAAGCGCGAGGCGTTTCGCCATCACTCTTATGTCAGCCTGCGCGCTGATGGGGTGCTCGTGGGTTTTGGGATCGAGGGCTATGCGCTCGCGACCCGGCGCGTGATCTCGCTGCTCAAAGGCGTCTGACACCGGTGGCAGCCTTGGCCTGTCCCCGCGTTTCCCCCAATCACATTTGACAGCACAGCGCGCCTTGGGTATCGCAAAGGCGTTCTCAGGGCGGGGTGCAATTCCCGACCGGCGGTAAAAGCCCGCGAGCGCCATCCGGTGGATGGGTCAGCAGATCCGGTGGAATTCCGGGGCCGACGGTATAGTCCGGATGGTAGAGAACGAGAGCGAATGGCCTTGGCCGGGCGTTTCTCACGCTCTGGGATCTTGTCATGTTGGAAAGGATCTGGAGCTATGACAAAATCCCCAAAATTCGCATTCATCAAGGCCCGTTGGCATGGTGATATCGTGGATCAAACGCTTGTCGGATTCACCGAAACCCTGGCCGAGACGGCACCAAAGGCAGAGGTGGACGTCTTTGATGTGCCTGGCGCGTTCGAGATGCCGCTGCTGGCGCAAACACTGGCGCGCTCGGGCAAATATGATGCGATTATTGCGGCGGCGCTGGTGGTGGATGGCGGCATCTATCGCCATGAATTTGTCGCCCAAGCCGTGGTGACTGGCTTGATGGAGGTGCAGTTGAAAACCGAGGTGCCGGTGCTGTCGGTTTCGCTCACGCCGCATCACTACCAACCAACGGGGCAACACCATGCCTTCTTTCACGCGCATTTCGTGGAAAAGGGGCGCGAAGCGGCGCAGGCGGGTTTGCAGCTGTGTCAAATCACGACTGTAGCCGAGCCTGCCGTTTCGGTTGCCTGATCAATGGCTTGGGCGTCTATCTTCATGCTCGGCGCCCACCGTATCCAACACGCGCCCCATCACCGCAGCGGTGTCGTCCCATGTGGGCAAGCGCGCCCCGGCGGCTGCGGATGCGTGTGACATCGCGCGATGTTGGGCCGGGTCACTCAGCACGCTGCGCAGCGCTTGTGCGAAGGCTTCGGGAGTATCCGTTGGCACCAGCAATCCCGCACCTTCGGGCACCGTGTCGGGAACCGCGCCGGTGTGACAGGTGACGATGGGCAGTCCATGCAGCATCGCCTCGCCAAACACCATGCCATAGCCCTCATATCGCGTGGCGAGCGCGAACATATGTGCCGCGCGATAGCGCTGATCCAGATCGGGGCGCGCCAAAACTCCGCTAAACCGCACGCGCTCGTCCAGACCCAGCGCGTCGCGTTGCGCAGATAGGGCTGATGCAATCGCGGGGTCATGCGCCTTGCCCACGATCTCGGCCTGCCAGTCCAAATCGGTGATCTGCGCCAGCGCTTGCAACAGCACGTCATGACCCTTGCGCGCGGCCAGCAGCCCGACCGACAAGATCAGTGGCGGGCGGCGGCGCGGTGTCGCGATTGCAGCAGGGCGTTCAAATCCCGGCAAGGCGATGGAGATGCGCGAGGGGTCCACACCAAACTCGGTTTGCAGGATCTGCGCGGTATGCGGGCTCGGCACGACGACATGGGCGGCGAGAGTGAGGTTTTCGGCCTCGCGCGCCAGCAAATGACGCGCGCGTGCGGCAGACAGACCTGTTTCCAGCCCCAAAGGATGATGCAGCATCGCTATGATCGGCGCGCGCATCGCTTTCAGCGTCGTGGGCTCGATCGAGCCAAACACCAACCCGTCCAAAATCACCGGTGTCTGCGCGGGCAGGGCGGTCAGAGTTCCCCGCGCTTCGGCGGCTTCCTCCGCGCTGGCATCGGGAAACCCGGCGGGCAGTTGCACATGGGTCACCGCGCGCCCGGAACGGCGCAGCGCCTCCAGAAGGTGGCGCTCATACAAAAAACCGCCCGTCAGTTGCGCGATGTCACCGGGAATGGCAAAGGCGGCAGGGGGCATGTCAGGCTCCAGTTTGGTCATTTAGCGCGTCAGTTGCTCGGCACCATAAATGCGCAGCACCGCGCGTTCGATCTGCGCAATGCCGACATAGCCCGCCACCGCAACGCCCGCCAGCACGACCACCGCGCTCCACAGCATTCCGTAGCCCGAGGTCGAGGCGGTAAGCGCCATCAAGCCGCCAATCCCGCGCCCTGTCGCCAGCCATTCTGCCGTTGTCGCGGCCAGAATTGCGGCGGGCACGGCCATGCGCGCAGCGGCGAAAAAGGCAGGGAGCATGGCGGGGAATTGCGCGCTGGCCATGCGCCGCAATGGGCTGGCGGCGTAGCTGTCAAACAGCTCCAGCACTTGGCGCGGCGTGCGCGCAAGCCCTTGATAACATGCGATCAGGCTGGGGAAAAAGATCATCAGGGCGACGATTGTAATGGTGCCTGTTGCGCCGCGCCCAAGGGCGATAACAATCAGCGGCGCGGTGATCACGATCGGAATGGCGCGCAGGGCGATCGCGATGGGCATCACGGCGCGCGCCAGTCGCGGTGCCAGTACCATCGCCATCGCCAGCCCGACCCCCAGCGCCAAGCCCAAAAGATAGCCCGGCAGCGCCAACACAAGCGTTTCCAGCAACGCCGAGCCAAGCGTGGCGCGATGGGCAGTGGCCTCGGGGGCGGTGATCAGAAAGGCCCAGACATCGCCGGGGCGCTTGGCGAAAAATTGGCTGAGCCCGGCGCTCTCCATCGACAGCCACCAAAGCGCGATCAGGACAAGAACGACAAGGATCGGATGCGCCAGCACGCGCCATCCCTTGCGCCGTCCACCTTCAAGAAGCGGCGCAAGGATCAGCGGTGGCGGCCCGGTGTTGAGCGCTTGTCCCAACCGCACCAACCCCGCATAAGCCAGCATCGAAATCGCCGCCGCCGTGCTCGCCAGTGCCCAGGTGCCCGCAACATCAAGGCTGCGCATCGCGCGCAATGTCAGCACGCCCATGCCGCGCTCGGCGCCGGTGAACTCGCCGAACATCGCGCCAAGGATTGCGGCGGGGGCCGCGATTTGCAGCCCCGCAAACAGATAGGGCAGCGAGGCCATGGCGCGCACCTCAATCAGGGCGGTCAGCCGTCCGCGCCCATAGCTGCGCACCAGATCAAACCAGCTGGGCGGGGCCGCGCGTAGCCCCACCATCAGCGGCAAAAAGGTGGTGAAATACACCGCCAGCGCCGCGAGCGTGATTTGCGGCCCCAGACCGGGCCCCCAAAGGACGCGCAAGATCGGTCCGGTCGCCACCAGCGGCAGACAAAACACCACCAAGGCGAGCGCCGAGATCATCCGTGCTAGACCCGGCACCAGCACCGCCAGTGCAGCCAGCGCAATCGCAACCGCATTGCCCAACACAAACCCAATCGCAGCCGTAAGCCCCGTGATACCCGCCGCACGCGCAACCAGCCCGGCATTGGCCCAAAGATAGCGCGCAATCTCGACCGGGCTCGCGATCAGGTAGGTATGGGCAAAGGCGCGCGCCAACAGCTCCCAGATGAGCAGCGCGACAAGCACGCTCAGCACCAACCAAAGCCGATCGCTGCTGCGTTGGCGCAACGGATGCAGCGCGATTGTCATCGCGCGCTCACGCATGGTTCGGGGCGTGGCGGAGCGCTTTGGGCAAGCGCCTCGGTCACAGCGGCGATCAGCGCATCCGCCTCAGCGCCCGGATTTCGCGGGCGCGCAAGATCAATCGCGATATCGGCCACGACCCGCGCCGGGCGCGGCGACAGCACGATGACGCGGTCCGACAGCAACACGGCCTCAGAGACCGAATGGGTCACCAGCAAGGTTGTGACGCCATGTCCCTGCCACAGCGCGGGCAACTCGCGGTTCAGGCGCGCGCGCGTCAACTCATCGACCGCGCCAAAGGGTTCATCCAGCAGCAACAGGCGCGGATCGGTCGCCAGACAGCGCGCAATCGCGGCGCGTTGGCGCATCCCGCCCGAGAGATCAGCGGGGCGGCGCTCTTCGAATCCGGCCAGACCGACCATCGCGATCAGCCGATCCACGCCGCCCGGATCGGGGGGTAAATGCGCCAGCTTGCGCGCCAGCGCGATATTGCCGCGCACGCTGCGCCATGGCAACAAGGCCGCATCCTGAAACGCCACCGACAGGGCGGCCCGTTGGCGCATCTGCAACGGGGTTTCGCCACCGATCCGCACCGAGCCGGTGCTCGGCGTATCTAGCCCCGCGATCAGGCGCAGCAACGTGGATTTGCCACAGCCCGAGGGGCCGACAATCGCGGTGGTCTGACCGGCCGCAAAGTTCAGATCGAACGGCTCAAGCGCGTCCACGCGCGCCGGCCCGTGACCAAAGCTACGCGACAGATCGCGACACTGGATCGGGGGCGGGGGCTCAGCTGGCATGGATCTCTTCAAGCAGCGAGCGGTCCCAAAGATCGGGGCTGACATCCTGACCCAGCAGCGCCAAGGTCTTGATATTGGCGGCGATGCTGTCATCGGTGAACCAGCCAAAGCCATGAGCCTCGGTCACCGGTGAAAACATCAGCGGCACTTGGCGCGCGGCTTGCAGCTCTTGCGTCTTCAGATCAAGGCCCGCATCGGGGAACATTTTCACCGTCAGCGCGGCGGCGGCGGCGGGATCGGCAAGGTAGTCGTTCCAGCCGTGGATTTCGCCGCGCAGCAATGCAATCAGATCGGCGCGTCGGTTGGCAATGCTATCGTCGGTCGCGATATAGGTTTGCGATTGCACCGCATAACCGTAATCGGCCATCAGCATCGTGATAGGTTTGAGCCCGCGTATGATCATCGCCACAGGCAGATCGGTCTCCCAGCACAGCAGGCAATCGACCTGACCGGCCAGCAAGGGGGCAGCGTCATATTGCGTCGGAACGATCTCGATCGCGTCAAAATCGACATCGTTGAGGCTGCACAGCGCCTTCAAAACAGGCGTATTGGCCAGCGCCATGCCGATCTTCTTGCCCTCAAGATCCTTGGGCACATTAACCGGCTTGGCGGGCAGCGAGGCGATGGCGAAGGGGTTTTTCTGCATCGCGACGGCAATGATGCGAAAGGGCGCGCCTTGGGCCACAGCGGCGGCGGTATAATCAGCGGCCGAAATGCCCATCAAGGCGCTGCCTGCCACAACGGGGGGCTCTACCGGGGCGTTTGGTCCGCCGGGGTTAAGCGCGACATTCAGACCCAGATCGCGCCAATAGCCGCGCGATTGCGCGATATAACTGCCGCCAAACTGCACCGAGGGCAGCCAGGACAGTTGCAAGGCGACGTCGGTCGCTGCAAGGGCCGGGCGTGCGCCCATCGTGGCGGCCAAAACGCTGCCCGCGCCTGCTGCCAGAAATCCGCGCCGTGAAAAGCTATGATGTGTCATGTCGTTTCCTGTCTTTGCGTTTCGATATAAGGTGACGGTGCTGTGCGACAACGTCTCGGGCTTAAGCGGTGCGTATCCTTTGGTGTTGCCATGCCAGCCAGAACAGGCCCGGCACAGAGGACAGCAGCAAGACCGCGCCAAACGCCGCGCTGGCGGCGAGACCGGCCTCGGGGGTGGCTCCGGCGAGGGGAAACAGTGCCGCCGCAGCCCCTTCGCGCCAGCCCCAGCCCGCGATGCTGAGGGGCACCAACATCGCCGATAAAATAAGCGGCACCAAGGTGAGGATCGCCGCCAGCGGCAGCGCGGTGCCGCTGGCATAGGCGCAAAAGGCAAAGCTCGCTAAATTCGCGACCACGATGGCAAAGCCAAGCGCGATTTGTCGACCGCGCACATCCCGCCCCGCAAGGGCGCGGCGCAGGGGCGTGAGCAAGGCACGCAACCTTGGCAGCGCGCGCGTCCCCGCCACCAGCCCAAGGCCCAGTGCCAAAAGCCCCAGCGCCCACAGCCCATGTCCCGACAGCGCCAGCGCAGGCAGCAATACCGCCGCCAGCGCGAATTGCCCCGCCAGCCGTTCAATCACCACGGCTTGGCCAGATCGCAACAGATCGGCCGAATGGCGCGCGCGCACGGCGCGGCCTGCATCGCCCAAGACACCGCCCGGCACGGTTTGATTGACCAATTGGGCGAGGTAATATTCGCCCACCGCCTGCACCCGATCAATCCGCTGTCCCAACGCTTTGGCAGTCAAACGCCAGCGCAGCGCCGAGAGCACCGTTTGCAGGTTCACCGCCAACACCGCCGCGCCCAGCCAGCGCCAATCGGCCTGCGCCAAGCGCTCTAGCGCTGCGTCCCCATTGGCGAAATGCCAGGCCAGTGCCAGCAGCACCAGCGCAGCCCCCACGCGCAGGGCGCGCCCGATCATTGCGCCACCTTGATCGGCAAACTGGTGAGCGCATTGATAAACCGGTCGCGGAAATCGCGCATCGGCCAGACCGGGGTTTGCGCATCGGGCACCAGCCCCGGCGTCCAACCCCAAGCGTCGAAATCCGCAATCAGATCGGGCGGGCCGATCAGATGCACGGGCACGTCTTTGCTGTCGATCTGGGCCACGAAAGGGGTGGGCTGATGATCGCCCAGAACCACCATTAATGGCGGCTTGTTGGCGTGCCGTCCGGCGTAAGACAAGATCGCCTGTAGCGAATAATCGATCGCTTGGCGGTATTGATCGCGCACCCGGTCGCGGTCTCGCCAGACCACTTTTGGCGGATCGCCCGACAGGGCCCAGCGATCAAAGACGCGCCCGTCACCGACCTGATCCCAAGCGATCATTTCGGGCACTGGCACCCAAGGCGCGTGCGAGGACAGCAGCACGATCTGTGCAAATAGCGGCCCCGCGTGCGGGTCGCGCGCCACCAGCCGATCAAAGGCCGACAGCGTATATTGATCGGGCATGGTGACGAAATTGAACGGCTGGCCCTGATAGCCCAGATCCGCCGCTTCAAGGATGGTTTGAAAGCCCTGAATCGGGCCTTCGGGCCAGCTTAGCGTGATGCCCGGCATCACGGCGGCGGTGCGCAGCCCTGAGGCGGCGGCAAGATCAAAAAGCGTGCGGCGGGGGCTGGCCAGTAGCGCGCGATAGCGGGTTTGGTCCGAAATCGTCAGGCCGGATTCCAAGGTGGAATGGGCCAGCCAGCTTTGCCCGCCCTCGGTGGGCGAGGTCAGCCAGCCAGAGCGCATCGCCAGCCCCGCCTGCGCCAGCTTGGGCGCGGCGTTTTCAAGTGTCGCGACATGGGTGGGCGCATAAAGCGGGTTGTCGAAGCTCGCGCGCCCGTAGCTTTCGATAAACACGATTAGCACATCGCGTCCTTGCAGGCGGTCAAACAGCCCTGCCGACCCGGCGAAGGGATCGCTTGCGGCGGCTGCGCGAAAGCGTTTGAGATCGGCCAAGGTCTGGGTGAAGCTGCGCAGATGCGCGCTGGCAAGATGGGTCGTGCCCGCATACCACGGCAGGCGTAGCGGCAGAGAATTGCTTTGCTGCGCGCCAATCATCAGCACGCCCAAAGCTGCGGCCACTCCCGTCAGGCTGCGCGCAACGGGCCCGCTCGCAAGGCCAAGCCATTGCCCGCTGGCCCACCACAGCGTCCAGATCAGCCCCGCCAGCGCCAGCGCGCCGCCCAGAGCGGTCAAAATCACCAAAGGCAGACCGATCGTGCTGATGCCAAATCGGGTGCCTGCCTCAATCATGAACAGATCGACCGCCGGGTTGAAGGGGCGGGCGAAGGCTGTGAACGTGCCGATATCAGCCAGTTTCAGCGCGACCAACGCCGCCAATACAGCCACCAAAACCACGAGGAGGACGTGGCTGATCCGCGCGTCCCGGGACAGCGCAGCCAAAACCAGCAAGATCACCGGCAGTTCCAGCGGCAGGCGCAACGCCGTTGCCACAACCAAGCCGCGCGATTGGTTTGGCAAGACCAGCATGAGATCAAGGATCAAGGCGGCCCCGAGCAGACAGGCGGCGCGACGCGCGATGCTCATGTCCGCCGTCTCCGCGCCAGCCAAAGGATGTCAGCGCCAAAAGATCCCGCAAGGGCCAGCGTGGCGCTTGTTGCAATCAGGGTTGCGCCCAGCGCGCCAAGGCCGGGGATCAAGAGCACGATCAACGCGCCGATCTGCACCACGCAGAGCGCCTTGCGGCGAAACCGCTCGGGGAGGGGGGCGTTTAGCCAGGGCAGGAAAAGCCCGGCCAAAACATAGGCGTAGCGCATGGTGCCCAATGCAAGCACCCAGATCCCAACCGTGCCAGAGGCCACCACCAGCAGCGACAGGATCAGCCCAAGGGCGGCGTCTACCTCCATGTCAAAGCGCGCGCCAAACGCCGAAGACAGCCCGCTGCGCCGCGCCAACCAGCCATCCAGCCCATCCATCGCAAGCGCGACTGTCGCGATGATCACACTCAGCCAGCGCGCGTCGATCGCACTGTGTGTGGTCGCAAAACCGCCCCCCGCCAGAGGTGCCACCAGCGCGCAGGCCAGCGCCGCGCGCGTCAGCGTCACCGTGTTGCACAGGCCAAGACGCGGATGGGCATAGCGCCGACGCATCAGGGCGGCGGCGAGGGCGGTCACCGCCACAAACAGCCCCACCGACACCGCTGCCCCGCTCGGCGCCAGACGCGCAGCCAGAGCGGCGCAAAGCACGCCTAGCGGCACAGCAAGCCAAAGCAGCCGCATCCATGCCCCCGAGGGCGAGGTCGCACCCAAGGGCTGCATCAAACGTGTCATGCGATCAGGTGAGGTCAGGGGAGTTGTCATGAGAGGGAAGCTATTGCGCCTTTAGGATTGTCAAGTAAACGTGATTGGGTCAGATTGGGATGACTTTATGTCCTCTTGCTGCATTTTGTTGCGAATTCTCATGGGAGGAGCAAAAAGATGCCACCCAAGGATACTTTCGACAGCCCTGCCTATCGTCCCACGGCGCGTCTGTTGCATTGGTTGATCGCGGCGCTGATTTTGCTGATGATCCCGGCGGGTCAGATCATGATTGTCAAGGGGCTGCCGCGCGGGCTGCAAGACGCACTGTTTTTGTTTCACAAGAATGCGGGGGTGGTGATTGGCCTGCTGATGCTGGTGCGGCTGGGCTTTCGACTGCGCTATCCGCCGCCGCCCTTGCCGCCTTCGGTTGCGCCCTTGCAGGCCCGGATTGCAGGCATCACCCATGCCCTGTTGTGTCTGCTGGTCTTTGTGATGGTCGTGTCGGGCTATCTGCGTGTGATGGCGGGGGGCTTTCCGATTGAAGGGCTCGACGCGCTTGGGGTGCCCGATCTGATGGGCCGTAATCCGGGGTTGGAGACGGTCGCGAAAACCACCCATGCGATCACCCGTCTGGCGCTAGTGGTGCTGATTGGCCTGCATATCGGGGCGGCGCTGTTTCATGCGCTGTGGCTGCGCGATGGGGTAATGGCGCGGATGGCACCGCGCCGCTCAGTCAAGTAGAACTCGCCCTGCAAGCGGGCGATGATCCGACGCAGCGCGAATGCCCGGCCCATCCAGCACGCGCAGATCGCGGATTTGCTCGGGGCGGTCGCTCAGAATGCGGTCAAGCGGCAGCAAGGGGCGGTTGACGGGAAAGCTCGCCCGCACCGGCCCACCCAGCCGGGTGCCGATAATCGCGCGTGAAAACGCCAACCCGCCCCAAGGGCGCCATTCGTTCAGATCACCCAGCAAGATCGTGCGCATCTCCGGGCGGCGGAGCAGATATTGGCCCAGGGTGCGCATCTGCGCGATGCGCAAAATCTGGCTCAGCGACAGATGCGCCGTGATGATGCGCAGCGGTTGCGCCCCGTTGCGCAGCTCCAACACGACTGCGCCGCGATGACAATGCCCCGGCAGGTCGATCACATCCGCGCCCACAATGCGCAAAGAGGGATGCACGAACAGGATCGCGCCCAGAAATCCGTGGCTTTGATCGCCCCAGCGCAAGGCGGGGGTGTCATGGGCATAGATCAGCCCAGTTTGCGCCGTGATCCGCGCGAGATCGAAAATACCGGCATGGGGCGGGGTTTCGCCATCGGCCTCTTGCAGCGCTAGAATATGGGGCTGATGGGCGCAGACCTCGCGGCCCAGAACATCCAGCACCCGACCCGGATCGACCCGACCATCGCCACCGCGCCCGCGATGCACATTCCATGTGACGCACTCAACTGCGCTTAGGGGCGCCATCACCACGCTTTCCGGTTCAACACGCCAACCTTTCGCGTTCGCGCAAAAGGGCGCTCTATTGTTCGCCCTCGGGGTCTCTTTGCGCCTGCGTCAGCGTGGCGGCAATCCGGGCGCGCACCTCGGGGGGTTCCTTGCCGATCGCCTCCAGCAAAGCCGAGCGATCCCGCCGCGCCGCGTGTAGCTGGTCCAGCACCGAGATCAGCACCGCCAAAGCCTCGGGGCCCATGTCATAGAGTTCATCCAGCTCACATAGCAGGTCCAGCCGCGCCAGATCGCCCGTGTCAAACAGCGGGCCAGTGGGGCTAGGGGCGGGCGTGACGGCCTCGGCTTCGATATAGGCGCTCAGGCGGGTTTGCGTCAGCCGGGTGACGCGCGAAATCGTCTCGGTTACGGTGAATACCTGCATCATCTCGGCACTCCTTTCAGCATCGCCTCGCGCGGGTTTTCGGTGTTGGTTTTCGCCCATTCCTCAATGCAGGCCGCCAGCTTGTCGTCCACCGTCTTGGGCAGCACGATGCGCAGCTCGACAAGCTGATCGCCCGCCTGACCCTTGCGCTCAACACCGCGCCCGCGCAGGCGCAACACCTTGCCGCTGCTTGACCCTTTCGGGATCGTCAGGGCCACATCGCCGTGGATCGTAGGTACCGTGACTTTTGCACCCAGAATGGCCTCATCCAAGGTGATCGGCAGGGTCAAAAGGATTGTGTCGTCCTCGCGGCGAAACAGCGGGTGGGGCTGGATGTGGATCTTGACCTGCGCATCCCCGCGCGGGCCACCGCCAAAGCCCTCACCGCCCTTGCCTCGCAGACGCAGGGTCTGGCCATCGCGCAAGCCGACCGGGATTTTCAGATCAATCTGACCTTCGCCGGGCAGGCTGATATGGGCAGAGCCGCCGCGCGCTGCATCCAGAAACGGCACTTCCAGCGTGTAGCCAACATCGCGCCCGCGCGCCGAAAACCCATGGCCTTGCTGCGCGCCGCCGCTGCGCTGGCGAAACATCTGGGCGAAGATGTCGTCGGGGTCCATGCCCTCAAACCCTGCGCTATCGCGCGTCGAGCGTTGGTTTTGAGCATAGTCGCGATAATACTGCCGCTGCGGTTTTTCCTGCCCCGAAGCGTCGATTTCCCCCGCATCAAAGCGCGCCCGCGTGTCGGGGTCTTTAAGCAGGTCATAGGCCGCCGAGATTTGCACGAACCGGGCCTCGGCGCCCGCGTCATCGGGGTTGATGTCGGGATGGCTTGTGCGCACCAGCTTGCGATAGGCTTTCTTGATCTCTGCCTGCGTCGCGGTTTTGCTCAGCCCAAGTGCCTCATAAGGATCAAGGTGGGCAGTGTTGTCTGTGCTTTGTGCCATTACTGCAAGCCCCCGCAGATCATGACGCGCGCGGGCGCAAGCCTGACGCGCGGCGTGCCGGGGTCGGGCAGGGGGCAGTGGGGCATAACGGGGCGCATGGAAGGGCTCCTTTGCTAAAGATGCCAAGTGCTTGGGCAAGCCTAGCCTTGATCAGGGCTGCGCGCGCTGATCTAGATCACGTCCCGTGAACGCGGGGCCTGAACGTGGGGCCTGAACGCGCGGGAGCGACAGGTCCGAACCAGCACTGCCCACCTTCGCGCCCGTCATCGCATGCCGTCAAGGCCAGAATTGGGTCGATGGCGCGCGGATCGTGGGATGTGACAGCGCCGTGAGGATGCCGCGCAACTCCGCCAATCCCTTGAGCCGCCCGATCGCGGGATAGCCGGGTTGGGCGGCACGGCTTAGATCGTCTAGGATATCCTGACCATGATCGGGGCGCATCGGGATCGAGCAATCCGCGCGCCCCTCGGCTTTGCGCCGCGCCTCTTCGCGCAAGGCCGCATCCATCACCGCAACCATATCCACATCGCCTTCCAGATGGCGCGATTCATAAAATGAGCCGGGCCAGCGCGTGCCCTCGCGTTTGACATTGCGCAGATGCAGGAAATGCACCTTGGGCCCCAGCCGCTCCATCATGCCCGCCAGATCCACGTCGCTGCGCGCGCCCAGCGAGCCGGTGCACAGCGTGATCCCGTTGGCGGGGCTGTCCACCTCTGTCGTGATCGTGGTGAAATCTTGCTCGCATGACATGATCCGGGGCAGGCCAATCAGATCAAAGGGCGGGTCGTCTGGATGGCAGCACAGCCGTAGACCCAAGCGTTCTGTGACGGGAACGACCTCGCTCAGGAAGTCGATGAAATGCGCGCGCAGACGCTGGGCCGGGATCGCGTCATAGGCAGCAAGATGCTGGCGCACATCGCTGAGCGTGACCTGTTGCGCCGCGCCGGGCAGTCCGAAAACCACGTTGCGCGCAAGGGCTGCGCGCGCGCCCTCGTCCATCAGCGCGAACCGGGCCGTGGCCAGATCCGCAATCTCGGCGGGGCAATCGTCGCGCGCGCCGGGGCGTTGCAGGATAAACAGATCGAACGCGGCAAACGCCACCAGATCAAAGCGCATACAGGTGGCCCCGTCCGGGCGCGGCCAGTGCAGATCGGTGCGCGTCCAGTCCAGCACGGGCATGAAATTGTAACACACCACCTTGATCCCGGTGCGCGCGATGTTTTCAAGGCTGCGCGTATAGGCGGCTATATGGGCGCGCCAATCGCCGTCCTGGCGCTTGATATCTTCCGAAACGGGCAGACTTTCCACCACCTCCCAAGCCAGCCCCGAGGGCGCACCAGAGGGCAGTTGCGCGATCTCGCTTTGGCGCTGCGCGATCTCTTGCGGGGTCCAGATCGCGCCGGTGGGCACATGATGCAGCGCGCTGACCACGCCCTCAACACCAGCTTGCAACATATCCCTGAGCGACACCGAATCGTGCGGTCCAAACCAGCGCCATGTTTGCCTCATCGTGTCCTCCCGCGCAGGATTTCCGGGTGGTTCGGCCCGGGACTTTGGCCTTTTTATTAGCTTTTACTGTAGTTGACTAGTATGGCAGTATGGTATAAATTTGCCGCCCGGAGGAGGCCCGCCATGAGTGCACAGCTACCCCGCGTCATGCTTGATCTGGCCGCAGCCGTCTCACCGCAGGTGTTTCGCCTTTTGCGCCAGCGCATCATTCGTGGCGAGTTGGAACCGGGCACCCGAATTTCCGAAGCTGAGATTGCCGCAAGCTATGAGGTCAGCCGCCAACCGGTGCGCGAGGCCTTCATCAAGCTTGCCGAAGAGGGGCTGGTGGAGGTGCGTCCGCAGCGCGGCACGTTCGTGCGCCGTATCGTCGTTTCTGAGGTGATGGATGCGCGCTTTGTGCGCGAGGCAATCGAGGCCGATATTGTCAAGCTTTTGGCGGCGAAGCCCGATCCTGCGCTGGGGCGTGCTTTGGGGCGTTTCATCACGGCACAGGAAAAATGCGCCGCCAAGCAAGACCATCTCGGCTTTATCGAACTGGATGAGCGCTTTCACAAGATGCTGGCCGAGGCGGCGGGCAAAAGCCACGCTTGGGCGGTGGTGGAAAGCGTCAAATCGCAGATGGACCGGGTGCGCCATCTCAGCACGCAGCGTTTTCCAATGGCGAAACTGGTGGCCCAGCACGGGGTGGTGGTGAGCGCGATCATGCAGGGCGACCCGGTGCAGGCCGAGGCGGCGATCCGCCATCACCTGCGCGCCATTCTGACAGATCTGCCCGAAGTTGTGGCTGAGAAGCCGGCCTTTTTTGACGCGCCGCAAGGTGGGTCCCAGAAACGTGGGGCACCGCAGGGCAAATAACGACCAAGACAGACTAAACAAATGGGAGGAGACCAAATGTTTAAGACCGCAATGAACCGCCGACAGGCGCTTCAGGGGATGATGGGCGTGGCGGCGACGACGACAGCGGCGGGGGCGATGTCTTTCGCCGGACGCGCCATGGCGGCAGAGCAATCGCTGTCCATCAACACCGCATTGGCCACCAGCGATCCGCTTTATAAGGGGCTCGAGGCGCTGCAGGCCAATGTCGCCAAGGCCTCGGATGGGCGCTTGACGATCAAGCTTTTCCCCAATTCCCAGCTTGGCCCGGATGAGGACGTGCTGGAACAGGCGCGCGCCGGGGCTCCGGTGGCGGTGGTCGTCGATGGCGGGCGGCTGGCGCTGTATCAAAAGGAATTCGGCGTGCTGGGTGCGCCCTATCTTGCGCCCGGCTATGACGGCATTCGCAAGGTTGTCACCTCACCGATGTTTGAGGATTGGGTGGGCAAGCTGCATGATGGCGCGCAACTGCAAGTGCTGTCGTTCAACTGGTGGCAGGGGCTGCGCCATGTGCTGACCCAAGAAGAGGTCAATGTGCCCGCCGATCTAAAAGGCGTGCGCATGCGTACCCCCGGCGCGCCAGTTTGGACCAAGACGATTGCTGCAATGGGGGCCACCCCCACGCCGATGCCTTGGGGCGAGGTCTATTCGGCCTTGTCCAGCCATGTCATCGACGGGGCCGAAGCGCAGTTCCCCGCAATCGAGGGGGCCAAACTTTACGAGGTGATCAGCCATATCACCAAGACCGGCCATATCAACCTGATCACCGGGATCGTCACCTCGGGGCCGTGGTTTGACACGCTTGCCCCCGATCTCAAGACGATCCTGCGCGATGAGACGCTCAAGGCGGGCGATATTGCCTCATACGGAACACGCGATTCCCTTGCCTCGATCGAGCAATCGCTGAAGGATAAGGGGCTTTCGGTGCGCGATATCGACACCACCCCGTTCAAAGAGGCGACCGCGCCCGTCTATGACGATCTGGGCTATGGCGATCTGCGCGACACATTGCAGGCGATGGCAAACAGCTAGGCCAAGGCGCGGGTGCGTCCCGGCGCACCCGCAATGCGGCCAAGCTGCGCTGCGTGCGCCCTGCGGCGGTTACGCAGCGCCCCCCCAAACCTAGGAGAGCGATATGGCACGGATACTTGAGCGCGCGGAGCTGGTGGCTGGCATCGCTTTGCTCAGCATCATCACGCTTCTTGTCTTTGTCGCGGCGGTGATGCGCTTTTTCGATCATCCGCTGATTTGGTCGGTCGATCTGGCCCAGCTTCTGTTCATCTGGCTGTGTTTCGTGGGGGCGGCGCGCGCGATGCGCAAGCGGGTGCATCTGGGCGTTGATTTCGTTGTGCGCCTGCTGCCCGAGCGCGCGCGGCTGTGGCTGGAAAGCGCGCTATACGTTGTGTTCTGCGTCTTTTTGCTGATCCTCACGGTTGAGGGCTATGGCCTGACGATGATGAACCTGCAGCGCAAATTCGGCGACTCCGGGCTGTCTTATGCGTGGGTGACAATTGCGGTGCCTGCGGGTTCGTTGCTGCTGATCGCGGCGATGACGGGCAATCTGATTTCGGCATGGCGCAACCGAGGCCCGGGGGCTGCGCGGGTATTCACCGGCGCTCCCTCAACCCCGGAGATCTAAACCATGATCCTGATCGCCATCGTCTTTTTCGTCTTGCTGTTTTTGGGCGCGCCGGTTGCCTTTGCCATTGGCATTTCGGGGTTTACGTTTTTCCTGACCTCCGATGTGATGCCGATCTCTATCGGGGTGCAAAAGATCGCCACCGTTTCGCAAAGTTTTCCGCTGCTCGCGGTGCCGTTTTTTGTGCTGGTGGGGCATTTGATGAATGAAAGCGGGATCACGGGGCGGCTGTTCAAGTTCTCCCATGTCGCGGTGGCCTGGATGGCGGGCGGGCTGGCGCAGGTCTCGATCATCTTGTCGACGTTGATGGGCGGGGTGTCGGGCTCGGCGGTTGCGGATGCGGCGATGGAGGCGCGCATTCTGGGCCCGCAAATGATCAAGCACGGCTATTCCAAGGGCTACGCGTCAAGCGTGATCGCGTTGTCTTCACTGATCACGGCGACGATCCCGCCCTCGATCGGGTTGATCCTGTATGGCTATGTCGGGCAGGTTTCGATCGGGCGGCTGTTCATGGCCGGGATCGTGCCGGGGCTGTTGATGATGGTCTTTTTGATGGTCGCGGCGTGGATCGTGGCCAAGCGGCGCAACTATGTTGTGGCCGACAGCCGCCGTCCCACCCCCTCTGAGCTGGGCCGCGCTGCGTGGCAGGCGAAATGGGCACTGTTGTTTCCGGTCTTGCTGATCGTTTCGATCCGGGGCGGTATTTTCACCCCCTCCGAGGTCGGCGCCTTTGCGGTCGTCTATTCGATCCTTGTGGGCCGGTTTGCCCATCGCGAGTTGACACTGGCGCGCATCACCACTGCCTTTTCCGATGCGATCACCGATATCGGTCTGATCATGCTGATCATTCTGATGAGCGGGATGATCGGGTTTGCGATCATCTTTTTGCAAGCGCCTCAAGATATCGCCCAAGCCTTGCTCTCCAGCCTGTCGGACCCGCGCGCCATTGTGGCGGTGATCCTGATCAGCCTGTTTCTTGCGGGCCTGTTTTTCGAAAGCACGATCCTTGTGTTGCTGCTGACCCCGATCTTCGTGCCCGTGATCGAAAAGGCGGGGGTGGACCCGGTGCATTTCGGCATATTGATGATGACCATCGTCACGCTGGGCTCGATGACGCCGCCGGTTGGGGTGGCGATGTATACGGTGTGCAGCATCCTCGACACCCCGCTGGAAGAGTATATCCGCGAGTCCTTACCGTTCTTTCTGGCTATCTTTTTACTGCTCTTGTTGCTGCTGTTCGTTCCCCAACTCACGCTGTTCCTGCCTAATCTGATGTTTGGCTAGAGACGCGAACGGGGGCGTTATGAGGGCGCGGCAAAGACCCGGCGTGGCATCGTCATCACCATCGCGATGGCGAGTATCTTCAGTGCGCTCTTGGAGGCAAAGCTCTAGATCCCAAAGGCTTGACTGGCCTGCAACCCCGCGCGCGCAAGGCTGCTTGCGAACAGGGCCGACAGGATCACCATATCTGCACCCAGCGCAAAGCCCGACACCACGAAGATCACGCAAAATCCCAGCGCAGCCCCTTGGGGCAGGGCGGCCGCGCCGATAAAGCCCGCAATCGCAAGCCCCACCATCCAGCCAAAGGCGGAATATCCCGCGCGCGCCCCAATGATCACGCCGATCACAAGCCCGATCACCGTGAAATTCGGCACATGGATGTAAATCGGCACCCCGGCCGAGGCGAGGGTGAGCGTAAGCAAGCTGACGCGCCAGGAATGGCTCATGATGCTCGCCTTGGGCGGGGCGCGACTGGGGGGATCATCTGGGTTCTTCAATCGGCGCGCAGACTGCAACGCCTTTGTGAAAGCGTTACGCAGTGATCGGAAGGTTAGATTGGTCGCGGCTTGGCCTGTCTGCGCCGGGTGCACGCGTGGTCGATCATAAAACGAATTTCCTGCGCTTGCAGGTTTGGGGGAAAATATCTCTAAAATCTGTCAGTCGCGCGCAAAGAAATAGATTCATTTTGCTATTTTTCATGAAGCCATAGTCGCTGATTGCGATATATCGGAAATTTGTGCCAAAAATATCCTCAACTGGATGCGAGGAAAGACAGGCGATGACACCCGTTTTGGCAGCTTCAAAGCATAGCGCAGCGGCAGACCTAGGCACCGAGGCCCTGATCGCGCGCATCCGCGACAGTGTCATCGGCGAGCGCACCACAATGCCCGGCCCTTATGGCGCGCGCCCGCTGGTCTATGCCGATTTCATCGCCTCGGGGCGCGCGCTTGGCTTTCTCGAAGAGGCCATCGCGCAAACGGTCTTGCCGCTCTATGGCAACACCCACACCGAGACCTCGGTGACGGGGCGCGAAACGACGGCGCTGCGCGAAGAGGCGCGCCAGATCATCGCCAAGGCGCTTGGGGCAGGGCCGCAGCATGCGGTGATCTTCACCGGCACTGGCGCGACGGCGGCGATTGACCGGCTGGTGCGCGGGATGGGCATCGAGGCGCTGGTGCGTGCTGGGCAGGCTCCGGTCGTGTTTGTCGGCCCTTACGAGCACCACTCCAATGATCTGCCATGGCGCGAATCCGGCGCGGTGATCGAGCGGATCGGCCTGACCGCGACGGGTCAAATTGATCTCGAGCATCTGAACGCGCGTCTTGGCGCGCATCCCGGCCCCGGCCTTAAGATCGGGGCGTTTTCGGCAGCCTCGAACGTGACGGGCATTCGCACGGATCTGAGTGCCGTGGCGCGGCTTTTGCATCAGCATGGCGCGCGGTTCGTGTGTGATTTCGCCGCTGCGGCGCCCTATATCGACATGCGCCTGCAACTAGACGGCGTTGATGCGCAGGCCCGCATCGACGCGATCGTTTACTCTTCGCACAAGTTCATCGGCGGGCCGGGGGCATCGGGGGTTCTGGTGGCGGAAAAATCGCTGTTCACCACGGCGCGCCCGGGCGTCACGGGGGGCGGCACGGTCAGCTATGTCACCGCCGATCACCACAGCTATGTGCGCGATATCGAGCGGCGCGAAGAGGCGGGCACGCCCGGGATCATTGGAGATATCCGCGCCGGTGCCGTGATGGCGCTGAAACAGGCGGTGGGCGCGCCCGAGATCGAACGGCGCGAACACGCCCTTGTCAGCGCGGCGCTGCAGCAATTGGCGCAGGCACCGGGCGTCGAGGTGTTGGGCCCGCTTGAGCATGAGCGTATTGGTGTTGTCTCCTTCAATATCACCGCCAACGGACGTCGCCTGCATTACGGATTTGTTGTGGCGCTGCTCAATGATCTGTTTGGCATTCAGGCGCGGGGGGGATGTTCCTGCGCGGGGCCTTATGGCCATGATTTGCTGGGTATTTCCGCGCAGACCTCGCGCGCTTATGAAGGCGCGATTGCGCGGGGGCATAGCCTGATGCGGCCCGGCTGGGTGCGTCTGGGATATAACTACTTTTTCGATGCCGAGACCGCCGATTATCTGACGCAGGCGATCCTGTTCATCGCTGAAAATGGCGCGCGGTTTTTGTGTGATTACGAGGTCGACACCGTCAACGGAATCTGGCGCCATCGTGCGGGGCGTGGCACGGTGTCGGCAAGTTTGGGCGCGTTCTGGGCGCAACCTGAGCGGCCAGAGGCGCAAAAGCTGCATGACCTCGCGCGATACTATGACCTCGCACAAGAATTGGCTGATGCGCGTGCGCTGCCCGATCTTGGCCGCGCCGCCGTTTTTGACGCTGACTGCGAGGCTTTGCGCGATTTCTGGATGCCTCAGGATGTGGGAGCGCAGCCAGCCGCCACATCCGCGTCGCGCGCGGTTGCGGACGCGCAGCGCGCGAAAGCCTGAGAATGCCGTCCCGCGGTGGCGATCAGAGATATTTGGTTGGCACCGCCGTGGTGAATTTCAGCTCTTCCATTGAAATCGAGGAGTTCACGGTCGAGAACTCCAACTCTTCAATCAGGCGTTGGTACACCATGTCATAGGCGGCAATGTCGGGCACCACGACCTTCATGATGTAGTCGGTGGCCCCGGTCAGGCGATAGGCCTCGACCACTTCGGGGACGTCCTCGATCAGGGCGCGGAATTTCTTGAACCATTCCATCGCGTGGCGTGGCGCGGTGACGCCGATAAAGATCGTCATCGGTACATTGGCCAGTTTCTGATCGACCACGGCGACGCGGGCACGGATCAGTCCCGAGCTTTCCATTCGTTTGATGCGCCGCCAGACCGGGGTGGCGCTGAGCCCGACACGCTCTGCGATGGCCGCGATGGGCAGGTCGCTATCAACCTGCAAAATCGCGAGGATTTTTTGATCGACCTCATCATAATCGCTCTCGCTCATCATGTCTCCTTGCGGGCGGGCTGCGTGGCGCTGACTGCGTGTTAAACGGGCTTAGCGTTAAATCTGTGTCTATGCGATCTGTATTTCAGAGCAAAGTTTTGCGCATTAGGCCCGATATGGAGCAAATTCTGTCTGTCACAGGCTTGCCCGTGTGATGCCCCCAGTCGCCCCGACATTTCAGCGAAGGGGGAAAGATCAAAGGTCTTGGTTCTCTGTGGAATGCACATCGCGGGTTCAGGCGTCGCGCGCGATGATCCATTCCATTGCGGGATGTGCGACAAAACGCCAGTTTCGACGCGGTCCGGCCATCACGTTGAGGTAATACATCTCGAACCCGTAGGGCGCACCGCATGGGTGGTGCCCACGGGGGACCAGAACCACATCGCCATCTGACACCGCCATGGTTTCATCCAATGTGCCATCTTCGGTATAAACGCGTTGAATCCCAAAGCCTTGGGCGGGGTTCAGGCGGTGGTAATAGGTCTCTTCGAGATAGGTGATGCGGGGGAAATCATCTTCGTCATGACGATGCGAGGGATAGCTTGACCAGTGACCGGGCGGGGTGAACACTTCGGTCACCAGCAGGCTGTCGCAGTAGTCCTCGCCCTCCATGGCGATGTTATTGATATAGCGCGTATTGCTGCCTTTGCCGCGCTCGGTCAGGGTGATCCCATCGGGGCCGATCCGGCGTGCCTGATGCCCGCCATGCCCCGGGGCGGCACAGACCGCAATCGTGCAATCGCTTTGAGCGAAGGCGGCCCATTGCGCGTCATTGGGCACATACAGGCAATGAGGGGGCGTTTTTTCGAAAACGTCCATCCTGTCGCCCAGACTGCCCCAATCCTGCCCCGCTGCGGTGATCGTGGCCTTGCCCTCGATCATGACAAGGATCACCTCATTCGGGCCGGTTTGTTCGCCCACACGATCGCCTGCGCGCAACCGATAGAGCGAAAATCCGACATAGCGCCAACCCGCAGTGGCGGCGGTGATGTCATGCACCTTACCATGGCGCCCAAAGGGTTTGCGTAGCAGATCTGGCATCGTCTTCTCCTTCCAACAGTCCGAACCTTGCGCAAAAGGCGGTGACAGGCGCGGCTCGGATCGCTCAAACCTTGGGGCGTGGCGGGTAGATGATTTTGCCTCTGACACCGCTGTCCACGACAAGGCCGAACAGGGGGTGATCACGCTGGCCAATTTCGGCTCGCTGCCCAAATAAGCCGTGCGGCGAGCCTTTAGCTATCGGCCCAATCGGGTTTGCGTTTCTCGATGAAGGCTTGCAGCCCTTCCTCAGTGTCGCGCCAAAGCATGTTTTCCACCATCACGGCGGCGGTGTGCTCATAGGCCTGCGCAAGATCCATAGTCGTCTGGTCGTAAAACGCCCGTTTGCCGATCTTCACCGCCGCGCCCAGCTTGGCGGCGAGGGTTTGCGCCAGCTTGTCGGTCTCGGCGTCAAGTGCGTCATGGGGGGCGACGCGGTTGACCAGCCCGACCTCGCGGGCGCGTTCAGCATCAATGAACTCGCCCGTGGTGAGCATTTCAAACGCTACCTTGCGGGGTACGTTGCGCGACAGCGCCACCATCGGTGTGGAACAAAACAGACCGATATTGACGCCATTCACGCCAAAGCGCGTGCCCTCGGCCGCCACGGCCAGATCGCAGCTTGCCACCAACTGACAGCCCGCCGCCGTGGCGATGCCATGGGCCTGCGCAATCACCGGCTGGGGCAGGGCAGGGATCATCTGCATCACCTCGGCGCAGCGAAAGAACAGATCGGCGAAATAGGCGCGCCCGTAATCGGCCCCCTCACGCCCGCGCTGCATTTCCTTGAGATCATGGCCCGCGCAAAATGCCTTGCCCGCACCTTTGAGCACCACGACCTTGATGGTCTCGTCGCTGGCCAATTCGCTAAAGCGCGATTTCAGCGCCGCCAACATCGCATCCGACAGCGCGTTCAGGCTGCCCGGCGCGTTCATCGTCAAATGCGCCACCGCAGCGTTATCTTCGCGCATCACCAGATCGGTCATTGAAACTCCTCCTCTTTGGCGAAACTCTAGGGTGGGTTTGACAGAGAGGGAAGAGAGCATGGCTCTTGTAATGGATCGCGCCGCCTTGGCGATTTTTTTGGATCAGGCGTTTCCGCAAGTCAGGGGTGATTTCGCGATTGATGCATTGGATGATGAGGAACTGGTGGTGCGGCTTTGCGTGGCCGAGCAGCATCTGCGCCCCGGTGGCACGGTGTCGGGGCCCAACATCTTTGCGCTGGCCGATGTCGGCATCTACATGGCGATCCTTTCGCGGATCGGGCCGGTGGCGCTGGCGGTGACGACCAATGCCAGTATCGACTTCATGCGCAAACCGGTGGCAGGCGTCGATTTGATCGCGCGGGTGCGGATATTGAAGCTGGGGCGCGTGCTGGCGGTGGGCGAGGCGCTGATGTTTTCGGATGGTGACGCGCGTCCGGTGGCGCGGGCAAGCATGACCTATTCGATTCCACCAAAGTGAGCAGGGCGGGGGCTTTGCCTGCGTGTTTGGGGGTGAAAAAGTGGGGTATTTATATACCTATTTTATAACGCATTGTTTTTGCATGTATAAATTCCGATAAGGGGGCTTGAAATATGCACGCAAATCGTCGAAAAGCCGCCATCAGAATTCGATAATCCCCTACAAGGGCCGTTAAAAATGAAAACCTACACCGCAAAACCCGCGGAGATCGAAAAGAAATGGGTCATCATCGACGCTGAAGGCGTCGTGCTGGGCCGTCTCGCCTCGATCGTCGCAATGCGTCTGCGTGGCAAGCACAAAGCCACCTTCACGCCGCACATGGATATGGGCGACAATGTGATCATCATCAACGCCGGCAAGGTGCAGATGACGGGTCGCAAGCGCGAAGACAAAACCTACTACTGGCACACCGGCCACCCCGGCGGGATCAAATCGCGCACCGCGCGTCAGATCCTTGAGGGCGCGCATCCTGAGCGCGTGGTGATCAAAGCCGTGGAGCGCATGATTTCGCGCAACCGTCTGGGCAGTGCGCAAATGTCGAACCTGCGTGTTTACGCTGGCACCGATCATCCGCATGAAGCGCAACAGCCTGAAGTTCTCGACGTCAAGTCGATGAACAAAAAGAACACTCGGAGCTGATCATGTCTGACGATATCAAGACTCTCGACGATCTGAAATCGGTCGTGTCCGGCTCTGACGCCGCGCTCGCGCCCGACACTGAAACCGCCGCTCCGCGTGAGCCCGTGCGCGACGCGCTCGGCCGTTCCTATGCGACCGGCAAACGTAAAGACGCGGTCGCCCGCGTTTGGATCAAGCCGGGTACGGGCAAGATCGTAGTAAACGGCAAAGAGATGCCGGTTTATTTCGCGCGCCCCGTGCTGCAGCTGATCGTGAACCAGCCGTTCGACGTCGCCAATGTGCGCGGTGAGTTCGACGTGTTCGCCACCGTCGCCGGTGGTGGCCTGTCGGGTCAAGCTGGTGCGGTCAAGCACGGCATCTCGAAAGCGTTGCAGCTTTATGATCCCAGCATGCGTGCTGCTCTCAAAGCCGCAGGCTTCCTGACCCGCGACTCGCGCGTTGTGGAACGTAAGAAATACGGCAAGCGCAAAGCTCGCCGGAGCTTCCAGTTCTCCAAGCGCTAACTGCGGGCGAGTATATTTCTCAACGATTTTAAAGGGCTGCATGTTTTGCAGCCCTTTTTCTATGCGTAGCGACTTTGTAGCCGCACGCTGAATTCATCGATGGATTGATTTAGGTGTTCAATCCCACGGTTTGATGGTGCGATCCTTTCTCAGGAATGGGCGGAAGCCTTGTGGGTCAAGTTCGACGCGGGAGCGCCACGATCCCGTTGACCAGCAGGTGATGCTTGCATCGCCGAGAGGGGCGCACGCCGTCAGAGCAGAAATACGGCGATCCTTTGGCTGGCAGGGTATTGCGAAGCAATGTCCCGAGAAGCGCAAGCTTCGCTCGCGAAGCTGAGCAAGGAGCTGGGCCTCAACCCAAAAACCGTCACAAAATGGCGCAAGCGCGCGACGGTCGAGAATCTGAAAACCGGGCCGAAGGAGCCACGTCCGACGGTTCTCACCGACGCTGAGGAGGCGATGATCGTCGCATTCCGGCGGCACACGCGACTGCCGCGGGATGATTGCCTCTATGCTCCCCAGCCGTCGCTTCCGCATCTGACACGGTCGGCGCTCCATCGCTGCCTTCAGCGACATGGCATCTCTCGCTTGCCGGATGGCGAGGGTGACAAGCCAAAGCGGCAGCAGTTTAAGCGCTATCCCATCCACTGCCCGGCAGAGTATGTTTACATGGACGAGAGGGGGTTTCTTTCACATCGATATCGCTGAAGTTCAGACGGCGGAGGGCAAACTCTATCTCTTTGTTGGCATTGACCGGACCAGCAAATTTGCGACCACCCAACTCGTGGAAAAGGCGGATCGCAAGACCGCCAGGGAGTTCCTCGAACATCTGCTCAAGGCTGTCCCCTATCGCATCTGTACGATCCTGACCCCCTTTCATGGTTTGCAAGCAAACCACTGCCGGGCAACGGATAACGGCATCCACTTCGCCGAGCAGCCCCGCAACAGGAACACGGCATATTCGCGCCAGATGCGCTTCGACATCATCTGCGAGGCAAATGGGATCGAGCACCGCCTGACCAAGCCAAACCATCCGTGGACCAATGGCCAGGTCGAGAGAATGAACCGGACGATCAAGGAGGCGACCGTCAAACGCTTCCATTACGAAAACCACGACCAATTGCGCGCCCACCTCGCCGATTTCAAGGCTGCCTACAACTTCGCCCGTAGGATGAAGACACTCAGCGATCTCACGCCTTACGAATACATCTGCAAGATCCGGACTTTAGAGCCGGATCGATCCATCTTAAATCCGATCCACCAAATGCCGGGACCGAACAACTAGCCGGTTAGGTCTCGTAACTCTATCGGTATCCAAAATACAAATCGCCAAGGATTGTCGCCGCGACTTTGCGTAGGCGCGTTCCGAAATTTGTTCCGACCGCGATCTTGATTTCTCAATTTAGATGGGGTTTCGAAAGTGGCAGGGCCCCTTCGGCTGGGGGGCGAAAAGGGGATGCGGGCCGAAGGTGAGCATGTTGTCTCTTCGTGCTCATCAATGAATTACGCTCAAAAAAACCATGTTTATCACTCTAATAACCCCTACACATCCCGTCAGCGACAACTCTGACTTCTACCGGGTCAGTTCTCGGTGGCATTCAACACGTCAGATGGGCCGATAGTCCTCAGCCTGATTGGAAAGTGTGTCTGCTGGGTAAGTATCGTGGGCCGGAATGTCTGCGATTAGTATTGCTTCCTGCAATCCTGCCGCTGCGATCTCTTGCGCGTCGGGACCGAATATTACTGAGCGTCCGCCGTAATTCAGACTGCCTTCGGCGCCGCAATAATTAGCATGGACCACCGTGAGACGGTTTTCGTAGGCACGGGCGGGAATGAGCGACTCTTGAACATTCTCAAATCCCGCTGGATTGGCTGTGGGAACCAAGATGATTTCAGCGCCACGCTTTGCAATCATCGAAGCATGCTGCGGAAATTCTATATCATAGCGGATCAGCAGACCGATCCTGCGATGAAAGAGTGAGAAGAGAGGAGGGGGCTCTGTTCCAGAGGTGAAGACAGATTTTTCCTTATCACCGAAAAGCTGAATTTTCTGATAATGTGCCAGCACTTCACCCTGTCCCCCGATCACCGTCGCGGCATTGAAAATCGCATCGTCGGCGCGCTAGGGCCTCCCGAGAACCAAAGCAACGCCGCTTTTGCGCGCGAAGGTTTGAAGCCGTGTCAACCAAGGACCGTCAAGCGATTGAGCGCGAGAAATAAGTGAATCTTGTTGATTGTAACCGGGCAAAATAAGTTCCGGAAATATGGCAAGTGCCGCACCCGCTCGGGCTGCTAAATGGGCTACCTCTTCGATCCGCGCGAAGACGCCATTCAGATCTCCATTGCTAGGTCAGGGTTGGCAAACGACGATTTTCAATATGATCTCCTGTCAACCGACGCGTTGAGTCGCATGTTAGGCGACGACATCCAAAAATTGAGAAGTGCAAGAGAGGAAGCTCGCATGAAAGAGTTTGCAGCCTTCGGCCCGGACTTTCCATTCGCCTATGATGACTGGCTCGCGCATCCTGGCGGCTTGGGTCGAATTCCAGATGCGCGTCAAGGTGCGTCGGTGGCTGTGATCGGGGCCGGAGCGGCCGGAGTGGTTGCTGGTCATGAACTGATGAAACTCGGGCTTCGCCCCGTGGTTTACGAATCCGGAAAATTTGGCGGGCGGCTCAGATCGGAGATTTTCGAGGGGACTGAGGATGTCGTCGCCGAACTTGGTGGTATGCGCTTTCCAGTCTCATCGCGTGCCTTCTATCATTATGTTGACCGTGTCGGGTGCAAGAGCATGCCGTTTCCAAACCCACTAAGTGACGCTGCGGGGTCAACGGTCATCGATTTGGAGGGGGAAACCCTCTTCGCCCGTTCCATCGACGATCTACCCACCCTCTATCGCGAGGTCGCTCATGCCTATGATGCGGCACTTGAGGAGGGCGCACGGTTCTGTGATCTGCAAGCCGCAGTACGGTCGCGCGATCCCAAACGCGTGAAGGAATTGTGGGACCCGCTGGTGTCGGAATGGGATGAGCGGACGTTTTATGATTTTGTCACATCGTCAGAGGCATTTCGAAAACTCACCTTTCGCCATCGCGAGGTTTTCGGGCAAGTCGGGTTTGGAACCGGAGGTTGGGACAGCGATTTTCCAAATTCGATGCTGGAAATTCTTAGGGTAAATCTGTGCCGACTAGATGAAGAACAACGCTATATTGAGGGCGGGGCCGAGGATGTTCTTCAGAAGCTGTGGCGCTTGCCGGTCAATTGCGAATTTTGGGGTCGCAGCTCTTTGTCCGAGCTAAATGGCGGGGCGACACGTGGCAGGGTCGCCAAGATCGCGCGCGACGCATCGGGAAAGATCGCTGTCACTGATCGTTGGGGACATACGGATCTTTATGAGGCGGTCTTGGTGACCTGCCAGACCCATTTGCTGACGACTTCCATCGAAACCGATGAAGCTTTGTTCGATCAAAAATTGTGGATGGCTCTGGATCGCACCCGCTACATGCAGGCGGCTAAGACCTTTGTAATGGTCGACCGGCCTTTCTGGAACGACATTGATCCAGAAACGGGCCGTCCGGTGATGTCGATGACCCTGACTGACAGAATTACACGGGGGACTTATCTGTTCGACTATGGTCCGGATCGGCCAGCGGTGATCTGCCTATCCTATTCGTGGATGACAGATGCGCTGAAAGTCCTGCCACTTGATGCCGAAACCCGCGTCGAACTCGCGTTGGCGGCGCTGTCGCATATCTATCCGGGGGTAGATATTGCTAGCCATATCCGAGGTAATCCTATCTGCGTGAGCTGGGAGGCAGACGAAAATTTCCTTGGGGCCTTCAAAGGGGCGTTGCCGGGGCACTACCGCTACAATCACCGTATGTATGGGCATTTCATGCAGGATCTTCTGCCTGCCGAGCAACGCGGGATTTTCTTGGCGGGGGACGGTATCAGTTGGACGCCAGCTTGGGTCGAAGGTGCAGTGCAGACGGCGCTCAATGCAGTTTGGGGAATTCTGCATCATTTCGGAGGAGAAACAGACCCGCAAAATCCGGGGCCAGGCGACCTCTACCCCGAAATAGGACCGGTTTCGCTTGATTAATCCCCAGAGAGGATTGGCTCATTTGTAAAGGGGGGGCGAGCGCATCGTCGCGAGAGACCCAGACCGCCAGACCGCTGAAATCCAGATACGCATAGCCCGCATCAACCGCATTAGCGCCCTCGGCACCGCCGAGACCGTCCGTGTGGTCTGACCCCAATGGGGAACGGGGTCGTCACGCCTCAAGCTGCCATTTTGCAACAACGCCGATCCCGAGGGCGAAAAGGACCCGCAGGAATGTCTCGATCCTGCCGATCAGGTCGCGCGACAGCGACCTAATGCTGCCCTTGCCCTGTTCGAGGTTGTGCAGTGTCGGGATGCTGATCACCGCCGCCTTGGCCACGCTTGCTTGGGTCAAGGCGAGGGCGCGGCGTCGATCCCGCAGGAGGGGGAGTGCAAGCCTGACAAACCATTTTCGCTTTTTAAAACGTCATATTGAAAAGATTACTTTACCTCTGACGGAGGGATGCGACTTCGTCCATTACCGAGTCTGCGCGAGTCGGTTCGTCGCCGAACGTCCCCAAGACGGCTGATTGCCTAAACACGACGTTCGCTCACCGGTGATAGAAGCCACGTATTAGAGGTAGGGTGGGCTCTGGACCCGCTCGGATGCCGCGCTGTGTCCAGATAAGCCCGCAATATCGGTCGTTTATAAGAATCGCAGCGCAAAACGAAGATCTAAGTCGGCAGGGCGGGAACCCAGAGGGCTCGTTTCGCACCATGTTGGTTGCACGAAGTAGTCACATGTCTTTCTGGCTTTGGAATTTGGGCCATCCACAGGCATTTTTGTTACTTTGGCATAGCTATGTTTCACGGTCGCGTGATAGTTAATGTCTTGAAATAACCCGTAGAGGATTAAACCGCATGTTTACGAAATTTGTTCCACTGGTATTTGTGCTTGCAAGTGCGACGGCATCTTTTGCTGGAGAACTCGCTCCCCCCACCACCACCACTACAAGTGTCAAAAACGATCCTTCGCTGTTTCTTGGACTTTCTTGGACCTTCGGTGGGACAGGTATTGGCGGCGGGACTCCCGGTGTGTCTCTTAAGCTATTGTCAACCAATAAGCGCGACGCACCGGCTGCGTCGGCAGGCGTGACCTACAACCTTGACGGCACCTTCGGATGCGACCTTGGCATTGGCTACAACACGAGCGATGCCTCGATGACCTTCGGCTACGATTTCTGTAAGCGTGGTGTCCAGTTCGGTGTGGGCGGTACGAAGAAGCCGGATACGGTAACAACCACATCGGTTACTCCGGGTTAACGCTCGGTTGTTGAGGATCGCGCCAGAAATGCCGCTGCGTTTTGGAGGCGAAGGCTTTGGGGCAAGGACGCCCATACTGAACGCCAAGCGGCGCGCCGTTTTGATGGGTATGTTAAGTGTTGGCTTGGCATCGGTCTGCGGGTCGGCTGTTGCCGATACCGCCCCGATGGCTTCGCTTACTTCTGTGGTCGACACCCTTCTGCCTGCTGATGATTTTTCACCTTCGGCCAGCGCGCTGGAGGTGGACCGAGACATCGCCAATTTCGTGGCAGAAAACGAGATGATGACGCGACTGTTTGTGGCGGCGCTGGACTGGTTGGACCATCTTACGGATAAGCCTTTTCACGCCCTTGCGCCCTCTCAACAAACTGAAGTTCTGACCGCTATGGAAAGCGCCGATTTCAACGCGATACCGGGGCGGTTCTATCACATCCTTCGTGCTCTGGCGGTCGAGTTCTATTACGCCCGATCTGAAGCGATTGTGGGTTTTCCGCTTGACCCCGCGCCGCAGCCAAACGGTTATCCTCCGCCATGGGGCTGATCACGGGGCATGATGCCGTCGTCGTCGGTTCTGGCGCAGGGGGCGCTGCGGCAGCATGGCGACTGTGCCAGCATGGGCTACGCGTGCTTCTGCTCGAGGCAGGCCCCACCTTTGATCCCGCACGCGACTATCCACTGGACAGCCCCGGGTGGGAACGAAAGGGCTTTCCCGTCCGGCCCGGCAGCCAGGCCAGTATCACCTATGGCGACCTTGGCACGCTGCATGCGGACAGTGAAGATCTTGCTTCGTGGTCGCGCGGCGGTTTTCCGTGGCGTCTGCCAGCAGGATCGCCGCGCCCGCCTTCGAGCAGCGGTTATTCGCATGTGCAGGGTGTCGGCGGCAGCACGCTGCATTTCGTAGGAGAGGCGCACCGCCTGCACCCGGATGCCTTTCGCCAACACAGCCTGACCGGTTCAGGAACAGACTGGCCACTTGGCTACGCCGATCTCGAACCGCTTTATACCGAGGTCGAAGACGTTTTGGGCGTGGCTGGGGCCGACACCAACGACGAGCGCTGGCGCAGTCGCCCTTATCCTCTGCCGCCGCACCCGCTAAGCCCCGGTGCGTTGGCCCTGCAGCAGGCCGGGTCGCGATTGGGTCAAAGCTGGCAGGTGAACCCGCGTGCAGCTTTGTCTGCACCGTGGAAGGGCCGGCCGCCCTGTAACTATTGCGGTCAATGCTCGCGCGGTTGCCCCTTGGGTGACAAGGGATCAGCCGATGTCACTTTCTTGCCGCAAGCCGACGAGACGGGGCGCTTGACGCTGCTGCCGAATTCCATCGTCACCCGCCTGCATACTGGCCCCAATGGTCGGATTGTCCGGATCGACGCCATTGTCGCGGGTCGACGTGAAAGCATCGAGACGCCGATCCTCGTATTGGCCGCAGGGGCGGTGCAGACCCCCCGGCTTCTTTTGCTGTCGGCCAACGCCGAAATGCCGGATGGCGTGGCCAATAGCTCGGGTCAAGTTGGACGAAACTTCATGGAGACGTTGTCTTGGCGCAGCGTCGGGTTTGTGCCGGGCCTTACTGGTAGCCATCTTGGTCTACCCGCTGATGCAATCTGTTGGACGCCGAGTCAGGCAGACGCGCGTGTGGCTGATTTCCGGCTCAATCATACCACGCTTGAGACGGGGCTAAACGGCCCCATTGGTTATGCCACGCGGCTGGTTCCTGGCTTTGGCGCGGAGTTTAAGGCCGCGCTGCGTGAAAGCTTTGGCAGTGCGCTGGCGGTAGGCGCGGTTGGGCGGGTCGTGCCCGATGCCCGCTCTGGAATCGACCTTGATCCACTGCAGCGCGATGCCCACGGCCTGCCCGTCGCGCGGATATCTTCCGTATTGACCGAGCAAAGTGTGACGCGTTTGCGCCAAATGGCCAAGGCAGCGCGGGCGGTTCTGGCAGAGGCCGGGGCAGTGCTGGTGGAAGAGGCAGGCAGCCGCGATAGCTTTACCGCCACGCATGTTTTTGGCACCGCCCGGATGGGGTCGGACCGCACCACGTCGGTCGCCGACCCATTGGGGCGGGCGCATGATCATCCGAACCTCTGGATTGCAGATGCCAGCACGTTTCCCACATCCGGGGGCGGGGAAGCTCCCAGTCTGACAATTATGGCGTTGGCCCTTCGCGCTGCTGACGCCATTGCAAGTCAATGAGACGAGTTGGTCGCGCTTATATCTAGTAGATTTTGATATCCGTGCTGATGTTGCAATTGCCGCCCTTCGGTCAGAAAGCTGCCATGGTGTCCAAAAAACCTGACGACGGACATTAGCGCATCGACGCAGAACCCGGCCTCCAATGTGTTCGATAATGATGTCGAATTCTTCGAGTTGCCCGCAACAAGCGCAGCGGAGCAAATGGTCATGATGCTTTGTCTCTAGAAAATTGTAGTTCGGGCGAGCCTTGGGGACACGGCAGGCTCGCCCGACCTCGCGGCGCTATGATCAGACGCGTTTGCGCCCGGTGATCATGGCGCGTGCGAGGTTGTCACGGTGATCATCAATCGAGTTCCGAGCCGATTACTTTGCCCGAGATCGGATCAAGACGAAGCGTGAGTTTACGACCGTCGCCGTTGAGCACGTCGGCCTCATAGCCGTAGCGCTCCATCTCGATCTTGCGGATCTGGTAGCCCTCCGAGCGAAGGCCATTCGTGACCTCGTCCATATTTTTCCATTGGTTGCGAATCTGGTTCGCCTCGCCAACGCGTTCGCGGTAGTTGGAGGGCATGTCATATTCCGCCTCACCGTTGCGATACTCTTTGCGGTATTCGTTGGTTTCACGTTTCTGGTTCTGGATTTTGACGGTTTCGCGCTGCTGGGGCAGTGTGAATTGCCCGGATTGTGCTCCCATTGGGGTCGCACCCTTGCCTGCCGGTCCCTGTGCCTGAGCCGCGCCCAGAGCAAAGCAGCCAATAGCGGCCGTAACGGCGGTCGTGAAAATAATGCTGCGTTTCATGGTGAACTCCTGCGAGTGAAAGCTGGGCGTGTTTGCCCGATGCACCATTCATGTCATAGGCGTGCTGACACTGTCCTGACGGGACCTGTCAGCGTTTTGTCAGGTATGTTGGGGTAAAAGACAGTATGAAACATCTCATCACCATCCTTCTTGTCCTGCTGGCCAGCCCGGCACTTAGCCAGCGTGCGGGCGGCGACTCGTCCGGCCAAAACGGCGGCGCCGACCATGATCGGGCGCGCAGTGCTGTCGAGCGGAACGAGATTCTGTCGTTGAAACAGATATCCTCTGGTATTCAGAAGCAATATGGCGGGCGCATCATCAAGGTCGAACTTGAAGAGAGCGATGGACTCTATGTTTATAAGCTGAAGCTCATCACACCTCAGGGACGCGTCGTCGAGCTTGAGGTTGACGCGGCGACCGGCTTACCAGTTGGTAACAACGAAAGAGATGGCGGCGAGGAAAACTGATGCGTGTGTTGGCGGTCGAAGACGATCCAAGGATTGCGGCGGACCTGAAGACCGCTTTGGAGGCGGCCGGATACCGCGTTGAGACTTGCGCAGACGGGCTTGATGCCTGGTTTCTGGGCGACACCGAAGACTACGATCTCGTCATTCTCGACCTTGGCTTGCCACACATGGACGGATTGAGCGTCTTGAAAAAATGGCGGGCCAATGGCCGTGAGATGCCTGTGCTTGTGCTTACGGCGCGCGGTGCGTGGACCGAACGGGTCGAGGGAATTGACGCTGGGGCTGACGATTACCTGCCAAAGCCGTTTCGCATGGAAGAACTCGTGGCCCGGGCCCGCGCGCTGATCCGTCGTTCGGCGGGGCGCGCCTCGGCGAGCCAGAGCGTTGGCGATCTGACGCTCGACAGCAACCGGATGAGCGCTTTGATCGGCGGCGTCCCGCTTTCGACCACTGCGCTTGAGTTTCGGCTCCTTTCCTATCTGATGCTGCATCGCGACCGGGTCGTGCCGCCAACGGAGCTACTTGAACACCTCTATGGCGACGACGATTCCCGTGAGGCGAATGCGCTTGAGGCGGTCATTGCGCGCCTGCGCCGCAAACTTGGGCCCGGTGTCATCGGCACGCGACGCGGCTTTGGCTACTTTCTCGAAGGGGATGCTGCGTGAGGCGTCTCTCACTCCGGCTGCGACTTGCGCTCGCGGGTGCGCTCGCGATCGTGGTCGCATTGGTCATTGCCTCTATCGCGTTGACGGCCCTATTCGCAGCCCATGTCCAGCGCCGTGCCGAGGCCGAACTATCGGTCCAGCTTGATCAGGTCGTGGCCGGGTTGGGACGTAACGCCGATGGCACCCTAGAGTTGCAAAATCCACCTGCGGACCCGCGCTTTGATCAACCGCTGAGCGGGCTCTACTGGCAAATCGTTGTCGAAGGGGCGCTCTTGCGCTCGCGTTCGCTTTGGGATCACGTGCTTCCGCTACCGCCTGATGAACTGCCTGATGGTCATGTTCACATCCATATTCTTCCCGATCAGGCGGACGGCTCGCTTCTTACCCTTGAACGCAGCGTCACGTTGCCGCCGTCCCTTGGAAGCGAACGGGTTCGCGCTGCGGTTGCGCTCACTACGGCAGACCTCAGGCAGGCGCGCGCCGATTTTTTACGCGATCTTGTCCCCTATAACGTGATCCTCGCGATTGCTTTGATCGTGGCCGGCTGGGTTCAACTGTTCTTCGGTTTGCGCCCGCTTGCCGAGGTTGGCAAACGCGTTCTCGCAGTACGATCTGGCCAGCAGAAACGACTTGGCGACGATTTCCCGAAGGAAGTCTTGCCGCTTGCCATCGAGGTCGATGCTTTGATCGACGCGCGCGAGGCAGAGCTTGAACGCGCAAGGCGGCGCGCTGGCGATCTTGCGCACGGGTTCAAGACCCCGTTGCAAGCCCTTCTGGGAGAGGCCGATCGCCTAAGAAAGAACGATCAAAACGAAGCTGCCCGCGCGATTGAGGAAATCGCGGATGCGATGCGCCGGCATGTCGATCGGGAACTGACGCGATCACGGCTCGCAGGGGGCACGACGAAAGGCAAGGCCACGGTTGCGCCAGTGGCCCGAAATATCGTCTCGGTCGTCCGGCGCACGCCCGATGGCAGTGCGCTGGATTGGCAGATCGCGGTGCCGGAGGATGTCTGTGTCGCGCTTGAAGCCAATGACCTCACCGAGGCCCTCGGGGTCCTGATCGAGAATGCGAGCCGTCACGCCACGAGCCTTGTAACGATCAGCGCAGCCCGACGGCACGAGATGGTCGAGATCGACGTGCTCGATGACGGCCCCGGCATGGCGGAGGACCGCATCGACGAGTTCCGGCTGCGCGGCATGCGTGCCGATGAAAGCGGGCATGGGTTGGGGCTGGCGATCAGCACCGAGATCGCTCAGGCGGTTGGCGGCGCGTTGAAGATCGAGAACATGTCTCCGGGCCTGCGCGTGACCCTGCAGCTTCCCGCAGCGCAGCGCGAGCAACCCTGACCTGCTTGCTCGCCCGTGACGCCGGAACAGGAAAGGGACTGTCAGTTCACCGACATGACGAAGGCGCCGCGAATTCTGGCGCAGGTCGGCCTCCTGCGTGAACGGGATAGAGCTTGCGGTGTCTTCGAGGAGAGCTGCAACGGGCGCATGCGCCACGAGCTGCTCAACGAGACTATGTTCCTCAATCTGTCCACGCACAAAGTTTGATCGCTGCCTGAGCGATTGATTGCAACACAAAGCGCCCGCATTCAGGCTTGGACTGCCGGACCCCGGCTGAACGCGAGGTTCCTGAGCGCCGTAATCGGCCGCCCCGCTGCGCGAAATGAAAGCACCGCATGTCGAGCGATTGCTTCACCTGTGCCGATCGGTGTAAAAACCTACCGGGCTCCGGTCGCGGCTCGATTGAAATTCAATGGTGGATGCCCAGCTCCTCGACATGCCAATGGAATTTGGCTTGGAACTCATGGCCGCCTAGCCCTTTTTTGCCGACAAAGGTCAGGAGCTTAACGTCATCTGGTTATGATGCCCCGGCGCCTGTTTCTGATATCGTCTGGTATGAACTTTGCGCATCGGGGTGCCGTGCGGAAGGCTGTTCATCCCATGGCAGCGCAGGATGCGCGAAACGGTTGCGTCAGACATCCTGATGTCGTGATAGCGCTCCAGATATCAAACGATCCTCATTGGTTTGTCGCCACCGATAGAAACTGGACCGACTGATCCAAAAATAACGACGGGTTTTCGCAACTTAGGCGATCTCCGTTGATCCACATCAATGAAAGTTGGACTTGGCTCCGATATTTTAATTCTCAGCTCTGCTAGACAAGAGTTTTATTTGGAGGAGAATTACATGAGTGTTAATATCTTACTTCCCGCAAAGCGTGTGGCAACCGTTTCGGCATTGGCTTTGGCTATCGGTTTTGGCGGTAATCTCGCCTTCCAACCGCTCAGCCATCTGTCGGGTGCGGCAGTCGCAGAATCGTCGGGTGGGGATCAGGGTCAGCAAGGGCAAGGTTCCAAAGGTCAAAATGGCCAAGGCGCCAAGGGTAACGATGGTCAGGGTCAAGGTGGTCCGGACGCGGACTCTGAAGGCAAAGGGCCGAAGGCTGGCAACGAAGGGTCCACCCGTTCCGGCAAACCGAATTGGGCTGAAGAAGGTATTCCTGAAGTAGAGCTTGGTCGGTTGAGCGTTGCGCGCTCTCCGTCGCATGTGCTTGATCGCGCTTATGACGAGGCGCTGGCAAGCCTGAACACCGACATGGTGACGTTCTACAACATGAGCTTAGACGACATTATCTCAAATCTGTCGCTCAATTTCGACCAACAGTCCTATGTCGACTCACCGCTGCAGAACCTTGCATTCTTGCGTGATGCGCTTGACGGCTCGATCTCGCTGCCGGGTGTGACCAATAGCAACGAGGTGCTTGAGGCAGTCTTCCTTGGCGTCGCTTCGGACAAAACCGTGCCGATCACAACTGATACGGTGATTGCGGTCTCGAAAATTCTTGGGACGCCCATCACCGGGGATGCTGCGGCGGCTCTTGCTGTAGACGCAGAAGCAGTGCGCGTAGCAGTTCTGGCTGGCCACGGCTGATCAGCGCTTGACGCTTAGGAGAGGCGGCGGCGCATAGTTTTCTGCGCCGCCAGTTTCGGGGACGTGTTCTGTGGCGCAATCAAACACATCACAGAACAAAGAAAATCTAGGGGATGATATTATGATTGGCTCAAATAATAATCGGAAGCGGTCGATGCTGACGGGGCTTTCAGTGGCGGCAATCGTCGCAATCATCGGCGGCACCTCTTACTTCGGAAGCTCGTATGGTTTCCTTGGCGCAGCAAATGCCGAAGAAGGCACGAGTGGCAGCCACACTGAAGGCGCTGGCGCCGGGAATAAGGGCGGCCAAGGTGGACACTCCGATGGGCAGACCGGAGACGACAGCGGTCATACGGATACGGGTGGCAAAAAAGGCCCGAAAAACGGCGCGAGTGGTCAGGGTGACGACGGTCACGGTCAAGGTGGTCCCGACGCCGATTCAGAAGGCAAAGGCCCGAAGGCCGGGAGTGCGGGGTCGACCCGCTCTGGCAAGCCCGTCTGGTCGCAAGAAGGTCTCCCCGAAGTTGAACTGGGCCGCCTGAACGTCGCGCGCTCGCCGAGCCATGTGCTGGATCGCGCCTATGCCGAAGCTATGGCAACCCTCTCGCCCGAGATGGCAGCGTTCTACAACCAGTCCCTCAGCGACATCGTCATGTCTTTGTCGACGAACTTCGACAACCAGACCTATATTGATTCTCCTTTGCAAAACCTGTCCATGCTGCGCGATGCGTTGGATGGATCGATTTCGCTTCCCGGCGTCAGCAACAGCAACGAGACATTGATGGCCGTGTTCCTCGGCGTCGCGTCTGACAAAACTGTACCGATTTCGCCGGACGCCGTGACTGCGGTTTCTACTATTCTGGGGGC
Organism: Thioclava arctica; assembly: GCF_040892615.1. Lineage (NCBI taxonomy): Bacteria > Pseudomonadati > Pseudomonadota > Alphaproteobacteria > Rhodobacterales > Paracoccaceae > Thioclava > Thioclava arctica. The sequence continues at coordinate 140,377 of NZ_JBFRYC010000008.1, forward strand.
ACCCGTTTCGCCAACCGAGGCGGCGCGTCTGGCAGCAGATGCCGAGGCCGTGCGGATCGCTGTCTTGGCAGGACATGGTTAATAAATACGTGGTTTTATTGGCACATTGGCGTGACTTGATTTTGGTCAGGTCACGTTGATCGTTGACCCAGGCCGCGCGTAAGTGTCTTTTCCATACAAGCCATGAAGATTAATTCGACCGTTTCGCGGCACATGGTGCTCTGACGTGCGGCGAGGAAGTACCAGGAGAAACGTAATGCGTTCAAAAATTGCAGCCGCTGCACTGTCATTTATGGGAGCCACCGCTCTGACGTCGATCGGAGCTATGGCGGGAGGCATGGAAACAGCCCCCAGCCCGGTGACTGTGATCAATCCGAAAAACGTGGCGAGCGTCACTTACGGCCCATATGTCCGGGCTGAAATCGGTGCCGGCCGCACGTCCCTTAACGATGCCTATTGGTTGCCGCCCGGATATCCCGCTGACCCAAGGGTCAACTTCGATCTGGAATCGAAAAATGGCG